>NZ_FMUZ01000002.1:0-517137 GCF_900101575.1 Pseudomonas sp. NFACC37-1 | reverse complement strand
GATCAAGGGCATCTCCCAGCTGTTCTCCGGCCACCGGCTGGTGATCATCCCGCAACTGATCCGCGCCAGCGGCCATGAACTGCTGGACTTCCTCGAACAGCACCAGGTGCACGCCTTCGACTCCACGCCATCGCAGCTCGACACCTTGCTCGCCGCCGGCCTGCTGGAACGCAGCAGCTACCAGCCGGTGAGCGTGCTGCTCGGTGGCGAGGCCATCAACGCCGCGACCTGGACGAAGTTGCGCGACTGCCCGAGCATCCGCTTCTACAACATGTACGGCCCGACCGAATGCACGGTGGACGCCACCATCGACCTGATCCGTGACCTGGGCGAGCGTCCGAGCATTGGCCGGCCGATTGCCAACGTCCAGGTGCACGTGCTTGACACCCACGGCCAACCGACGCCGTTGGGCGTGGCCGGTGAGCTGCACATCGGCGGCGCCGGCGTGGCCCGGGGTTACCTGAACCGGCCGGAGCTGAGCGCCGAGCGCTTTATTGCCGACCCGTTCAGCACCGAACCGAACGCACGCCTGTACAAGACCGGCGATCTCGGTCGCTGGCTGGCCGACGGCACGCTGGAATACCTGGGGCGCAATGACTTCCAGGTGAAAATCCGTGGGTTCCGCATCGAGTTGGGCGAGATTGAGAATGCCCTGGTGGCCTATCCAGGTATCCGCGAGGCCGTGGTCATTGCGCGGGAAGACAGCCAGGGCGATTCGGACAGCAAGCGCCTGGTTGCCTATGTCTGCGGCGACCCGGTCCCGGCCGAGCAACTGCGCAGCGCGTTGTTGAGCGGCCTGCCCGAATACATGGTACCCAGCGCCTTCGTGCACCTCGATGCCCTGCCCCTGACCGCCAACGGCAAGCTCGACCGTCGCGCCCTGCCGGCGCCCGGCCAGGAATCCCTGGCGAGCAAAACCTACGAGGCGCCCCAGGGTGACACTGAAATCGCCATCGCCGAGATCTGGAAAGGATTGCTGCACCTGGATCAGGTTGGCCGTCACGACGGCTTCCTCGAGCTGGGCGGCCATTCGCTGCTCGCCGTACAGTTGCTCTCGCGGCTGCGACGCAAGCTGGGTGCACGGGTGACCTTGCGCGAACTGTTCGACGCGCCGACCGTGCGTGGCCTCGCCGCCCTGGTGCATGGGGCGTCGCCCACCGAGGCCGTGTCGATTCCCTTGGCCAATCGCGCGGGACGACTACCATTGTCCTTTTCGCAACAGCGTTTGTGGTTCCTCGATCATCTGGACCACGCGGCCGGTGCGGCCTATCACCTGCCATTGGCCTTGAGCCTGAAAGGGATGTTGGACAAAGCTGCGCTGCAAGCAACCCTCGACCGCCTGGTAGCGCGCCACGAAACCTTGCGCACGCGATTCGAATTGGTGGACGACGAGCCACTGCAAAAAATCGCCCCGGCCGACTACGGTTTCCGCCTGGAGCAGCAGGACCTGCGTGCAATGGCCCCCGCTGAACGCCAGGCCACGCTCGAGCACCTCGGCCAGATCAACGCCACACAGTTGTTCGACTTGCACAGCGGGCCACTGATGCGCGGCCACCTGGTACAAGTGACCGATGACGAACATGTGCTGTTCATCACCTTGCATCACATCGTTTCCGATGGCTGGTCCAACAGCGTGCTGGCTCGCGAGGTCAGCGTGCTCTACAACGCCTTCACTCAAGGCCAGAAAGACCCGTTGCCGCCCCTGGCGCTGCAATACGTGGACTATGCCGCCTGGCAACGACAATCCCTTGAAGGCCCGGCGCTGCAAACCCAGATCGACTTCTGGCGGCAACACCTGGAAGGTGCGCCCGTGCTGCTGAACCTGCCGCTGGATCGTCCGCGCCCGGCGATACAGCGGTATACCGGTGGCATCATCGAGTGCAGCTTTTCGCCCGCCCTCAGCGCCGATCTGCGGGCATTCAGCCAGGCCCGGGGCACCACGTTGTTCATGGTGCTGCTGGCAGGCTGGTCAGTGTTGATGAGCCATCTGAGCGGCCAGGCAGATGTAGTGGTCGGCACGCCGGTGGCCAACCGTCAGCGTCCGGAGCTGGAGGCGTTGATCGGTTTCTTCGCCAACACCCTGGCGTTGAGAGTCGCCACCGAGCGTGATACCCGCATCGACGAGCTGCTGGGGAAAATCAAGGACCTGACCCTGGCCGCCTACAATCACCAGGACCTGCCCTTCGAACAGGTGGTGAGCGCCCTGCAACCGACTCGCAGCATGAGCCACAGCCCGCTGTTCCAGGTGATGTTGAGCCTGGACAACACGCCACCGGCACCGTTGCAGTTGCCCGGGCTCGAGGTGCAAACCCTGGCGAGCCCCCACAACACCACGCAGTTCGACCTGTCGCTGTCCCTGATCGACAATGGCGAACGCATCGCTGGAAGCCTGCAATACGCCAACGACCTGTTCGACCTGCACACCGTGCAGAACATCGCCGGATTGTTTGCCAAGGTCCTGGAAAACCTGGTGACCGACGCACAGCAATCCATCGGCCAGTTGTTGCAGGACACGCCGCCGCTGGAGCGCCCGACCAATGCCATCGTCCAGCCCGTCATCGCAGAAGACGGTCCTGTGCCGCTGCCTTATGAAGCGCCTCAAGGGGATACCGAGATCGCCATCGCGGCCCTCTGGCAGGACCTGTTCAAACAGGAACGGATCAGCCGCCACGACGACTTCTTCAGCCTCGGTGGTATTTCGCTGATGGCGGTGCAAATGGCCTCTCGCCTGCGCAAAGTCCTCGGGAAACCGATCGCCGTGCGCGACCTGTTCGTCGAGCCGACCATTGCCGGTTTCGCCAGGACCCTCGATGGCCAGTCCCGGCCCGGTGTCCAGCGCAATCTGGTGCCGATCCGCCGCACCGGCTCCCAGCGACCGCTGTATCTGGTCCATCCCTTGGGCGGTGAAGTGCAATATGCGCGGGACCTGGCGCCAACGCTCGATCCCCAGATACCGGTCTATGGCTTGGCCGCCAGTGGCTTGGTGGCGGGCGAGGCCCCCCTGTCCGATGTGCCGGCCATTGCAATGCGTTACCTGACGGCCATCCGCCAGGTCCAGCCGCAAGGTCCGTACCGGATCGCCGGTTGGTCGGCCGGTGGCCTGATCGCCTATGAAATGGCCCGTCAACTGCAGGCCGGCGGTGAGGCCATAGAGTTCCTCGGCATCATCGATACGTCGACCCGTCCGGACCCGGTGCCCGAATCGTCGATCAGTGAAGCGCAGTTCCTGATGGCCTGGCTACCCGAGGGGATCGACCCTGATCTGCTCCGGCAACTGACGGCGCTGGCGGAAGACTCTGCCATCGAGGCGATGCTGACACTGTGCATGACCCATCGCCTGCTACCGGAGGAGTTGCCCGATGACATCGACGCTGCCCTGCTGCGCACGCACTTGGGCGTTGCCTATGCCACGCGGCTGGCTATCGGCAGCTACGTCAGCCCGCCCAGCCCGCTCACGGTGTCGTTGTTCACTGCAAAAGATCAGCAACGCAGCGACCCGACCCTGGGCTGGCGTGCGTTGCTGCAGGATCAGGTGAACGTGACGGCCCTGCCCGGCACCCACAACACACTGGTCAAGGCGCCCCATGTAGCCCGGCTGGGCGAGGCAATTTCCCAGGCCTTGAAAACCGCCAGGGTGTCATGACAGCCCCGGGCTGTCCCGCGAGCAATTCGCTGGGCAGCCCGAGGTGTGGAGGCTGATCCATCGTCATCGCGAGCAAGCTCGCTCCCACAGGGGATCCGAGGTGTTCACGGAGCTTGCATTCACCACAGGCCGCCTTGTGGGAGCGAACTTGCTCGCGATGACGGCGGCACAGCCGACATCGGCACACGCTGACCCACCGCTTCGCGAGCAAGCCCCACAGGTTCAATCCTTGATCTGCGGACCGGAATGTCCCCATTTTCCGCTACAGACGTTTCCTACCTGCAACCGCTTAAATACCCCCTCGAGCTGAATCGTTTTTTGTGGATGGAGTCCACAGGCGATGTCCGGTCGCCCGCCGATCAGGACTGTTACCCACCGCACGATCACTCAAAAAGGGAGCCTTATGCATGTGATCATTACGGCCATCGGCTCAGCCGGTGACGTTCACCCATTTATCGGGATCGGCCGCACCCTCGCCGCACGCGGGCATCGGATAACCTTTTGCGCCAGCGCCGCGTTCGCTCCGGTGATCGAGCGCTGTGGCTTCAAGTTCCTGCCCTTGGGTACCCGCGAGGAATATCAAGCGGTCATGGCTGACCCGGCGTTGTGGCATCCGCGCACGTCACTGCCCACCCTATGGAAAACCGTCGGTGGCACGTTGCGCGAACAGTATCGGCTACTGGAACAAGCGTGTGACGACGACACCGTCCTGCTGGGCTCGTTGTGGGCATTTTCCGCGCGCCTGCTACAGGAAAGACACGGCATCCCACTGGTCACTGGCCAGGTCACACCGTTCGCCATCTGGTCGCCCCTCGCGCGCCCCGTCCATCCGCCTGGAACGAACCTGCCGACCTTCGTTCCGTATCCCTTGCGACGCCTGCTGCTGGGGGTCATCGAGCACACCTTTCTCGATCGGCTCATGAAGCCTGAGCTCAACGGTTTTCGCCGTGAATTGGGCTTGCCTGGGGTCAAACGCATCATCAGTCAGTGGATCTCCTCGCCCGACCGGGTATTGGGGTTGTTTCCGGACTGGTTCGCCCCGATCCAACAGGACTGGCCTGCCCAGACGGTACTGACCGGCTTCCCGTTATTCGATGAATCCGGCTTCGAGGCCCCAGACGCCGAGCTGGAGGACTTTTTGAGTGCAGCCCCACCGGTGGTGTTTACCCCGGGTTCGACGACGGTCAATGCCGAACAGTATTTCGCCGCTGCGGCGAAAGCACTGAAGTTGATCGACCGCCGTGGCGTGTTCCTGACCAGCCAGCCGGTCGACCCGTCGTTGTCCAGCGACGGCAGGATTCTGGTCAGGCCTTATGTTCCCATGAGCCGCATCCTGCCCCATACCTCGGCCCTGGTGCATCACGGAGGCGTCGGGACCACGGCCCTGGCAATCGCCGCCGGGGTGCCACAGATCGTCACCCCATTTGCCCACGACCATTTCGACAACGCCGCGCGAATACAACGCCTGGGATGCGGCTTGCAGGTATTCACGCCGGCCTCCGCCGAGTCACTGGCCTCAGCCCTGGACACGGTGCTGAACAGTGCTGACGTGCGCACCCGTTGTGACCGCTACAGCAAGGCGATGGCCAGTGGTGACAGCGCCCGCGAAGCGGCAGCGCTGCAAATCGAGGCAATCGCCCGCAGAGCCGCGACGTATCGCGTTGCGTAATCACGGATTGATTGGCGACTGACACAGCGCTGCCATTGGCCCGGCCAGAAGGCATCACTCTTTTCACTCGTTTCATCGGGCCAGCGGATCGGCCCACGGAGAACACCATGACCCAGACCCTGCCCGCATCGAGCGCAGAGTGCGTGCTTTATCCCCTCACCACCCCGCAACTGGACATCTGGCTGGACCAGGTGCTGCACGCCGACAGTCCGTTGTACAACATCGGCGGCTATGCCCGTATCAACGGCACGGTCGACGCCACGCTGCTGCAGGCGGCCTTCAACCAGATCGTCAACGGCCACGATGCCCTGCGGATCCAGCTGGTGCCCGGCTCCAGCGAGCACCCGCTGCCGCGCCAACGCTTCCTGGGGCCGGTCGACGCCCCGCTGGCGGTGCACGACGTGTCGGGCCATGCCGATCCGGAGGCCAGCGCATTGGCCTTGCTGCAGGCCAAGCTGCAAATCCCGTTTTCCTTTGACGATGGGCTGCTGGTGCGCGCGGACCTGGTCAAGGTCCGGGAAGACCTCCACTACTGCTTCGTCAATTGCCATCACCTGATCATCGATGGCTGGTCCTTCGCCATGATTGGTCGAACACTCAGCCAGGCCTATACCGCCTTGCATGACCAAGCGCAAAACACGGCGACGGCCCCCACCTATCAAGCGTATGTCGAGCAGCAAGTCGCCAGCAAAGACTCGGCTTCGTTCCAGCGCCAACGCCAGTACTGGCTGGAGAAGTACCGCACACTGCCCGAGCCCCTGCTCGCGCCCCGTCACCTGGGTCGACTCGACCAACGCCTGTCGCCCAGCCAGAACCATGCCTGGCGCTTGCCCCGGGCGCTTTACAACCGTCTTGGCGAAAACGCGAAGGCCGCGGGCCAGGCGACGGTCTTCCACGTCATGCTCGGGGTGCTGTACAGCTACTTTGCGCGCACCGAACAACGGGATGAAATCGTCATCGGCCTGCCCATCCTCAACCGCGCCAATGCCGCACACAAGGCCACGATGGGCTTGTTCGTCGGCATGAGCCCGGTACGTCTGAGCCTGGGCACCGACCTGAGCTTCAGCGACCTGGTCGGCAAGATCGCCCTGACGCTAAAGCAGGATTATCGCTACCAGCGCTTCCCGCTGAGCGAATTGAACCGCGAACTCGGGTTACAGAACCTGGGGCGTCGGCAGTTGTTCGACGTGGTGGTGTCCTACGAACAGGACCAGGACACCTGGTACGGGCCCGCGCCGGCACAGCCGGTCAAGCTCAGCAATGGCTACGAACAAATGCCACTGGCGATGCACGTTCGTGAGTCCGCGCCGCAAGACGATGTGTGGATGCACTTCATCTACAACGAGGCCTATTTCGACGCGCCGCAGATCGAGGCCCTGCAGCAGCGCTTCATGAACATCCTGGCGTGCGTGGCCGCTGATTTCGACGTGTCGGTCGCGGCCCTCGACCCGTTGGCGCCCTCTGAGCGCCAACTGCTGCGGGACTGGAATCGCACCGACGTCGACTACCCCAGGGATGTGCTGCTCCATCAATTGATCGAGGCCCAGGTCGCCGCTCGCCCCGACGCCATCGCGGTGCGCTTCGCAGACCAGGCGTTGACTTACGACGCGCTGAACCGTCAGGCCAACCGCCTGGCCCATGCCCTGCTGGAAACCGGGCTTGGCCGCGACGATCGCGTTGCCATCTGCCTGGACCGCAGCCTGGAGATGGTGGTCGGCCTGTTGGGCATTCTCAAAGCGGGTGCCGCCTACGTGCCGCTGGACCCGGGTTATCCGGCCGACCGCTTGAGCCATATGCTCAGCGACAGCGCGCCCAGTGCCCTGATCACCACCCAAGGGTTATTGGCGAACCTGCCCGCCGTGACGATGCCCGTGCTGTGCCTGGATGCCGACTCTGAAGCACTGTCCCGACAACCGACGCACAACCCGGACCCCGCCGCGCTCGGGCTGACGCCGCGACACCTGGCCTACGTGATCTACACCTCCGGTTCCACCGGCTTGCCCAAGGGCGTGATGAACCAGCATGACGGGGTCGTCAATCGCTTGCTCTGGGCGCGCGATGCCTATGGGGTCGATGAACACAGCCGGATCCTGCAAAAGACGCCGTTCAGTTTCGATGTGTCGGTCTGGGAATTTTTCCTGCCGTTGCTCAGTGGCGCGCAACTGATCGTCGCCGCCCCCGACGGGCACAAGGACCCGCGCTACCTGATGGACATCATGGCGAGCGCCGGCATTACGCTACTGCATTTCGTCCCATCGATGTTGCAGGTCTTTCTCGACCAGGTAGAGCCACAGCGCCTGCCCGCGCTCCAGCAGGTCTTGTGCAGCGGCGAAGCCTTGCCCCATGCCTTGCAGAAGCGTTTTTTCGAATGTCTGCCGACGGTGCAGTTGCACAACCTCTACGGCCCCACCGAAGCGGCGGTCGACGTGACGGCATGGCATTGCCGGCCTGATGCGCACGACGGCATCGTCCCGATCGGCCGACCGATCGCGAATATCCAAATGCATGTCCTCGACGCGAACCTGCAACTGCTGCCACCGGGGGTGGCCGGTGAGCTGCACATCGGTGGCATCGGGGTCGCGCGGGGTTACCTGAACCGTCCCGAGCTGACGGCCGAACGGTTTATCCACGACCCCTTGGGCACCGAGCCCCAGGCCCGGCTGTACAAGACCGGCGACCTCGGGCGTTGGCTGCCCGATGGCAGCCTCGAATACCTGGGACGCAACGATTTCCAGGTGAAAATCCGCGGCCTGCGCATCGAACTGGGCGAGATCGAAGCCCACCTGCTCGCCTGTGAAGGTGTCAAGGACGTGGTCGTGATCGCCCGCCAGGAAGCCGGTGATGCGTACCTCAACGCCTATTGGGTGAGCGAGCCCGGCTGCTCGCCATCCCCGCAGGCGCTGCAGGAAACCTTGCGCCAGCAGGTGCCTGACTACATGGTGCCCAGGCACCTGGTCGAACTCGATCAGTTCCCGTTGAATGTCAACGGCAAGCTGGATCGCAAGGCCCTGCCCGAGCCGACAGCCAACCTGGATAGCGATACAACAGCCCCACGCACGACGCTGGAACAGGCCCTCGCCGAGCTGTGGCGGGACAACCTCAAGCGCTCGACGCTGGGCATCCATGACAACTACTTCATGCTCGGTGGCGACTCCCTGAAGGTCATCCACTTGCAGATCCATGCCCGTGAACAGGGGATTGCGTTGACCCTGGCGCAGGTCTACCAGTACCCCACCATTGCCCAGTTGGCCGAGGCCCTGGAGTCCGGGCAACCCCCGGCCACCGAGTTTGAACCCTTGGCCCACGTGGCGCCTTTCGCCCAGGTTCCGGCGGCGATCCGCCTGGCCAGCGAAGGCGTGTTCGATGACGTGTTTGCCGCTTCGCAACTGCAAGTCGGGATGATCTATCACTCGATGATGCACCCGGACTCGGCGATCTATCACGACATCTTCCGCTACCGCTTGCGCCTGCAGTGGGATGCGCCGGCATGGGAGCGGGCCTGTGCCGCATTGATCCGGCGTCATCCGGCCTTGCGCATGTCGTTCGATATCGGTCACGCCGAGGTGCCCATGGCCCGGGTTCACTCGAGCGTCGAGCCCCCGGTGCAAATCATCGATGTCTGCTCAATGAGCCCCGACGCCCGGGCCCAGGCCATTGCCGCCTACGTGGAGGAACGCAAGCGTTACCGCGAAGACTGGCATCGGGCGCCGCTGTATCAGTTCTGCGTGTTCGTCGCGGAGACTGAAATCGACCTGGTCTTCAGCTTCCACCATGCGATCCTCGACGGCTGGAGCGTCGCCACCTTGATGCGCGACCTGATCACGCTCTACACCTCAGCACCTGGCACCGATGCCCTGCCGGCCCTGACCACCACGCCAGCCGATTTCGTGGCCCTGGAGCAACAAGCCATCGCGACGCAGACCCACCGCCGGTTCTGGCGCGAATACCTGCACGAGGCGCCCGCCGCGGCCATGACCAGCTGGATCCATGGGGTGGCACCGGACCCGACACCGCACCGCTCGGCCTACCGGGAACTGCCCGCCGCGGACCTGGCCCGGCTCGAAGCCTTCTGCCAGGCCCATGACCTGCCCCTGCGCGCGGTCCTGCTGACGGCCCACGGTTTCGCCCAGGCGATCATGTCCAATCAAAAGGACGTGCTGTGCGGCGTGATCAGTCATGGTCGGCCGGCGTTCGAAGATGCCGCCTCGGTCCTGGGTCTGTTCCTCAATACCCTGCCGGTACGCTTCAGCAGCCAGGGCCAGAGCTGGCTGGAGCTGATCCGGGCAACGATTGCCCAGGAACAACAGGTATTCGCCCATCGGCGCTATCCGTTCGCGTTGATTCATCGCGAGACCGATATCGCCTTGAACGTGGTGTTCAATTACGTCGATTTCTACGTGCTCAAGGACCTGCTGGCCCAAGGCGAAGAGATCCTCACCGACTGGGAAACCACGGAAGCGAGCAACTACGACTTGCTGACCACCCTCGGCCGCCACCCCGCCAACGGTTCGCTGATGTTGAAGATGGACTACCGCACCGCGCGTGTCGCCACGAGCCAGGCCGAAGCCTATGCCGAGTACCTGCTGCGTACGCTGGAACTGATGATCGCCGCGCCTGAGGCCAAGCCGGCCATTCCGGCCTGGCTGCCGCCCGTCGACCGAACTACGCCGCAAGCCACTACGGCTTTACCCCACGACAACCTGTCGAGCGTGTTACTGGACAGTTTCGCCCGCCATGGCGAGCAGACCGCCGTGAGCTTTGGCCAGGCCCGTCTTTCCTACCGCCAACTGCACGATACTTGCGCCCAACTGGTGAGCTGGCTGCACCGGCACGGTATCGGCCAAGGGGATCGGGTCGCAATCATGATGCCCCGCTCGCCCGACCTGATCGTCGCCTTGCTCGGTGTCGTTCAGGCCGGCGCCGCCTACGTTCCGATCGACCTGAGCTATCCGCAGGAGCGTATCCAGCTGATTCTCGAAGACTCGCAGCCACGCCTGGTGCTGTTCGCCGATGCCTCTGCGAACCTGGCGATGGCCCTGGCAGGCCAGGCCGATACGCGCCACTGGGACAGCGTGGTCGCCGGCTTCGACGACGATCTGGCCGGCAGTCACCAACGGGTGGCCGCCATTGCCGCTGGCATCATGGCTGAAGACAACGCCTACTTGCTCTACACCTCGGGCTCGACCGGCCGCCCCAAGGGCGTGGCCATGCCGCACCTGGCCTTGACCAATATGATCCTCTGGCAGAACCGCCAGCAGGCGCAGGACGGCCGCGGGACACAAGCGCTGAAGACGCTGCAATACGCACCCATTTCGTTCGACGTTTCGTTCCAGGAAATTTTCTCGACCCTGTCCAGCGGTCATGAACTGGTGATGATTGACGAAGGGTTGCGCTATGACTTCATCCGCTTGCTGAAGTTTATTGGCACGCAAGCGGTGAATCGCCTGTTCCTGCCCTACGTCGCCTTCCAGGGCTTGGCCGAAGTCGCCACACAACTGGGTATTTACCCCACCTCGCTGCGCCAGATCAACGTCGCTGGCGAGCAGTTGAAAATCACTGCCGAAATCCGCGACCTGATCGATCACCTCGGCGACTGCCGGGTCGAGAACCACTATGGCCCGACCGAGGCCCATGTGGTCACGAGCCTGCGACTTGAAGGCGCGACGGCGACCTGGCCGAGCATGCCGCCCATCGGCACACCCATCGACGGGGTACGCCTGCATGTCCTGGACGCGGCCGGCAACCCCTGCCCGGTCGGCGTGACGGGCGACCTGTTCATCGAAGGGGCCTGTCTTGCCAATGGCTATTGGAATCGCCCTGACCTGACCGACGAGCGCTTCATTTATCGCCAGCTCGAGGGGCAGACCCGACGCTTGTATGAAACCGGCGACATTGGCTTCTACTTGCCTGGCGGCGATCTCGTGTACCAGGGCCGCAGCGACGCTCAAGTCAAGATTCGCGGTTACCGCGTCGAGCTCGGCGAGATCGAAGTGGCCATGCTCGGCTCCGCCCGGTTCAGGGCCGACATCGAGCAGGTGGCGGTCATCGACAAGACGGCAACCGACGGCAGCCGTTATCTGGTGGGGTTCGTCCAGGCCCTGCCCGACTGCGAGCCGGACCTGGACCAGTTCAAGGCGGAAATGCGCCTGGCGCTGCCCGACTACATGGTGCCGAACACGCTGGTCAGGATCGCGAAGCTACCGCTCGGGCCCACGGGCAAGATCGACCGGCAGCGCTTGCAAAAGATAGAAGTCCAGACCACCTTGCAACGGTCCTTCATCGGACCGCGCAATGCCATGGAGGATCTGCTGCAAGCCTACTGGCAGGAAACATTGGACCTGGACAACATCAGCATCCACGACAACTTCTTCGAGCTGGGGGGCAATTCGCTCAAGGCGGTGCGACTGGTGGCCATGCTCGCCAGACATCAAGGCCTGGAACCTTCGCTGTCCGATTTTATCCAGGCACCGACCATCGCCGAATTCGCCCAGGTGTTGCAACAGACCGAAACCGGACACCCCGGCGCCGGCGCGCTGGTGGACTTCAAGAATGCCACGCGCAAGCCGACGTTGTTCCTGGTCCACCCCATCGGCGGACACGTGCTGTGCTATGCAGCACTGGCGCGGGTGCTCAAGGACCAGGTCCACCTGTATGCCCTGCAAGCGCCAGGCACATGGGATGGCCGTGAACCGCTGCAATCGGTGCAGGCCCAGGCGGTGTACTACGCGGACGCCATCGAGCGGGTCGCTCCTGAAGGCCCCCTGAACATAGGCGGCTGGTCCTATGGCGGCGTCGTGGCGTATGAACTGGCCAGCGAGTTGCAGCGGCGCGGACGGCGCCTGCATAACGTGTTCCTGCTGGACACCATCGTGCGCGTCAGGCAGGGCGAGGTGCAGATAGAACGCAGCGAGTTCATGAACTGGTTCATGTGGGAACTGCTCAGCGGCGACGGCCAGAAGGAATACGCCTATCAGGCCCTGGACTTTTCCTCCCTGGACGACCCGCAGGCCTTCGCGGCGATCCGGCAGCACGGCATCGACCAAGGCATTTTCGACGAGACCATCACCCTGGCGACACTCGATCAGCTGTTCCGGGTGTTCCATGCCAATTGGCAAGGACTGCTGGACTATCGCTTCCCGCCACTGGACCTGCCCATCACGCTGTTCGCAGCGGACGTCGAGCTGCCCGATGTACTGCAAGCCCCCCATGAACTGGTGGGTACCGCCTTCCGCGACCCGTACCGCGGCTGGCGCTCGATTGCACCCCAAGTGCAGCGAGTCGCCGTGGAGGGTGACCATCTGACCATGATGCGCGAGCCGCACATCGAGCGAGTGGGCCAATGCATCCGATCACGGATGGACCTGGCCCGGGCCAGGAACGCCGAATCCATGAATGCACTGGCTTGACCAAGACCGCCGATCACGGGGCCGGATTGACGGCCCCGCTTGACTACATCGCCCGGTCGTTCCGGGCCCGATACAGGTGAAACAGCATGACAGCATCCAAAAAAGCCATTGTCGCCGGCGCCGGGATCGGCGGGCTGACCGCCGCCATCGCGCTGCAGCGCGCGGGCTGGCAGGTCAAGGTCTTCGAAGCGGCCCAGACACTGCGCACCGGTGGCACCGGCTTGTCCGTCATGGCCAATGCCATGGCGGCGTTGCACTCGATTGACGCCCATGTTCCGGTGGAACAGGCCGGCCAGGTGATCCGCGACTTCTTCTTCAAGAAGCACCAGGGCGATGCCATCACCCGCATGCCGATCCACGAGATCGGAGAACAGTTGGGTCATCCCAGTGTGAATATCCAGCGCCCGCTATTGCTACGCGCATTGGCGCAGCAACTCGCACCCGACACCTTGACGACCGGGTTGCGCTGCACGGGGTATGACCCTCGCCCCGATGGTGTGGTGGTGCGATTCGAGGACGGCAGCCTTCAGGAAGCCGATCTGTTGATTGGCGCCGATGGCCTGAACTCGGTGATTCGCCAACAGATGCTCGGCGAAACCCCAACCCGCCCATCGGGTTATGTCGCCTGGCTGGCGGTGGCGCCCTTCAGCCATCCGGTCATGACCGAAGGCTACGTGGCGCATTACTGGGGACGTGGCAAGCGCTTCGGACTCTGCGATGTCGGGGACGGCCAGGCGTATTGGTGGGGCACCTGCAATCACGACAATGCGGCGGATGCCGCCTTGAACATCAGCAAGCAGGAAGTGCTCGCGGCCTACGCCGGCTGGGCGCCGGAAGTCGTGGCTGCCATCGAGGCCACCCCCGAGAGCGCCATACTCAAAATGCATGCCCGGGACCGCCATCCCGTCGAGCAATTCTGCGATGGGCACGTGGTGCTCTTGGGCGATGCGGCTCATCCCATGCTGCCCAGCCTGGGCCAAGGTGCCGCACAAGCGATCGAGGATGCCGTGGTACTGGCCGATCGACTGACGCAAACGCCAGACCTGCGCACCGCGCTGCTGCACTACCAGGCCCATCGTCACCCGCGGGCCAACGGGATCGTCAATGCCGCGCGCTTCATGAGCGGTATCGAGCAAACCGAATCGAGCCTCGCCTGCTGGCTTCGAGAATGGTATATGCGCCTGGCGCCACAGAGCAGCTTGCGGAAAAAGAACATCGACCTCCTCTCGTTCAAGCCCTGCGCATGACCTGGCGAAACGGTCACTGAGCGAACTGGGCGGGACGGCGTGAAACCCGACCGATTACCGATGACACTAAAGCGTCAATGACAAAAAGCGACTCCCATATAGACAAAAAACGACATGCACCGGGAGGAAAATCGATAAACGAGAATTCTTCACCATACTGGGATTCCGGAATTGGGACACTACTGCAAGACAATTCCCACGTTGACAATCATGAAAAAAGCAACCTCTCGAGAATCGAACCTAGAATACAACCACTTGATTTATCTGAATATTTTCATTAAGCCGCGCTGAAAGCCGTCCCCTGCGGCGATCAGCGTAAAGGAAAAAACCTGTGACCCAACGTGTTTTTTGCCCGGAGGTATCCAAGAACCCACACCCCACTGACTGACCCGGAATGTCCCTGTTTTCCCTTACAGACTTTTCCCACATGGAAACGCCTAATAGCCCTACCGGCTAAACCGTTTAAGTCAATAGGTTCACAAGACGATATTGGCTCCAAGTATCAACTCCAGAAGAGGCTCAAGCATTTTGGAAGCGGTCGGATTTTCTTCCGTCGACATCACGGATGCGGAGTTTTTTCGAGTAAGCAGGAATAAGGACTATGAATCGACATGCGTGTATTGAGGGTGCAGAAAAATCGCACCTCTACGTAGAGCTAGGAAAGCTGATTTCAAGTGTCGGACACGAGAGTTTCTTGACCAACGTGCACCAGATGATCGAAACAACGGTGCCTGTCAGTCGACTCGAATTGAGTGAATGGACAGCCGACGACACCCAGTCGAACGTCATCGATGTACAGCTGTTGGGGTATGCGGGTGCGGAAAAAAACGTGCACATGCAATCCCCCTGTCCCACCACGGCGATACAGCGCAACGATCACCCTTTGGTGAAAAGAGTGCTGGAGGTCGATGACGCCCTGCTGATCCACCTGAACGCACGAATGAAAGATGAAAGAGGCAATGACTGCCTCGGCACTTCCCACCAGTGCATTCTGATTTCACGCAAGGCCAACCGCCGCTGTGTGATCTCATTGCAACGCCCTCAGGTACAGCGCGACTTTTCCCTTCAGGAACTGTCCTTTCTGAAATACCTTTCCGAAACACTGCTGCCCCTGGCCGAGCGTCATGCGCACCTCAATCGCCAATCTTTCAAAGCCTCTGGCAGCGCTACGGGCCATCCACTCGATGCCGCCGAACAGACCCAGTTGCAACGGGATTTCAATGATCGATTGAGCCCCTGCGACGTCACCCTTTCCGTGCGGGAAAAAGAAGTCTGCCTGGGCCTGCTGGCCGGGGGCACCGTGCCGGAGATAGCGGAAAAGCTGCAGGTCAAGAACAGCTCCATCGAAACCTACCTCAAGCGTGCCGCCGCCAAGCTGGGCGTGAGTGGGCGGCATGGGCTGGCGAAGTGGATGATCGGATCATGACGGCTCGCCGCGCACGGCCCGCCAGAACCCGCCTGCCTGGGCCTGCGGGGTCTGGGCAGGCACCACAATGAGATAACAGGTCGATGCATAAACTCTTGAGCCCCCTGGCAGCCGCGGCATTCATGCTGGGCGGTTGTTCGCTGATCCCGGACTACCAACGGCCCGACGCACCGGTCGCCGGGCAGTATCCGCAAACCTCGGCCTATGCCCCGGCCTTGTCGGGGCCCCTGGCGGCCGAACAGGGTTGGCGTGACCTGTTCCAGGATCCGGTGCTGGCGCAACTGATCGAAAGCGCCCTGGCCAACAACCGCGACTTGCGGGTAGCGGCGCTGAACGTCGAGGCTTACCAGGCGCAGTATCGGATCCAGCGGGCGGACCTCTTCCCGACGATCAGCGCCAACGGCACCGGTTCGCGCCAGCGCCTGCCGGCCAGCCTCACCGGAACCGGTAACGCCGCCATCAGCAGTTCGTATTCGGCAACCCTGGGGATCAGCGCTTATGAACTGGACCTGTTCGGGCGCATACGCAGCCTCAGCGACCAGGCGTCGCTGATCTATCTGTCCAGCGAAGAGGCCCGCCGCAGCAGCCAATTGAGCCTGGTGGCCAGCGTGGCCAGTGCCTACCTGACCTGGCGTGCCGACCAGGAACTGCTGGCGCTGACCCAGGACACGCTCCAGTCCTATGAGCAAAGCCTGCGCCTGACCGAACGCAGTAACCAGGTCGGCACCGCCTCGGCCTTGAACCTGAGCCAATCGCGAACCTCGGTGGAAAGCGCCAGGGCCAGCCTGGCGAAGTTCCAGCGCCAGGTCGCCCAGGACCTCAACAACCTCACGTTGCTGGTGGGCACGTCGGTCGCCGACGAC
The DNA here is from genome assembly GCF_900101575.1 of Pseudomonas sp. NFACC37-1. Classification (NCBI taxonomy): domain Bacteria; kingdom Pseudomonadati; phylum Pseudomonadota; class Gammaproteobacteria; order Pseudomonadales; family Pseudomonadaceae; genus Pseudomonas; species Pseudomonas sp. NFACC37-1. The sequence goes on along the minus strand of NZ_FMUZ01000002.1, from coordinate 500,883 downwards.
CTGCCCGGCCGTCCATTGGCATCGGACCTGCTCAGAGAAGTACCGGCGGGACTGCCCTCGGACTTGCTGCAACGCCGCCCGGACATCCTGGAGGCCGAGTACCTGCTGCAATCGGCCAACGCCAACATCGGCGCGGCCCGTGCCGCCTTTTTCCCCAGCATCAGCCTGACCGCCAACGCGGGCAGTTCCAGTACGGAACTGTCCGGGCTGTTCAAGGGCGGATCGGGCAGTTGGACGTTTCAACCGCAGATCAACCTGCCGATTTTCAATGCTGGCAGCCTTCGGGCGAGCCTGAACTACTCGAAAATCCAGAAAGACATCCGCGTGTCGCAATATGAGAAAGCCATCCAGACCGCCTTCCAGGAAGTGTCCGATGGCCTGGCGGCACGCAAGACCTATAAAGACCAGTTACTCGCCCAGCGCGATCTGGTGCAAGCCAACCAGGATTACTACCGCCTGGCGGAGCGGCGTTATCGCATCGGCGTGGATAGCAGCCTGACGTTCCTCGATGCCCAACGCTCGTTGTTCAACGCCCAGCAAACCCTGATCGTCGACCGGCTGTCGCAACTGCTCGCCGAAGTCAATCTGTACAAGGCACTGGGTGGGGGTTGGGTAGAACGCACAAGCAACGTGACTGTGAGGTGACTGCAAATGGGCACATTCGAACCCGGGGCACTGGTGCGCTTACGCTCGGGAGGCAAGACGATGGTGGTCAAACATGCCTCTTCCATCTCCCAGATGCCGGATACCTTGCTGCTCCTGTGTGAGTACCGGGCCAAGAATCGCCTGGTGCAAGGCTTCTATGCGATCCGCGACCTGATTCCGGCCTCCGGAAACCCGGGCCCTGAAAGATCATAGCAACGCCAATCAGCCGGCCCTTGTGGCGAGGGGATTTATCCCCGTTGGGCTGCGCAGCAGCCCAAAAAAGCTGAACGCAATCAAGCTGACGCACCTCAGCGGCAGATCTCAGGGCTGCTGCGCAGCCCAGCGGGGATAAATCCCCTCGCCACAAGACGGGCCGTCATCAGACCGTACGCGAATACTGGACTGTCTGGCCTGCCTCCAGGTATGCGTCGAACGCCATGGCCACGTTGCGCATCATCAATTGGCCCTGGGGCAACAGCACCAGCTCATCGTCGCGAATGTCCAGCAACCCGTCGCGCACCAGCTCCCGGAGTCGTTCCAGGGCATCGGCGAAGTATTCACCAAATCGAATGCCGTGGGCGTTGTCTATCCGGTCGAAGTCGATGCGCCCATGGCACATCAGTTCGCTGATGACCTCACGCCGCAGGCGGTCATCGTCGCTTAGCCGATAACCGCGCTGCACCGGAAGCAGGCCTTGATCCAGCCGGGCGTAATACTGGGAAAGCTCCTTGACGTTCTGGTTGTAGCTGTCACCCACCTTGCCGATCGACGACACCCCCAGGCCAATCAGGTCGCAATCGGCGTGGGTGGAATAGCCTTGGAAATTGCGCTGCAAGGTGCCCTGGGCGCGGGCGCGCACCAGTTCGTCATCTGGCAAAGCGAAATGGTCCATGCCGATGTAGACGTAGCCGGCTTCGGTCAGGCGATTGATGGTCAGTTCCAGCAATTGCAGCTTGCGCTCGGGCGGCGGCATGTCTTCGGGGCGAATCATCCGTTGCGCCCGAACCCGTTGCGGCAGGTGCGCGTAGCTGTAGGCCGCGATCCGGTCTGGCCGCAGGGCGATGATCTTGCTCAAGGTGATATCGAAACTGGCGATGGTCTGCAACGGCAGGCCATAGATCAGGTCGACGCTGACGGATTTGAAGCGCGCCCGGCGCGCGGCCTCCACCAGCTCGACGACCTGGGCCTCGCTTTGCACCCGGTTGACGGCAATCTGCACCTGGGCATCGAAGTCCTGGACGCCAAAGCTCAGGCGATTGAATCCCAGTTGGCGCAGGCCTTGGATCTGTTGCGCATCGATGGTCCGCGGATCGACCTCGATGGAAAACTCATGGGCGTCGCTGTCATCCATGTCGAACGACTGGTGCAGGCAGTCCATCAGGTCGGCCAATTGTCCATGGGTCAGGTAAGTCGGCGTGCCCCCGCCCAAATGCAACTGGGTCAGTTTGCGCGAGCGGTCGAACAAGGCCGCTTGCAGGGCTATTTCGCGCTTGAGGTAGGTCAGGTATTCGGCGGCGCGATGGGTCTTGCGGGTGATGATCTTGTGGCACGCGCAGTAATAGCAAAGGCTCTGGCAGAACGGGATATGGATGTACACCGACAACGACTTGGGCTGCGCAGCCGCGTGACTGCGCTGGGCCGCCTGGCGGTATTCGTCCATGGCAAAGGCCTGGTGGAACTGCGGGGCCGTCGGATAGGAGGTGTAGCGCGGGCCCGGGCGGTCGTATTTCTCCACCAAGGCACGATTGAAACCGGAGGCAATCTTCATGAGGGGTTCAACTTTTCAAAAGCGTGTGGGCTTCTCTCATCCGGTGCCGGGTCGAACAGGTTGCAGATCGCATCCACGTTCAAGCGCCCGGCGGGCAAGATGCCAATAAACCGGCTCGTCAGTTCGATCAATCCCTGGTCATGCAACGCTTCCAGCAACGGCCAGGCGGACGCGAAGTGCTCGCGAAACACCAGGCCGAAACGCGCTTCGATAGCCGGTATGTCCAGCTCCAGGTCACAGGAAAGCTGCTCGGTCACGCTCGCGCTGACCTGGTCCTGCGCTTCACAACGCCAGCCACGACACACCGGCAATTGCCCGGCATCCAGTTGCTGGCAATAGCGAAGCAGGTCATCGGTGTTCTGTACGTACAGGTGCTCGATCTGAGTAATGGCCGACAAACCGAAGCCCACGTGGTCACAGTAAGCGTGACGGGTAAAACCCTGGCAATTGCGATGCAGGCGTCCGTGCTCCTGGGCTACCGCCAGGTCATCGTCGGCCCTGACGAACTGGCCCAGGCCGATATAGTGATAACCGGCACCGATCAACTGTTCGCAACAGATGCGCCGCATGGCGTCCTTGTCGGCCGTGCTGCAAACGGCGCCAACCACCCCGGCGTTCTTCGAGCGATAACGATAAGGCGCGCGGGCATAGTCGAAAACGTGCAGCCGGTCCGGTTCCAGTTCGATCAGCGTCGCCAGTTTCAGGGCGAAACTGTTGGGCGTCTGCCAGGCGTGGCCGTAGCCCAAGTCAATGTTGATGGAGCGAAAACCAAACGTGCGCGCCGCATCGATCAGCGAATGGATCGACGCCGGGTTCTGGTAGCAATCGACCGGCAACTCGCTGTCGACGCCAATGTCGGGCACGCCGATGCTGACATGGGTGAAACCCTGGTCACGGATCAGGCCCATGGTCGACCAGTCGGTGTGATGCAGGTCCACTTCGATGCTGTGATCGGCACCGTCGTACTCGCTGAAGTCAAAGCGCTTGCGCAGATCGTCCATCAGCTTCTGCAAATGAGCGATCACCGGTGTGCCACCGGTCAGGCAAAACTGCTCGACGCGCCGCCCTGCCCCCAGGTGGCAACCGACCAAACCCATTTCATACGAAAGGCGCTGCAGATAGCCCTCGATCTCGCCGCATCGGCAGTCGCTGGCAAGGGGCGAACACGACGCCAGCCGCAAACGCGACGGCAAGTGCACCGCCAGGGATAGGGGCCGTCGTTTCTGGCGGCTGGTGCGCAACCCTCGAAGCAGGTCGAGGGACCCGATGCCGGTATGGAATCTACGCGTACCGACCGGGCAATCGAAATCAGCCACCCCCGAGGCACGTCCCGAGGGTCGCTCGCCGAGAGTATGGAACGGGTCGAACATGACAATCTCCGAGTGGCTGTGCCAGGGCAGTTTGCGCGCTAACCCGCCGGGCCACCTTGACCTGTATCAAGCGCCTTGCGCCCCGCCGCCAGCGCTTACCAGGTGATGTAGAACATGCCCTTGGCCAGCAGCACGATCGCCACCATGTGCAGGAACACGCTGACATGGATGATGTGCACGTAGCGGGCGTTCATGCGTGCGCGCTTGAACAGCCACATGGCCCAGAGGAAATGCCCCAGCACGCTGCCCGCCAACAGGATCTTCAGCCCCAGCAGCACGCCGAAGGACGACTGCAACGGCGAGGACAATGCCGGCCAATAGCGCAGCCAGACCATGCCGCCGCCCGCGCCGAAGAGCACCAGCAGTACCCAAGGCATCAACTGCCGGGCGCGCCGGCTGATGCCCTGCTCCAGCAACACCATGACCTTGGCGGGCAGTTGCTTGCGGATGCTCTCCAGGAACAGGACCTCGAAGAACACCGTGCCGATGAACACCAGCGCGGCAAACAGGTGCAAGGTCAGGAACAGCGGATAACTCATGGGGGCCTCGGTCACCCCTTTCAGCAGGGCGCTGGTTTATTCGAGGTTATCCCGTGGGACTGGAAGTGGGGTTGATGCCAATCAAGGAAAACCCTATCAGTCGCCATGGAACCTGTGGGAGCGGGCTTGCTCGCGAAATCGGAGTGTCAGTCACCGCAGTAGCGGCTGATTCGCCGCCTTCGCGAGCAAGCCCGCTCCCACAAGGAGACATCGTTCGGCCTTGAAAGCGTCAACGGAACGTTGCTCTTGCGCACATCCCACACAACCGCTGATCAGTTAGTCCGGCTTTTTGACACTTTCCCCGATATGCGGTCACAACTTTTGCGCTCCGTTGGGTCATAACACGAAGGTCGTCGATGGAATGTTGACGTCTACCTAGGTTTAAGCCTGATACGGAGATAAGCTCATGATTTTCAACGTACAAAATTTTGGCGCCAAAGGAGATGGCATCACAGACGACACAGCAGCCATCCAGAGTGCGATCGATGCGGCGGCCGCGGCCGGCGGTGGGCAGGTGTACATGCCCACTGGCACCTACATCGTTTCGGGGGGTGAGGAACCTTCCGACGGCTGCCTGATGCTCAAGAGCAACGTCTACCTGTACGGCGACGGCATGGGCGACACCACGGTCAAGCTGGCCGATGGTTCCGACACCAAGATCACCGGCATCATTCGCTCGGCCTATGGCGAGGAAACCCACGATTTCGGCGTGAGCAACCTCACCATCGACGGCAACCGCGACAGCACCACCGGCAAGGTCGACGGCTGGTTCAACGGCTACATTCCCGGCGAAGAAGGCTACGACTCCAACGTCACCCTCGACAGCGTCGAGATCAAGGATTGCTCCGGGTACGGCTTCGACCCCCACGAGCAAACCGTCAACATGGTCATCAAGAACAGCGTGTCCCACGGCAACGGCCTGGACGGTTTCGTCGCCGACTTCCTCAGCGACAGCACCTTCGAAAACAACATCGCCTACAACAACGACCGCCACGGCTTCAACGTCGTCACCAGCACCCACGATTTCACCCTGACCAATAACGTCGCCTACGACAACGGCGGCAATGGCATCGTGGTGCAGCGCGGCAGCGAGGACATTCCCTCGCCCAGCAACATCACCATCACCGGCGGCGAGGTGTATGGCAACGGTGCCGAGGGAGTGCTGGTCAAGCTCTCCAGCGAAGTGACCGTCACGGGCGTCGACATCCATGACAACGCCAGCGCCGGGATCCGCATCTATGGCAGCAACCACGTCGAGGTCATCGACAACACCCTCAACAACAACTCCCTGGGCAGTGCCGTACCGGAAATCATCATCCAGTCCTACGACGACACCCTGGGCGTGTCCGGCAAGTACTTCAACGGCAGCGATAACCTCATCCAGGGCAACATCATCAGCGGCAGCGACCTGTCGACCTACGGTGTTGCAGAGCGCAATGAAGACGGCACCGACCGCAACGCCATCATTGCCAACACCATCAGCCACACCAGCAAGGGCGCCACGCTGGTCTATGGCGACGGCAGCTACGTCAGCGCCACGGTACCGATGACCACCGTACAAGGCACTGCGGGCAACGACACCCTGCTCGGCAGTGCCGCGAGCGAGATTTTCTATGGCGGCGCGGGCAACGACACCATCAATGGCGCGGCCGGCGGCGACATCCTCGTCGGTGGCGCAGGCGTCGACAAACTCACCGGCGGCACTGGCGCCGATACGTTCCGGTTCGTCGCTCAGTCGGACAGTTACCGCAACGCGACCACCAGCTTCGATGACACCATCACCGACTTCGACGTCACCCAGGACAAGATCGACCTCGCCGGCCTCGGTTTCACCGGCCTGGGCAACGGCCGTGGCGGCACCTTGCAAGTCAGCTACAACGCCAGCAGCGACCGCACCTACATCAAGGACTTCGACGCCGATGCCAGCGGCAATCGTTTCGAGCTGATCCTCTCGGGCAACCTGGCCAGTACCCTGACCGCCAGCAACTTCATCTTCAACCGGGTGATCACCGGCACCAGCGGCAGCGACTCGCTGTTGGGCAGCGATGCGGCCGACACCTTGCTCGGCCTGGCGGGCAATGACAGCCTCAGTGGCGGCGCTGGCGACGACAAGCTCGACGGCGGTGCCGGCATGGACACCCTCACCGGTGGCGCAGGGGCGGATACCTTTGTGTTCGCCAATCGCCTGGACAGCTACCGCAACTACAACACCGGCGGCGCCAACCTGGGCGACCTGATCACCGACTTCAACGTCAGCGCCGACAAGATCGACCTCTCGGCCATGGGGTTCACCGGCCTGGGGGATGGCAAGAACAACACCGTGTACCTGGTGCTCAACAGCGCCGGCACCAAGACCTACATCAAATCCCTGGAAGCCGACGCCAATGGCAACCGCTTCGAAGTGGCACTGGACGGTAATTACCTCAATACCCTGACCAGCGCCAACTTCGTCTTCGCCACCACGTCGCCGACCAACCAGGCGCCCGTGCTGGCTACGCCGCTGGTGGATCAGAACGCCACCGAAAACACCCCGTTCAGCTACGTGGTGCCGGCCACCAGCTTCACCGATCCGGATAACGACAGCCTGAGCTACACCGCCAAGCTCGCCAACGGCGACCCCCTGCCCAGTTGGCTGACCTTCGATGCCGCCACTCGCACCTTCAACGGCACGCCTCCCGACACCGCGTCGGGCACCTACTCGATCCAGGTCACGGCCACCGATGGCAGCAACGCCACCGTCAGTGACAGTTTTACCCTCGCCGTGCAGGACGTCCCTACAGCCATTGTGATCAATGGCACGCCGAACAACGACACCCTGACCGGCACCGCGGCCAATGAGCAACTGTTCGGTGGCGCGGGCAACGACACCCTCAATGGCGGCGCCGGCAACGACATTTTGGTCGGTGGCACCGGGGTCGACAAACTCACCGGTGGCACTGGCGCCGATGTGTTCCGCTACACCTCGAAACTCGATAGCTACCGCACCAGTTCCACCAGCGCCAGTGACCAGATCCTCGACTTCGATGTGGCCGCCGACAAGATCGACGTGTCGGCCCTCGGCTATACCGGCCTGGGCAACGGGCTCAACGGCACTCTGCAGGTCACTTACAGTTCGTCGACCAACCGCACCTACCTCAAGGACCTCACGGTCGACGCCAATGGCAACCGGTTCGAGGTCTCGATGGCGGGCAACTTCGTCAGCAGCCTGACGGCCAGTCACTTCGTCTTCGCCGACCAGACCAACCCCACCAACGTGGCCCCGGTCGTGGCCACCCCACTCCTGGACCAGAACGCCAGTGAAACCACGCCATTCAAATACACCGTGGCGAGCAACAGCTTCACCGACGCCAACCAGGATGTGCTGACCTATACCGCGACCCTCGCCAACGGCACCGCCCTGCCCACCTGGCTGAGTTTCAATGCCACCAGCCTGACCTTCAGCGGCACGCCAACCAGCACCGCCGCGGGCAACTACGACATACTGGTCAAGGCCACCGATCCCTCGGGTGCCTCGGTCAGCGACAACTTCAGCCTCGTGGTGGCCGATGCGCCCGCCAACACCATTACCGGCACCAACAATGGCGAAACCCTCAACGGCACGACAGGCGCGGACCTGATCCTCGGCCTCGGCGGCAACGATACGATCAAGGCCGGCACCGGCGCGGACATCGTCGACGGCGGTGCCGGACGGGACTCGTTGTACGGTGGCGATGGCGCCGACACGTTTCGCTACAGCAACCTGTCCGACAGCTACCGCGACTACGACACCGGTGGTGTCACGGCCACCGACACGATTTATGACTTCACCGTTGGCGTCGACAAAATCGACGTTTCGGGGCTGGGCTTTCTCGGCCTCGGCGATGGCAGCAACGGCACGTTGTACATGACCCTGAACGCGGCCGGCGACAAGACCTACGTCAAGTCCGCCGAAGCTGACGCCGATGGCAATCGCTTCGAGATCGCCCTCAACGGCAACTACCTCAATACCCTCACCGCCAACGACTTCGTCTTCGGCGAGCGTGCCCAGCAGGACATTCTCTACCTGCCCACCCTCGGCCAATCCAATGCGCGCCTGCTGCGCATGACCGAGGACGACGACCAATCCGGCACTTCGATGCTGGTCAATGACCTGAACCGCTACACCACCTACGACGTGCGCAGCCAGTTCACCGATGCCGATGGCAACGGTATCGACATCGCGGTCGGCGGCAGCACGGTCAACGGCCTGTCCACTCTCAGCCCCGAGGAACTCCAGTTGTGCTGGTGGCTGACAGACACCAACCAACCCGGGCCGGCACTGTTGCGGGCAGTGACGCTGCTGCGTGACCAGCGCACCGAGCTGCAGTCGATCGACAACGTCACCATGGGCATCATCTGGGGCCAGGGCGAGGAAGCCGCCCAGGAAATCGCCCGCGCCACGGACAAGGCCGCGGCGGCAGCGGCGTACAAAGCCGCGACCCTGAAAGTCTTCGATTACCTGCACGCCCAGTTTGGCAATTTCAGTGTGTACCTGATGGAGACCGGTCACTACGAGCAGGATGCGGCCCGAGCCCGGGGTTACTCGGAAGAGAAGATTGCCTCCATCGTCGAAGGCGTCGGTTATGTCCGCGCCGCCCAGGAGGCCATGGCCGCCGAACGTGCCGACGTCAAGCTGGCGGTGGACTACACCGACCTGCCCTTGCGCTATGAAGTCGATCCGCTGGTATACCCCGATGACGTCTGGCACCTGCACGAAGAATCGGCGGAGATCGTCGGCCAGCGCCTGGCGGATTACATCGCCGATGACCTGGGCTTCCAGGGCAACCCCAACGACAACAACAGCGTGCAGGACATTTTCGACAATGCCCAGAACCAGGGCGGGATGATCTCCGGCACCGACCAGGATGACACCCTGGTGGGCAGCTCGGGCAACGACACGATCGATGGCGACCTGGGCGCCGACACCATGACCGGCGGCGATGGTAACGACATCTACGTGGTCGACAACGCGTTCGACAGTGTGGTGGAAACCAACACCTCGGCCTCGCAGATCGACACCGTGCAGGCTTCGGTCAGTTGGACCCTGGGCGCAAACCTCGAAAACCTGGTACTCACCGGCATATCGGAGATCGACGGCACCGGTAACGAGCGGCGTAACTTCATCACCGGCAACGCCGCCCATAACGTGCTCGATGGCGCCGCCGGGGCCGACAGCATGAGCGGTGGCGACGGCAACGACAGTTACTTTGTCGACAATGCCGACGACAGCGTGATCGAGACCAACGGCAATGCGATGACGGGCGGGATCGACAGCGTGCACAGCAGTCTGGCGGCCTATACCTTGGGCAACAATGTCGAAAACCTGTACATCGACAGCACTGGCGCCGCCAACGGCACGGGCAACGCGCTGGACAACACGCTGTTCGCCGGCGCCGGCAACAACATCCTGGACGGGCGCGATGGCAACGATACGGTATCGTTCGAACGAGCCCTGTCCGGTGTTACGGTGAACCTCTCGACGTCTGCGCAACAAAACACGGTGGGTTCCGGGCTCGATACCTTGAAATTCATCGAGAACCTGACGGGAAGCGCCTATGCCGACACCCTGTCGGGAAACAGTGCAGGGAACGTCCTCGACGGAGGAGCCGGCAACGATACGCTGGTGGGCGGTTCGGGCGATGACCGGTTGATCGGCGGCGCGGGCACCGACAACCTCACCGGTGGCACGGGCGCGGACACCTACGCGTTTGGCGCGCTGTCGGACATGGGCGTCGGGGCTTTGCGCGATGTGATCAGCGGCTTCAAGAGCGCGGAGTTCGACAAGTTGGACCTCACCGGCCTGGACGCCAACCCGCTGACCGCCACGGTTGATGCCTTCACGTTCATCGGCAGCAATGCCTTCGACGCCACCAACGCCACCGGCCAGTTGCGCTTCGTCGATGGCATCCTCTCCGGCAGTACCAACGCCGACGCCACCCCCGAGTTCGAATTCGAACTGGTGGGCGTCAAGGAGCTGCACGCCAGCGACTTCACCGCCTGAAGCAAGCACCCACAAGGGGGATTGGCCCCCAGATTAGACTGTGGGAGATCAAACTGTGGGAGCGAGCTTGCTCGCGATGACGGCAGCACATCCAGCATGGATGCTGACTGACCCACCGCTATCGCGAGCAAGCTCGGGTCCCACAGGGGTCGTGCTGTGCCTGAAAGATTGAAGGCAAGCACAGCGCCTGGACAGTTTTTGTGGCGAACTTGAACCCTGGATTGTCTAGAACAGGCTTTGCACCTGCTCCAGCACCGCGCGGTTCATCTGGCCGGTGTGGGTGTGCAGGCTCACATAGCTTTGCAGCATGTCGAGCTTGGTATTGAGCAGGTCCCGGCGGGCCTGGAACAGCCGCTGTTGCGCATCAAGAATATCCACCGTGGAACGCACGCCACCCTGGAAGCCTTTTTCCGTCGAAGCCAGTGCTCGCTGGTTGGACTCTACCGCCCGCTGCATCGCCTTGCTCTTGGTGAACCCGGCGACGACGCCCAGGTAATCCGCCTCGATGTCTTCAGCCAGTTGTTGGCGCTGTACGTCGTAATCGGACTGGGCCCCGGCCAGTTGTGCTTCGGCCTTGGCCACCGAGGCCCGTACCGCCCCGCCGCGATACAGCGGAATGTCCAGTTGCACGCCCACGTAATAGGTGTCCTGGCGCGGGTCGAGTTCCTGGTATTGACGGGTTTCCCGGCGGGTCAATTGAGTGGTCAACGACAGGGTCGGATAATGCCCGGCGCGCTGACTGTCGGCCTGGGCTTCGGCGACTTTCACTGCCGCCAGCCGGGCGGCCAGCTCGGGACTGGCCTGGCGGGCAATCGCCGTCCAGTACGGCAAGTCCTGCTCCGGCGGGATCGGGCTACCGGCGGCCAGTTCTTCGCGCATCGGCAGGATGTCATCGATGGGCACGCTGGCCCGCCCGGACAAAGCCCGCAAGGCGGCCACGCGGCGCGCCTGGGCTTCAGCCTCCTGGGCTTGCACCAGGTCGAGCCGCGCCTGAGCCTCATCGATATCGGTGATCGCGCCCTGGCCGCCCTCGTACAGTTTTTTGCTCTGGATGACCAAGCCTTGGATGGCCGCCTTTTGCTGCTGGATCAGCTTGATCTCGTTCTCGGCCCGGGCGACGTCGAAATACCCCTTTGCCACCCGGTCATACAAGGTCTGACCGGCCACGTCGAACACCTGGGTACCCAGTTGCCCTCGTGCCTTGCCTTCCTGGTACGCCGCCCAGCGGGCCTTGTCGTAGAGCGGCTGCTGCGCCGCCAGGGTGACGTTGTTCGCCTGGTAATCGTTGCTGTTGACGTAAGTGCTGTCGTCACCGCCGTCGGTACGTCCGCCGTAGCCGTAGCGCGAGGTCAGCGACACTTGCGGGTAGAGGCCACCACGACCGATGTCCTCTTCATGCCGCGAAGCTTCAAAAGCGTGAGCCGCCGATTGCACGGTCGGATCGTTGAGGCGCGAAGCGTCGTAGGCGGCGGTGAGGCTCAGGCCACCCTCGGCGGCCCACAACGGATCGATCAACGCCCAACCGGTATACAGACCCAGCAACACACAGCAACGGTAGCGGCAACGGTCGACCATGCTCATTCCTCCTTGAAGGCTGCCAGCAAGCGTTCGCGCAAAGGCTTCATCAGGTAATTCATCAAGGTGCGTTCGCCCGTCACCACCGTGACATCGGCGAGCATGCCGGGGCGCACCAGCAGGCCGGCGCTCTGCAACGCGATCACAGTGTCGGCGGGAATCTCGACCTTGGCGGAGAAGTACGGTTGGTGCGTCTGCTCATTGATCAACTGATCCGCCGACACCGTCGTCACCGTGCCGGTCACCGTGGGTGTATCGACCCGTTGCAGCGCGGTGAAATGCACATGCACCGGCAGGCCCGGGCGCAGTTTGTTGGCCATCAGCGGCTCGAAGCGGGCGGTGATCGCCATCGGCGCATCCAGCGGCACCACCTGCATCAGGGTCTGGCCGGCCTGCGCAACGCCGCCGACCGTATGAATGCTCACGTCCATGACCTGCCCGGCCACTGGCGCGCGGATCGCACCGTTGTCGACTTCAAACTGCAAGGCCCGGATCTGATCGGCATAACCGGCCGCCTCGGCCGAGACTTCGCTGAGTTGGGTTTCGGCATCGCGGCGGAACTCCTGCTGCGCCTGCAAGGCCTTGAGCCGGCTTTCGTTGATCGCCTGCCGAGTCCTGCCGACATCGCCCACCCCAGAAGCAATCTGCCCCGCCAACTGGGCCGCGTTGCGCTCGGCCTCGAACAGCTTGTTGCGTGGAACGTAGCCTTCCCGGGCCAGGTCACGCAGGCCTTCAAGCTCTTGCTGCTGGAAGCGCATCTGCGCGTCGTAGTTGCGCTTGACGCCTTCGTAGCCAAGCAGTTGTTGCTGCAGTGCCGCGGCTTCGTGCTCGATGATCTGCAAGCGGCTACCCAGCTCCGCACGGCGGGTGATGAACAACTGGCTCTGCAACGCCATGGCCGCCTTGACCCGCGGCTCGTCGGCGTGGGCCAGCAGTTCCGCGGGCCATTGGATCTCGGCGCTGCCCAGGCGCTCGGCAATCAAGCGCGCCTCAATGCTGCGATCATTGAGCAGCTTGCCCAGGGTCACGTCCAGTTGCGACTGCGCCTGCACCGTGTTGAGTTGCACGAGCAATTGCCCCTGGGTGACGCGGTCGCCATCGCTGACCAGCAGCTTTTCCACCACCCCGCCGACCAGCGACTGCACCGCCTTGCGCTCCCCCGCCACCACCACGGTGCCGCTGCCCACCACGCCCTGGTCGAGTGGCGCCAGGCAAGCCCAGAGCAGGAAACCACCCAGCGTCAGGACGAGGAACCCCACGCCATAACGCGCTGCACGCCCGGCATCGGTCCTGGCGCTGGGCAGCGCCAGGGTGTTGCGCACGCTCAGCCCCTGCTCGCTGTAAGCGTGTGCCTCTGGGATCAGATCACGCATCTTTGCCAGCCTCCTTGACCGTGGCCGGTCGCGGCCCCGGCATCAATGCCTTGAGCACCCGGTCCCGAGGGCCGAACGCCTGTTGAGTACCGTCCTTGAGCACCAGGATGTGATCGACCACCGCCAGCACACTGGGCCGGTGAGTGATCAACACCACGGTGCTGCCGGCCGCCTTGAGCGCACTGATCGCCTGGACCAGCGCCAGTTCGCCGGCGTCATCGAGATTGGAGTTGGGCTCATCGAGCACGATCAGCGACGGCCGCCCGTAGAGTGCGCGAGCCAGGCCCAGGCGTTGTTTTTGCCCACCGGACAAGCCAAGTCCGCCGGGGCCCAGCGGCGTGTCGTAGCCCTTGGGAAACCTCAGGATCATTTCGTGGATGCCGGCATGCCGTCCGGCGGCGATGATTTTGTCGGCGTCCTGCTCACCGAAACGAGCGATGTTGTCGGCGACCGTGCCGTCGAACAACTCGATGTCCTGGGGCAGGTATCCAAGGTGCGGCCCCAGGGCGTCATGGGACCACTGGCTGATCTCGGCATCGTCCAGGCGCACCGACCCGCCCATGGCCGCCCAGACCCCGACCAGGGCCCGGGCCAGCGTCGATTTTCCGCTGGCGCTGGGCCCGACCACGGCCAACACGTCGCCCTTGGCGAGGCTGAAATTGATCCCGCGCAGGATCGGCTGCGAAGCACCCGGCGGGCCGACATACAACTGTTCCAGGCGCACCGCACCGGTGGGCGGTGGCAACGGCATGCGCAAGCGCTCACGCGGGTGCTGGGCCAGCAATTGGCTCAGGCGCTGATAGCTCTGGCGCCCGGCGTTGAATTGCTTCCACGAGCCGATGGCGATTTCCACGGGCGCCAGGGCTCGCCCCAGCAACAGCGACATCGCAATCATCATGCCCGCCGACAGTTGCCCTTCGAGCACCAGCAAGGCCCCCAGCCCCAAGGCCAGGGACTGCCCGGAGATCCGCACGAAACGCGTCGCCGAAGTGATGCGCGCGCCGCGGTCGCTGGCATGGGCCTGGGCGGCAATGATGCGTTGCTGCAACAGGCTCCAGCGCTGGCGCAACGGCCCGAGCATGCCCAGGGCCTGGATGACTTCAGCGTTGTGCAGCGTGCTGTTGACATAGATCGACGACTGCACCCCCAAGCGATTGGCTTCGCCCAGACGCGTGCGCGTGGCCAGTTCACCCCACAGCGCCAAGCCGATCAGCACCAGGGCGAGCACCAGCGTCAGCACGCCGAACCAGGGATGAAAGATGAACGCCACCAGCAGGAAGATCGGCAGCCAGGGGGCGTCGAGCAACGCGATCAAACCTTGCCCGGTGATCAACTGACGCAACGTCGCCAGGTCACTGAGCACCTGTGCCGGGTTGGCGTTGTGTTCGCGCAGGCTGCGGGCAAAAGCCGCGTCGAAGACCCGCTCGCCCAAGGCATCGTCCAGACCCGCGCTCATGCGGATCATCACCTCGCCGCGCACCCACTCGATCAAGGCACTGAACATGAACAGTCCCAGGGCCATCAAGGTGAGCATGAACAAGGTGGTTTCGTTGCGGCTGGTCAGGACCCGGTCGTAGACCTGCATCATGTACAGCGACGGTACCAGTACCAGCAGATTGATCACGCCACTGAACAACGCCAGGGCCCAGAACACCCGGCGGTAGCTCAATAAGGCAGCATCGATGTCATGACGCGGATCGAGTAGAAAACGCATAGAAGGTCAACCCGCAATAGGAATAGTCGGTCCTGGCGCAATCCATCGCGAGTTACTTGCCCGAAGGCGTCAAAAAAAAGTGCGTCATGTTGCTGACGTGCAGCTATCGGAGCCGATCGTCGCCGCTACGGACGCCAACTACTGACAACGCATCCACCGGTTAGTGCCGGTTCGACACGCTGGTCCTTGAGGTGGGTGACAGACGGAAATACCACGCGTCAAAACTGAAGTTTTTCAATCTTGGACAGGCACTCGGAATGGACATTTCGGCTTATGGAAGCCAATACGCCCCCGACAGGACCTGTCGGGGGCGTACGTTTGATTTCGGGGTCTGAACGACCCGATGCAATCTTTCCTCAGGCCGCCTTGCTCAGCGGCGCCTCGCGAGCCTGGCTTCTATCTCCAACCAGGCACAGCAACAGCGACAAGACGATCGCCCCGATGCTGACATTCATCCACGGCGTAATTTCTTCATCGAGCAGTAACGCCGACCATGCGATGCCTGCTACCAGCGCTGCGAAACTGGCGAATGACACATAAATCCCACCGGCCCGGCGTACCAGTTCGAAAAAGGACCAGACCTCCACCGCCGTGACCAGAACCAGCAGCGTCACCTCCGGCCCGTGTTGGACCAACCCTTGATAGCCCACCTTCGATGTCGACGTCATGAACAACGGCAATGCCAACAACGCCGCAATCACCGACTCATAGGCCGCCATGGTGAACACGCCTAACCCCTTGGGCCAGGCTGCGGCGACGTACAGGTTGTACAGCGCGTAGCTCACCGGAACGCCGATGGCCGCGGCCAGCCAAAGCCTCGACGAGCCCTCGGGAAGCGCCGCGCTGGGCAGCAGTAACATCATCGCAGCGCTGATCCCCAAGGCAGCGCATGACAAATGCCAGACAGTGACCGTTGCCAAGCGCAGGATAAACCCCAGCAAGATGCAAAAAACCGGCGTACTGGTGACGATCAGCGTGAGCAGCGTCGAATCGATGTACGGTGCCACGATCAGCTCAAGCCATATTGGAAAGGCATAACCCAACACGCTGCAAATGATGAGGAACACCCACCAGGACGCATTGATGCGCCACGAACTGCGACTGACCGCCATGAGCGCCATGAATGCAATCGCGACGCCGAACAGCGTCGGAAACAGAATGAGATCGGCTTGAACCCCTGTGCTGGTAATTTTCTTTACCAACACGAAATGCAGCCCCCAGGTACTTCCCATCAGCGCGAGTAAAAGAAAGTTGATGTAACGGGTCATGCGTTAACTCCTTGTCTAGACGCTTCCAGCTCTACGGTATCAGTGCGCGACAGCTTGAGCATGGGAGGATACCCGGGCAGATCCGGCCAACACGGCCTCGATCATTTGCTCAGGGGTAAGGCCGAAAGGTTGACCATGCTCCCAGCATTCACGTGAAGCGATCGCCTCGGTGATTGCCAGGTCATCGATGCACGCGGACAACGATAACGATTTCACTACCGCGAATATCCTCAAGGCTTCAGCATCCTCCGGCGCCCTGACAATGCGAGCATTCAATGCAGCAAGCCACGTCGAGGAATTAACCAGCGAGAGATCTTTGAACTGGTGACGCATGGCAGCGTAGATTTCTTCCATCGTGTAGCTTTTGTTGGAACACAAGTGATGAATCCTTGCACCCGATACGGATTGGCGTAACGCGCTCACGACAGACGAAGCGATTTGCTCAGCGATACGGTCCACCGGACAAATTTCCAACTGCATCGGCATGATCGGGAACTGGCCTATCCGCTGGCAAACGCTCAGGAACTGGTAGACATAGTCGTGACGAGCTTCTTCAAGGTTCATGCTGCTTCCCCAAAGTCGCCCACATCGATAGATCGTCGTCCTCAGTCCGGAGGCGGCGCAGTGCTCCAATAACATTTCAGTCATCCACTTACTTTGCAGATAGCCGGAAGCCACGTTATCGACTTCCATGATTTTGGTTTCCGGCGTAGCCAGGAGAGATGGTTTTGTATCGAACAAGGCCAGTGAAGAAATGAAATGAAAGCTGGCGTTACTCTCAAGCGCCAGATTTATGAGATTCAGGCTCCCTTGGACATTGGTCGTCACCAACTTCGAATAGGGCGACAACATGTTGGTATCGGCGGCACAATGGACAATATCGCTGACGCTGCGTTGCAAGGCATATAAACCTTTCTCGTCGAGGCCGACGTCATCGTGATCCAGATCGCCAACGACAATGTGCAGTCTCTGCAGCGCTTCATTTCTCACGTTAAGCAATTGCGTGAGCTTTTTATGCGGGGACTCGGTGCTGCCCATGGGAGAGCGCACCAGGCAATAAATGGGGCGCTGTGTGCTCTTGAGCAATGCGCGGACCACATGGCGCCCAAGCAGTCCCGTAGCCCCCGTTACCAATATACCGTCCTTGGGAAGACTGACTCGTGGCGCACTGCGGCGAATCAAGCCCTTGAGTCGTTCAAACTCAGCATAGCGCCAGTCCTTGAAATCTCGTGGGCGTTTTTTTGCGATTCCAGGGCCGCCAACATTGTTCAAAATGGCTCCCAGGCTGGGGTATTCATAGAGCGTGGAAAGCGGCCACTCGTGCCCGCTGTGTTTCTGTAACAGCATGGCCAGGCGTACGATTTCCAACGAGTCCGCCCCATTTTCGACAAGACTGGCATCCCAATTCAGTTCCCGACCGCCCAACGTCGACTGTATTTCCCGGGCAATTTCGCTTCCCGCAAAAGGGCTCGACAGGTCTTTGCTCGTTGCGTCTACAACCGCCATTGCGAGCCTTCTTACTGTGTTGTAATCGATCTTTCCAGCCAGGTTACGCGGTATTTCGTCGAGCAGAATGAAGCTGTTCGGCACCATGTAGGATGGCAGGTCCAACATCAATTGTTGACGTAACGCCAGTTGCGACACCTTCATGCCGGGCATCAGTTGAACGACACACAGAAGCTTGCTGTCACTGCCGGCGTCCGTCATGAAAACGCAGCAGTCAGACACTTCCGGCAATGTTCGTACAATGGACTCGATTTCACCCAGGCTGATCCTGAAGCCTTGCCGCTTCACCACGTTATCCATGCGTCCGTGATATTCCAGCGCTCCATCGCGGCCAATGCGTCCCAGGTCTCCGCTTTTGTAGTAGCGGCGCAGGCTCCGATCGGTTTCCACCCGCACGAAGAATTTTTCCGCCGTCATGTCCGGATTGTGCAAATACCCCTCGGCCACGCCTGGGCTGGATATGCATATCTGCCCCATTGCGCCGAGGGGTGCAGGTTTATCGAAACGGTCCAGCAAGACAATTCGGCTACCGGCAATGGGCCGACCAATAGAGATGTCGTTCCTTGAATCGTCATCCGTGTCAGGACGTCGTACTCGCTGGAGAGCGGTAACGACGGTCGTCTCGGTTGGGCCATAGGAATTGATCAACGTCGGGCGCGGCGCGGGGAGACGGTACCAGTTGTGTATGTCTGATTTGTAAAGGGCTTCTCCGCCAATCACCACCAGATTGACACAAGAAGGAAAATGCAGCTGTTGGGAAGTACAAGCCAGGCTGAGTTCTCGCCAGTACCCGGTCGGCAAGTCAAGAAAAGTAATCTGCTGCTCGTCGAGGAACTGCAGAAAGCTGGCAGGCTGCAAATCGACGGATGAATCACGGATGACCAATGTTCCGCCGGCCATCAGGCAGCAATAGATTTCCTCGACAGAGGCGTCGAACGAGACAGTCGCAAACTGCAGGACCTTGTCCTGGCTCGTAAGGCCGAACGAGTGCTTGGCCACGCTGGCGTAATACGAGAGCGATGCGCGAGAGATCAAGACACCCTTTGGCCGCCCCGTGGTCCCGGAGGTAAACAGTACATATCCGCACCGTGGCTCATTGTCGGGTTGAGCTGCACTCAGGGAGAGTCCCACCGCGACGACAGCATCGCCCTCTACAACCCAGCCTACCCGTGCATCTTCAAGCATCAGCTTGCTTCGCTCGGGAGGAAGCTGCGGGTCTATCGGAATGTAGATAGCGTCCAGCGAGAGAACCGCCAAGGCTGCAACGACGAAGTCGCTGGATCGGGACATTCGCAACGCGACTCGACTGCCGGGCTTCACGCCTTGGCCTGCCAGTTGGGCGACCAGCTTGCGAATGTCAGCCGACAACTGCCCATAACTGATCACCCGGCCTGCGTCGCGAATCGCCACTTTGTCCGGGTCGCGGCAGACGTGCTCCTCGAAAGCCTCCAGTACATCCTGCTCCTCGACTCCATGCAATTTTCCCAGCAGCTCGGAATTCGAATGTTCTGGGCGGGCACGTTCCACGAGGTCCGGTACAACGAAATTATTTTCGTGCTGCAATGCGCAAGCGATGCCATGCAATGTGTCGAAAATCTCATGGGCCAGGCTTCGCTCGAGAAGCTGTCCATCAAAGACCAATTCGACGTTGGTTGCGCTGACGCACATCTGCAGCCGAGCGGCGCCAAATACGCCTGGGCACTGTTCAGTGTCGGACCAGGCGCAGACCTGCCATGAAGTATTCTGCGCGCCAGAAATAGCCCCCAGCGCAGCCTTGCAGAAATCGAGAAGTTTGCGAGCCGGCGCCTGAAAATCGATGTTCGGGCAGTCAACCTGCCCTCGGCGCGATACGACAGTGCAGTTCAAGTTTTCGACCCAATTGGCGTACCAGCTAGCCGTTATGAGCCAGGCCGCAAGTAGCCGGACCTCCAGATCAGAGTCCGGAGTAGCCCGTTCAAGCTTGATCGCCGCCTCGGTCACGCCGTATTCCCCGGCATGGGTTTGTGGACTCCGCGCCGGACCTGTGTGTTCGATTTCATCGAAGGTCATCTCTAATAATCCTTTATAAGTGAGTCGCGACGACAATCAGCCTAATGCGGCGACGATCACTCGGCAGAGATGGTCGATCTGCTCTCGATTGATACAGAGCGGCGGGGCAATTTCGATGGTGGGATCGTTTCGGGTGTAATACAAAGAAGTGATGATCCCGCTGTTCAACAATCGCTCTCGAATCACTTTCACTTCCTCGGCCGTGGCAGGCGCCGAAGAGTCGCTTGAGCGCAAGTGGATCGCCTGGAGCAAGCCAGTACCGGTGAGCCCGGAGACTTTCGGGTGGTTACCAAACAAGTCTTGAAGCACACCTTTCAAGTAAATGCCCATGGATGAGGCGTTTTCAAGCAACCGCTCGCGTTCGAGAATCCCGATATTCTCAAGGGCGGCGGCCGCGGCAGCCGGACGACCGCCAAACGTAGCGCCGTGGGCGAACATGCTGTCTTCGCCCTGGGCAAAGACCGCCGCGACCCGCTCGCTGACAATCGTCGCGCCGAGCGAGTCGTATCCGCTTGTAAGCCCTTTCGCGCAAATAACGATATCGGCCTCAAGTCCATACTGCTCGGCGCTGAACCAACTGCCCAGGCGTCCGAACCCGGTGATGACTTCATCGACGATCAACAACGCGCCGGTTTCCTCGCGCAAGCGCTTCAAGCCATCAAGATACTCAGCAGTGGGGGTTACCATGCCATTGCTGGTTTCAACCGTTTCAATCAACACGCCAGCAACATCCTTACCCAGGCCCGGCGTTGCATGGAGCACGTCGCTGAGAGGGTCTGTACTGTCCCGCATCGAAGCGATGGTGGCGGTCATGGGCAAGAGCGGACCAAACTCTTCCTTTAGCGCCGCGAATCCACACACAGACAGCGCGCCCAGCGTGACACCGTGGTAAGCATGATCGCGAGACACCAGCCATTTACGCTGGGGTTCGCCATTCCTGACCGCGAATGCCCGAGCGATTTTCAATGCAGTCTCTACCGCCTCCGAACCGCTATTGGTAAAGAACACCCGGGCATTGGCGCCGACAACAGGTGATGCCAGGCCGGCGAGCGTCTGGGCCAACCGGGAAGAATAAGGGTTTGAAAAACTGAACGGAG
This sequence comes from Pseudomonas sp. NFACC37-1, assembly GCF_900101575.1. Taxonomy (NCBI): domain Bacteria; kingdom Pseudomonadati; phylum Pseudomonadota; class Gammaproteobacteria; order Pseudomonadales; family Pseudomonadaceae; genus Pseudomonas; species Pseudomonas sp. NFACC37-1. The sequence continues at coordinate 479,960 of NZ_FMUZ01000002.1, read as the reverse complement.
AGCAGAATGCCAACTTTCTGGCCGCTTCACTGGCCGCATCAATAATCGAATCACGACCATAACCCACGTTCACGCAGTACGCGCCGCTGATGGCGTCCATGTACCGACGGCCTTCCGAGTCTGTTACATAGATCCCCTGCGCCTCGATTATGGATGAAGGGAACGCATCGGTTTTACCAATCTGGTCGGAGGGAAAAAAATGAAGCCAAGTATTATTATCGGATGACACTTTTTCTTTAAACATGCAAGGTCCTTACGCTTCAGAAACTAAGCGCTCTAATCATCTGGCATCGGCGAGTAAGCGACTGATCTGCGACCAGTCGCATTATTGATATTAGTTATAACGCGCGCCGTCGCTCCCGGCTTTTAAATGGGCAGCGGTAAACGGTGGAAGACGGATGAGCCCGGACTCGGCTGAAGGGCTCGCAGCCAGAGGATCGGTGAGAAAAATCTTGCTGTCACCTTGAAGGTCGACAATGATTTCCCGGGCCGAAAAAAGATGCTCCGTCGCGCCAGGAGCCACTCGATTGGAAAGGGACAGGCTTGAATTCGCCGCGGCGGCAGGCTCCGCAACGGTACCATTAAGTATTTGATGATCAAGTTCAAGACCGAAGATATCTTGATAGATCATCAATTCCACAAAACCGCGCAAAATATGAGGCGCGGCGTCATCACCGAAACGATCCAGCGCATGGCCAATCAGATTATCAAGCACCCAGCGACCATGGGCTTGGTCGACCGAGGTATGAACATCGAAATAATGACAATCCACCTTCCCTCGGTATATCTCGCGAACCGATTCCCCCAACTGTTTTTGCCACACGATAAAACAGGCTTCATTACGGAAAAAAGCGCCGAGGTAACGCAAGAACTTACTCTTGTCGTGACAGATTTGGTACGTGTAGGCCGAAACCAACATGTTGCTGGTGAGGAAATGATCCTGATACGCATCCGGCGTATCGCTCAGCCCCAGATCAAGCATGGTTTTTTCGTACAAGTGGCTGTGCTTGTCTTCCGGCACACCATTTCCCATTTCATCTTGATACACCCGCAGCAGATGTGACTGCAGGGTGCCGAACGCGCCAGTTGCGTACAGGCCCATCGGAGCCCCTTCAATAAGAAACTCAATTGAGAACTGTGTCAGCAAGCTCCTCATCAGTCCCTGGGCATTAGGGTTGTTGAGAATATAGGAGAGCGTCGGATCGAAGTCGCCATTCTTCAGGCGAGCAAACTCTTCATCCAAGTGAATGCCAAAAAAAGTCCTCAACTGTTCGGCCGAGACGGAGAAATCAACTTTATCCAACTGTGCACTGACCGGGGCAAACACAACAGCCTCAAGGGTTCGCAACTCATCCAGCGCTTTCTTACTCTTGTCCCGACCGTATCGCTCATCAAGATGCTGCTGAATATCCCCATCAATTTCTTTATTCAGAAAGAGCATGTCTTGCTCATAACAACCGATCAGACGCTTCACATTTTTATTCATGCGAACACCCAGCAACTCCTCCGTGGCCAGGTCAAGTTTGACCGACTGCCCATTGGGAAGCTGGTAATCTAGGTAAATGGAGCCATCCAAATATTTCATAGAATCCCTTTCTCTCAGGTGTTATTGCCCCTGCACCAAGAGACTGGCACAAAGGTTTATTGAGTCGATTGTTTTATTTCATTTAGGTGAAATACTTTTATCGGGTCAGGAACCAAGCCTCGATAAAAATGAGGGCGTGAAACAGCAAGAGCCTGCTGCCTGACGAGGAAACAAGGTACGGGAGTACAAAGTCGGAAGCGGCAGGAAGCCGCGCAGATAGTTAAGAACAACAGGAAAGATCGAGGCGTGCGGAGAGGAACAGAAGTGCATTTAATTCATTCCTTGAATAACTTTTCCTGGATCCAATCTTATAGTTGTAAAAATGTCGCTGTCAACGTGAAAAAACACAAACAGATGTTCAATATTATTCTCACAGCTTTTAAGTCCCTACAAAACCGAGGGCATGACTTTTTAAAAAAAACCAGCACTTTCAAGGCTTAGTAAAAAGTGGCTGATGCCAAGCACAGTAAAAAATAATTTACACCCGATAAGGCCAAAGCTTTTTTGTACACGCCGGTCGGATTCAGGCTTGTTCAATCTTGAGTAGACAATTAAGACCGGCCCTCTCAGCGCAACCAGAATTGCATGCCTACAGGGCCAAAGGAGACGGAGGCAGGCTGGGTCACCCCAGGGAAGCAACCTGCTCAGGGCGCGGCTGCCGCGACGTCGCCAGGCCGATAAAGGAAATGCCCAGCGCCAGGCCCAGGGTGGTACTGACCTCGCTGCGGTGCTCGGGGGTGATCATCATGACCGCCAGCGCCGCCGAGATGAACACGATGACCAACCAGGTCAGCCAAGGGAACAGCCACATGCGAAAAGGCAGCTCGATGTTCTGCCGTTGCATCATCCGGCGCATGCGCAGCTGCGAGATGGCGATCACCAGGTACACCAGCAAGGCGATGGCGCCGGAGCTGGCGAGCAGGAACTGGAACAGGCCGGCGGGCATGAAGTAGCTGAACAAAGTGACACCCGCGCCCAACACGGTACTGGCAATCACCGCGGACCGTGGCACACCGGCCGAGGAAGTGGCCTTAAAGGCCTTTGGCGCATCGCCACGGCGCCCCAGGGAATACAACATCCGCGAGGCGATGTAGATCGAAGAATTCATGCAACTGGCCACGGCGATCAGCACCACCACATCCACCAGGAATTTGGCGTGGGGAATGTTCATCAGTTCCAGGGCCCGCTGGTAGGAACCGACTGAAGCCAGGAGCGGATCGTTCCAGGGCACCACGGAAATGACCACGAAGATCGACAACAGGTAGAACACACCGATACGCCAGATCACCGAACGAGTGGCCTTGGCGATGTTCTGCGCAGGGTTATCGGATTCGGCGGCGGCGATCGTCACCGCCTCCGTACCGATGAAGCTGAACATGATGGTGATGAACGCGCCCACCACCGCCGACAGGCCGTTGGGGGCGAACCCGCCATGCTCCTCCATCAAGCGGCTCAGGCCACTGGCTTCACGCTCGGGAATCCAGCCCATCAACACCGCGAAACCCAGGGAGATGAAGCCGATGATCGCCACGACCTTGGCCATGGCGAACCAGAACTCGAACTCACCGTATTTCGACACGCTGAACAGATTCGTCACGGCCAGCAGAACGATCGACACCGAGGCGAACAGCCAGGCATCGACGGCGGGAAACCATTGGTTGAGTACATGACCGGCGGCCAACGCTTCGATGGGAATCACCAGCACCCAGAACCACCAGTAGAGCCAACCGATGGTGAAGCCTGCCCAGCGCCCGATGGCCTGATCGGCATAGGTGGAGAAGGAGCCGGTGTCCGGGTTGGCGACGGCCATCTCGCCCAGCATGCGCATGACCAGGACCACCAACAGCCCGGAAAACAGATAGGCCAGCATGACGGCCGGGCCGGCGGCGGCAATGGCATGGCCCGATCCCACGAACAGACCCGCACCGATGATTCCGGCAATGGACAGCATGGTGACGTGACGAGGCTTGAAGCCCTGTGCCAGATGGCCGTTCGAGTCCTTGAAGCTGGGGCTGGTCATTTTCTTATTCTCTTGTGATCGAACATTGAGACGCGCGCAGGGACAGTCGGTATTGCTGGTTTGCCCGCCCCTCCTGGAAGCGGCACCGTTTGGTTGTGTTGATCCACCCTGGGCGAACGTGCGCACTTGCGGTGAAAAGTCGCGCCACGTTACCTGCCTTCCCTCTCGAGTCAGTTACCTGAACGCGCCATCTCTGTGCCTGATTTCGCCACGTGAGGCATGGCGTTTTGCCTCTTGCCAGGCGTCTGGACCGCGGTATTCAGCTACGTCGTCGAGGGGCGGCAACGAAATAAATCCTTTAAAAACTTTACTGGGTTAAGTATTTTGCATGCCTATGCCCGGCCTGTTGCTAACCGCAAGCCCTGTGGGAGCGAGCCTGCTCGCTCCCACATTGGTGTGCCATGGCCTTTACCTCTTCTTTACGACAAGGACCCTCCCGTGAGCGGACTGCGTGAACGTCAAAAAGCCGAACGCCGGCAAGCCATCAGCAAGGCGGCGGTCGAACTGTTCGAGCGCCAGGGTTTCCAGAACACCACCATCGAACAGATCGCCAGCCAGGCCGGCGTATCGGCTCCCACGGTGTTCAAGTACTTCGGCAACAAGCAGGAGATCATCCTGGAAATCCTGCACGACGCCGACCAGCGCGCGCTCACGGACACCCGCAGCCGGATGCCTGAAATCGAGGACCCGGTCCAAGCGCTGTGTTATCTGGAGCGGCTGTTGACCGGTTACGCACTGGAGGTCATGCACCCAAGCCTGTGGCGCGAGTTGCTGCCGCTGATCCTGTTTGGTGGCGATAACGGGCTGCCCGAGGGGTATCGCGCCATGAACGATGCGCTCAGGGCCGAAATCAGTGGGCTGATCAGGGAATTGCAACAGGCCGGCAAATTACGCGCCGACCTGGACGTCGACCTCGCCGCGTTCCTGTTGAACGACTATTCGCACTTGCAGCTGTTCAGGCTGGTCAACCAGGAACAACCGGATATCGAGGCACACTCCACACAGGTCCGGCGGATCACCGAATTGCTCTTCCTGGGCATGCGCGCCTGAGGGAGGCCCCCACTGATACGAACCCGGCGCCGCAGCGCCGGGTCACGCTGATCAGTGATGGGTCTTGATGCCGATCCAGGTGCGGGTGCGGATCCGCTCCACGGCGGCCGGCACCGGCTCCAGGGCGAACAGGGTCTTGCGCGCCTCGTCCGGCACATACATGGCGGGGTTGTTGCGAATGTCGGCATTGACCAACGCAGTGGCGTCCTTGTTCGGGTTGGGGTAACCGATCTTGTTGCTGATCCGCGCGATGACATCCGGACGCAAGATGTAATTGATGAATGCGTAGGCTTCCTTGGCATGAGGAGCGTTGGCGGGGACCATCATCACATCCGACCACATCGGCGCACCTTCCTTGGGCAGCACCATTTCCACCTTGACCCCCTTCCCTGCATCTTCGGCCAGTCGCTTGGCCAGGGCCACCCCTCCGGACCAACCCACCCCTACGCAGATCTCACCGTTGGCCAGGTCCATGCCATAGCGTGACGAATTGAAGTAGGTGATGTAAGGCCGGACCTTGAGCATGGCCGCCTGCGCCTTTGCGTAGTCCTCACGTTTCTGGCTGTTGGGGTCCAGCCCTTCGTAGTGCAAGGCAATGGGCACGATCTCGTTGGCGGCGTCCAGCAGACCGACGCCACAACTGGCCAGCTTGGCCATGTTCTCTTCCTTGAAAAGGATGTCCCAAGTGTTCATCTGCACATCGGCCCCCAATACCTGGCGTACCTTGTCGACGTTGTAGCCGATCAGGGTCGTACCCCACAGGTACGGTGCGGCATAGCGGTTGCCCGGATCGCCCACCGCCTCCAGCGTCTTCATGAACTCAGGGTCCAGATGCTGCCAGTTCGGCAACTGGCTGCGGTCCAGAGGCTCGACGGCGCCCGCGGCGATCAGGTGACTGACGTTGGAGCTGCTCGGGTAGACCACGTCATACCCGGAGTTGCCGGTCAGGAGCTTGGATTCCAATGTTTCGACACTGTCGAAGACGTCATAGATGGGACGAATGCCGGTTTCCTCTTCGAAACTCTTGAGGATTTCAGGCGGCAGGTACTCGATCCAGTTGTAGATCCGCACCGTCCGTTCCTCGGCCAGGCTCGCGCCGCTGACCAGCATCGAAACGACAGCGCCCAGCAAGGTGTTGCGCAAAAACAGGTTCATGATCAAACACTCCAGCGCGGCCGCGAAGGCTCGCGGCACTAATAGCGGTAGGTGAAGTAGAGTTCCAGCGCGCTGAATTTCCGGTCGTCGCCGAAGACCTGTTTGGCCGCCGCCATGGGTTTGACCCAGTTGTACGACAGCGAGGTGGACAACGACTTCGACGGCGCCCAATCCAGGAAGACTACACTCTCGTCGGCAAAACGCCGGTCGCTGACGGCGGTGCCCATGTAGTTTTTTTCGTCGAGCCAGAACTGGTAGTGGATCACACCGAGGGTGAGGGTTTCGTTGAGGTGGGTCTTGAGTGAGAACTGCTGGACGTTTTCGTTGCTGTTGAACATCAGGTAGTTGCCGACGACATCGCCGATCAGCCAGGTGCTCCAGTCGACGAAGCCCTTGCTCAACGGGTCCCAGGCTTTCTGCTGGTTGTCGGTGAGGTTGTCGTCGCCGGAAAAGCTCGCGTAGCGGTAGCCGATCACCGGGGTCAACGGCAGCGTGCTGAAGGTGTAATCCGCCTGGCCGTACCAGGCCTTGGCATCGTAATCCACGCCTTCGCCGCTCCCCCGTTCCAAGGCATATTCGGCATTCAGGCTCAGGTCGGCGATGCCCGGGAGCTTGGCGTTCAACGCCCTGACGTTATACACCAGCATGCCATCGCGGCGACGCGGCAAGGTACTGCCCTTGGGCCCCATGGCCTTGACCTTCAACGCGGTGGCGCCCAACGTCACCTGGTCGTCGAGGTTGTAGTCCAGGTTCACGCCGCTCATGCGAAAGTCACCCAGGTCGCTGTCGGTCCCCAGGCTGAAGCCCTGGACCTTCAACGCGCCATGGTCCCAGGCGACCACTGCAGAATCCTTGAAGGCGGTGCGTGGGGCGAGCCAATAGGCACCGTCGTTCAACTGGTCGAGGTTGCCATCCATCACGATGAAACCGTTGCCGATCATGTAATTCTGGCGACCGCCCGTAACCGTCCACTCCCCGGCGCGGAAACCGCCATAGAACTCTTCGGTCGACACCTTGCCGTCGGAACTGCGGGTGAAGCCACCGGCATCGCCATCCCCGAAGGTGGTCGCCCCCACCAGGGAGCCGCCGGCCAGCAGGCTGAAATCCGGCTGCACGGCATACTCCAACTTGACGCCCGGCTTGACGTAGAACTCCTGCCAGTCGATTTTCGTGCCGCCATTCTTGCCGCTGCGCATGTCCACCACGCCGCCGCCAAAGTTGACGTTGCGGGTGGACAGGACCGCGCCACCGGCCGTTAAGTTGACCTCGCCCTTGAGGTTGCCCTCCTCGAAGGTGTAGCCCGCCCAGGCAACCTGGGCGGTCAAGGGTAACCCGAGCACGAGGAACGTTCGGGACAAACGCATCATGGAAACCATATGGAGCTCCTGTTGATTATTGTTGTTACAGGGCAGTGAATGGCGGCGCAAACCCGCGCCAACACCTGGCTGGGCCGGGTGAGCGGAACGAAACTCTTGTGTTTATCGGATGAACTCAGGGCGTCAGTTGCGCCGCGATGGCACGCAGCATGCGCACGCTGTCGCCGTCGAAGAGGCTGACGGCGTCGCTCAGGGACGACTGCTTGACGATCACCACGCCGGACGGTTTGTCGATGAACAGGTATTGGCCATGGATGCCACCGGCCATGAGCGCCTGGCTGTGGTCGTTGAAGACATACCACTGGCTGCGGTAGGACGCGCCAGGGGTCCAGCTCGAAAAGTCGGCGCAGGCGGCATAGATGGTGGGGTCGGCGCCAGCGGCGATACCGGCGAGCGCCTCTGCCGAGAGCAGTTGTCGCCCCTGCTGGCGGCCATCGTTGGCCAGCAGGCGGCCGAAGCGCGCCATGTCACGCAAGGTCGCGCTGAACCCGGCACCGGCCACACTGCGGCCCCAGGGATCCGCCAGAAAGTAGCCGTCACGTTCACAGCCCAACTGGCTCCAGACCTCCTGCAGCAACTGATGACAGGCCTTGCCGGACGCCCGCTCCATGACCCACGCCAATGCCTCGGTGGTGGCCGTCACGTAATGGAAAAAACCGCCGTGATTGCCGCGCTTTCTCAAGGATGGCAAGTACTGGTACAGGGATTCGAACGTCGTGTACTGCGCTGGCGCCGGCTGGAAACCGCAGGCGTAGCCGTATTGGGAGCTCTCTGAATCCGGGTCCTCATAGACCTCGCTGTAATCGACGGCCACGGCCATGTCGAACAGCTGGCGCACGGTCGCATCGCCGAACGCGCTGCCCATCAGTTCCGGTACGTAATGGGCGGCCGTCAGCGTCGGGTCCAACAGGCCTTCGCAGACCAGTTGCTCGCCCAGGGCACCGATCAGCGACTTGGTCACCGAAAACATGATGTGTCGGTCCTGGGGGCACTGGCCATTGAAGTAGCGCTCGAACAGTACGGTGTCGCCCTTAAGGACCAGGAACCCATCGGTCTGGCTGGCGATCAAGTGGTCGATCACGCTGATGCTCAAGCCACACTCGCTGGCGAAGTGCAGCTCATCCAGCGGCTGGAGTGCCTGCTTGAACGCGCTGACCGGCCCGGTGCCGGCCCGCACATCGATGGAAGGACGCAAGCGCGCCAGGTTACGGAAACCCCATTGGCTGTAGGGCGGGCTCATCCAGTTGTGCCAGGTGACGCGGCGGTGGGGTTCGGCGGGAAAGCCTTGCATGAGCGAAGGCGCCAGGCGTGCGTCAGAAGGCGATTCGTGAGTCTCGACGTAGAGACTGGCCAGTGAAGGCACGGTGTTCTGATTCATTGGGTTGCCCCTGGGAAATGACTCTGCGTGAAAGCAGATGCAGGAGAATAATTACTCGATGTAATTTTTTAGTCAATAAAACTTTTTATCGACATTGCTTGCCAATCTGGATCCCTTGACCACCGTGCCTGCGGGAGCAAGCCTCGCTCTCACCCTCGGCCCAGTCCTAAGCAAATAACTTAAAGTTATTTATTATCATTTTTTTAGATCATTTAGATTAAGCCTTAAGCCCAAAGGCTTACCGCGGTGGTGCCATCAAGGAACGTTGGCACTCACCCACCTTCCGTCACGGCAATCTCATTAACGGGCCACCGTCATGCAGCTTCTAACGCTACCTCCCTCTCCCGGCCTGGCCACCTCGATTCGTGCCACGGCCCAGGTCTTCGAAGACCCCACCTCCCGCGCCTTGCTGGAACACCTGCAACAAGTAGCACCCAGTGATGCCAGCGTGTTGATCATCGGCCAGACCGGCACCGGCAAGGAACTGGTGGCGCGCCACGTGCACAACCTCAGCGCCCGTCGCCACAAGCCGTTCGTTGCGGTCAACTGCGGGGCGTTTTCCGAGACCCTGGTGGAGGCCGAGCTGTTCGGCCACGAAAAAGGCGCCTTTACCGGCGCGTTGACGGCCAAGGCCGGCTGGTTCGAGGAAGCCGATGGCGGCACCCTGTTCCTTGATGAAATCGGTGATTTGCCGCTGCCGATCCAGGTCAAGTTGCTCCGGGTATTGCAGGAGCGCGAAGTGGTTCGACTGGGTTCGCGCAAGAGCATCAAGATCGATGTGCGTGTATTGGCGGCCACCAACGTACAGCTGGAAAAAGCCATCAATGCCGGGCACTTTCGCGAAGACCTCTATTACCGCCTGAACGTGGTCAGCCTGGCGCTCAAGCCGCTGCGCGAACGTCCCGGCGACATCCTGCCGTTGATACGCCACTTCATTGCGCAGTACAGCCACAGGCTCGGGCACGGTGAGGTGACGCTGGATGCCCAGGCGCAACGCAAGTTGCTCGACTACTCCTGGCCGGGGAACATCCGCGAACTGGAAAACGTCATCCACCACACGCTGCTGATTTGCCGCAACAAAGTGATTGGCGTGCAAGACCTGCATCTGTCGAACTTTCGTATCGAGCGCCAGGACAACCCACCGCAAGCAACTCCTCAAAGTGCAGAGGCGCTCTTGCAGAAAGCCTTCGAGAAACTGCTCGAGCAGGAGCATGGCGATGTGTATGAAAAGGTCGAGGCCGAGTTGTTGCGCACCGCCTACCGATACGCCAATTGCAATCAGGTCCATACCGCCAGCCTGCTGGGCCTGAGTCGCAACGTCACCCGCACGTTGCTGATCAGGATCGGCGAACTGGTGGTCAACAAACGCCGCCCCGCGCTCAGTACGCGGGACGGCCAGGTCATCAACCTTTCAACCTGAGTTCGCCACAAAAGCCAGGTGCGTCCCTTTTTTGTGGCGAGGGGATTTATCCCCGCTGGGCTGCGCAGCAGCCCCAAGACCTGTCCCTGATGTATCAGGCCGACCGCGTTCAACCTGCTTGGGGTCGTTGCGCGCCCAACGGGGATAAATCCCCTCGCCACAGGGTCATGTCAGCGGTGCTCACAGCGCTGCTGTTCGCGCGCCCAGGTAGAAATCCTGGAGATCGCTGCGGGCCGCCAGTTGTTCGGCGCTGCCTTCGCTGACCACCCGACCGCTTTCCAACACGTAGCCATGGTGGGCGTAACGCAAGGCGACATTGATGTTCTGCTCGGCGATCAAGAAGCTCACACCCTCACGCTGATTGAGTTGCCGGACGATCTCGAAGATTTCCTCGACGATCTGCGGCGCCAACCCCATCGACGGTTCGTCCAGCAAGACCAGTTGCGGCCTGGCCATCAGCGCGCGACCTATCGCGATCATCTGTTGCTCGCCGCCCGAGGTGTAGCCGGCCAGGCTTTTGCGCCGCAGTTTCAGCCGGGGGAAATGGCCGTAAACCGATTCCAGGTCAGCCAGCAACTGGCGCCGCGGCACCTGGCGCGCCAGGGCACCGGCCAGCAGGTTTTCCTCCACGGTCAACTGGGCGAAGCAATGCCGACCTTCCAGCACTTGCACCAGGCCACTCGCCGCCAAGGTGTGAGGCGCACTGCGGGTCACGTCGCGCCCCTGGTAGACAATCCGCCCCCGCACCACCTCGCCCCGTTCGGCACGCACCAGGTTGGAGGCCGCCTTCAGCGTGGTGCTTTTACCCGCGCCGTTGGCGCCCAGCAGCACCACGACCTGCCCTTTTCCCACCTCCAGCGACACGCTGCGCACCGCCAGGATGGTCTGTTCGTAGAGCACTTCAATATCGTCGATCTGCAGGATCGGCACGTTCGTCGCCATGCTGTTTCGCCTTTTCAGATAGCGACCGGACGCGTGCGCCCGATTGCCGCGATGCCTCAGGATTCCTTGTTGCAATCACGCGGGGTAATGCCTTTTTCCCGGGCGTACTGGTGCGAAGACGCTTCGATGATCGGCCGCAACAGGGCGCGGTCGGCCTGCACCCAGTCACTGATCAGCTTCCACTGGGTACCGTCCCATTGCTGGAAGCGCACCGCACCGCCGCCTTCATGGTCCGAGCATGACAACTGCAACGGCTGCACCAGGCCCAACGCCCCCAGTTCCTTGAGCCGGGCGTCGTCGAGCTTGAGGTTCTCGAAGCCCCAACGCACCTGCTCACCCGTCAGGGGTTGCTTGCCGAATTTCTGCTGGGCAATGCGCAGGGCTTCTACGTTGAGGATGCCGTTGACCACGCCGAGGTTGTAGTACACGGTGCCGAACCGCTTGAGATCGGCCAGGTCGCCATGGCCGGCGTCGACCACTTGCTGCTTGATGCCCTGCAACACCGGGAAATCAGTACCTGAAGGGTGCGTGGTGATGGCGATGAAGCCCTTGGCCGCGGCACCGGCCGGCGCGGCGTCATCTTCGGAGTTGCTCCAGATGTTGCCGATGATGTGGTCGGCCGGGAAACCGACTTTCTGCGCGGTTTTCAGCGCCACCGGGTTCATCACCCCCCAACCGCGCAGGATCACCCAATCGGGTTTTTCCCGGCGAATATTCAGCCACTGCGACTGCTGTTCGTTGCCGGGGTGCGGCACCTCCAGCAAGGTCAGCGCAAAACCGTATTTGTCGGCCAGGGTTTGCAGGACCTCATTGGTTTCCTTGCCATAGGGCGAGCCGTGGTACAGGGTAACGATCTTCAAGCCCTTGAGCTTGTCCAACCCGCCAGCGCGCTGGCCGATGTAATTGATGATCGCCGAGACCTCGGAATACGGGTTCAACTGCAACGGGAAAACGTAGGGGAACACGCTGCCATCGGTGGAATCCGTGCGCCCATGGTTGATGGTGATCAGCGGCAGTTTGTCGGCTGTCGAGCGCTCCAGCGTGGCGTAGGCGATGCCCACCGACAGCGGATTGGTGGCAGCCGCCGGAGCGCCGTTCAAGCCTTTCTTCAGGCGTTCGTAGCACTCCACGCCTTTCTCGACCACGTATTCGGTCTCGCACTCACTCCAGGTCAGCTTGACGCCGTTCACGCCGCCATTGGCGTTGACGTACTTGAGGTAGTCGATGAAGCCGCCGAAAAAACCGGTGCCGCCGGCGGCATAAGGGCCGACGCGATAGCTTTGCAGCGGGAAGTATTGTTCGTTGTCCGCCTGGACGGTGAACGCCGCGGCGGTGAGGCTCAGGGCCAGTGCCAGGCTGCTGGCGAATGATCGTTTGAACATCGGATTTTCCTTGTTATGAAGCCATGGATAAGCCAACAAAATGGAACTGCAAACCCGCGTTGTGCGGTTCGCTCAGTAGCGCAACGGCCACAGCCGTGCGCGCTGGCGAAATCTCTGCCAGAGGCGCGCAAGGCCCTCTGGCTCCTTGATCAGGAACAGGATGATCAGGGCGCCGAATATCATCTTCTGCAGGTTCTCCACCTGGCCGGCGTCCACCAGCCCGCCGGGCAGCAGCGACACCAGGTTCGAAAGCAACACCGGAAACAGCACGATGAAAGCCGCGCCGAGGAAGTTGCCCAGCAGGCTGCCGAGGCCGCCGATAATGATGATGAACAGGATCTGGAACGAGCGGTTCAGATCGAAGCCGTGGGGCTCCACGGTGCCCAGGTAAGCGAAGGCCCACAGGGCACCGGCCACGCCGAGGAAAAACCCACTGATGGCGAACGCCAGCAGCTTGGTCTTCGCCAGGGGAATACCGATGATCGCAGCGGCGGTGTCCATGTCGCGCACCGCCATCCAGTTGCGCCCCAACTCGCTGCGCACCAGGTTCTTGCCCAGCCAGAACAGCGCTACCACCACGCTCAGGGTCAACAGATAGCGGCCGGCCGGCGCGTCGAGGTTCACCCCGAAGACCTCCAGGCGCGGCGCACTGATCACGCCCGAGGCGCTGTTGTTGGAAAACCAGCTGAACCGGGTCAACGCCCAGGTCACGAAGAACTGCGCCGCCAGGGTCGAGACCAGCAGGTAGAAGCCCTTGATGCGCAGGCTCGGCAGGCCGAACAGCACCGCCACCAGCGCCGCCGTCAACCCGCCCAGGGCGATACTGACCAACAACGGCAAGCCGGCGACCCGTATTTCAAGGTTGTAGGTGGCGAAGGCGCCTACCGCCATGAACGCCGCCGAACCGAGGGACAGTTGCCCGGCATAACCGGTGAGCAAATTGAGCCCCAACCCGGCCAGGGACAGCACCAGAAACGGAATCAGGATCGCGCTGAACCAGTAGTCATTGCCCAGCCAGGGCACCACGACGAAGGCAAACAGCAGCGATGCGGCCAGCCCTTGACGGTCCTGGCGCAGGGCGAAGAACCGGCGGTCCTGGGCATAGCGGGTGTTGAACTGGCCTGTTTCTCGATAAAACATGATGCGCTCCCCTAAACCCGTTCGATGACCCGTTCGCCAAACAACCCCGCCGGACGCACCAGCAAAAACACCAGCGCCAGCACGTAGGGAAACCAGTTCTCGATGCCGCTGCCGATGAAGGGCCCGAGGTAAACCTCCGCCAGCTTCTCCGAGGCACCGATGATCAAGCCGCCGACAATCGCCCCGCTGATGGAGGTGAAGCCGCCGATGATCAGCACCGGCAAGGCCTTGAGCACCACCAGTGAGAGTGAGAACTGCACGCCCAGGCGAGCGCCCCAGAGCAGGCCGGCGACCAGCCCGACAAACCCCGCCACTGCCCACACCACCACCCAGACCCGCTGCAAACGAATGCCCACGGCCAACGCCGCCAGCGGGTCATCGGCCACCGCCCGCAACGACAATCCGAGCCGGGTCTTGTTGAACAGCCAGGACAACAGCAGCACCAGGAACGCCGCGGTCAATGCGGCAAAAATGTCGAACTGCGACAACAGCATCCCGCCCAACTCCAGCGGCTCATCGCTGATACCCAGTTCCAGGCCATGCACCTGGGCGCCCCACAGGGCCTGGGCGAACCCTTCGATGACGTAGGACAGCCCGAGGGTGGCCATGAACAGCGTGATCGGCGAACGGTTGACCAAGGGCCGTAGCACCACCCGCTCCACCGCCACCGCGATCAGCACCATGGCCGCCAGGCTGATGACGAACGCCAGCCAGAACGGCACACCGCGCTCCAGCAGGCTGACGAAGGTCAGCGCCGAGAACAGCACCATCGCGCCCTGGGCAAAATTGAACACCCCGGAGGCCTTGTAGATCAGCACGAAACCGATGGCCACCAAGGCGTACATCACCCCGGCCAACAACCCGCCAATCAATACTTCAAAGAAAAATTCCATCGCCGCTCCTATTCTGCGGACGCAACTTGCCTGCCCTCCCTGGTGGGAAGGTGGCGAATATCCGGTATCAGTGGCGAGTGCCCAGGTAGGCCGAAATGACCTCGGGGTTCTGCCGTACGTCTTCAGGCGAGCCGTCGCCGATCTTGCGACCGTAATCGAGCACCACCACGTGGTCGCTGATGTCCATGACCACGCCGATATCGTGCTCGATCAACACCACCGTCGTGCCCAGCTCACGGTTGATGTCGACGATAAAGCGGCTCATCTGCTGCTTCTCGTCGGCGTTCATCCCGGCCATGGGCTCGTCCAGCAGCAACAGCCGGGGCTCCGCCGCCAGCGCGCGGGCCAGCTCCACCCGTTTCTGCAAGCCATAGGGCAGCGTGCCCACCAGGACGTCGCGCCAAGGCTGCAAATGCAGGAATGCGATGACACGCTCGGCCGCTTCGCGCTGGCGGTCATCCTCGGCCCGGGCGCGACCGATGCGCAGCGCCTGTTCGATCCAGGTGCTGCGGCGCTTGAGGTTGCGTCCGGTGAGCACGTTGTCGAGCACGCTCATGCCCTTGAACAGCGCGATATTCTGGAATGTCCGGGCAATGCCGCGAACCGCCACGTCGTAGGGGCGCATCCGGCGCCGCTCCTGTCGATCAAAACGGATGTGCCCGTCCTGGGCCTGGTACACACCGCTGATGACGTTCAGCAGCGAACTCTTGCCGGCGCCGTTGGGGCCGATCAAGGCGCAGATCTCACCGGCGGCGACGCGAAAGCTGATGTCCGTGACCGCTTTGACACCTTTGAATGACAGCGAAATATGCTCCAGCTCCAGCAAATGCGTGATGGCCGTCTGGGTCATGGGGCGTCTCCTCTCAGGCCAGTTGCGACTGGAGGCCCGTCCAGTCATCGGTGGTGTGCTGCACCAGGTTCGGCGGCGCTTGCCAGTGGGCCCCGTCGTCCCACTGGCGAACCTCGATACCCAAGGCCTGGAAAAATGCCTGGGTTTCGGGCGGCAATGCATCGCCCACCAGCAGCGGCGCGCGGGTCCGGGAAAACCCCAGCACGTCGCGCAACGGCCGGCGCACCAGCCAGTCCCCCAGATACCGTTGCAACAGCCTCGGCTGCGCTGCCAACGCCCAGTCCACCAGCCAGCGCGACCCACTGCCCGGCTCCGGCAAACGTTCCAGCGCATAGCGGTGCAAACGCTGGTAGGTTTCCCGCGTCCCGGCCACCAGCGTCGGGCCCAGCTCGCGACGGTCGCGATCACGGGTCGCCAGGCTCTCAGGGAAGTTCAGGCGAAAACCGGCCATCAACCAGGGCGCCAGCAGATAGCGAGCTTGCCCGCCCGAGGCGAACGCCCGTGCGGCCAATGCCTCTTCCTGCCGGCCCAGGCCTTCGCGCGTCACCAACCGCTGGCCCTCCTGCAGCAGCTCGGCGTGGCTGACGCGTTGCTCCTCCATCGCCCGTCCACTTCCGCGATAAAAAACAAAGGCCGTCTGCAGCACTTGCCCTTGCGGGGCCAGGTCAACGATTGGCCGCTCGGCAGCCAACGCCGCGTAATCCAGCGCTTGCGCAAATGGCGTCGAATCCGACAGGCCACGCTTGTCGAGGTAGACCCACACCCCCACGGCCACCTGCGCCGCACGCAGACGCAGCATTTCTTCCACGCCTTCGACCAGGACGAAATCCGGCTGCAGCGTGCCGAGCAATTGCACCTGTCCGGCCGATGCGTCCAACGGGTCGAACAGACTCGCCACGCCGCCCAGCCATTGCGCGGCCAAGGCGGCAAGCAGTGCCTGCGGCCTGGGTCGACTGATGATCGTCAGGGTTGCGCCCGCCGCAAAACCACGGGTTTGCAGGGCACTCGCGAAACGGCGCACCTCGTCGGTCACGTGCGCCCAGGTCCGCTCCTGCCAGACACCCAGGTGCTTGTGGCGTAGCGCGACATCCGTGCCATGCTCCAGCGCCTGGCGCTGCAACCACTGGGGCAAGCTGGCCGGGACCGCGTCGAGGGTATCGATGAACGTGCCCATGCTGCCTCCCGCGCCTAAGCGACCGCCGCCGTTTTGGCTGCCACCTTGCGTTGCTCCAGCTCACGCACCAGCGGCAGGACCTTACGGCCGAAATACTCGACTTCTTCCTGGAAGTGCAGGAAACCGGCGAGCACCAGATCCACGCCTACCGCCTTGAGCGCGACGATGCGTTCGGCGATCTGCTGCGGCGTGCCGATCAAGTTGGTCTTGAAGCCATCGTTGTATTGCACCAGGTCCTCGAAGCTGGACTTGGCCCAGTTGCCCTCGCCTTCCGGGCTGGACTTGCCGGCCTGCTTCGCCGCATCGCCAAAGGCATTGACGGCCTCGGGATCGGCCTGGTCGATGATCTGGGCGAGGACCGCACGCGCCTCTTCTTCCGTGTCGCGGGCAATGACAAAGGCGTTAACGCCGACCTTGACCTTGTGGTTGTTGGCCGCGGCTTTCGCCTGGAGGTCATCGATCTGCGCCTTGACGCCTTCCACGGTATTGCCGTTGGTGAAGTACCAGTCCGATACCCGGGAGGCCATGTCCCGAGCCGCACGTGAGCTGCCGCCCTGGAAGATCTCCGGGTGCTGCTGCAGTGGTTTGGGCTTGAGGGTGTAGTCGTGGAAGCGGTAGAAATCACCGCGCAAGGTGAAGTTGTCGGTGGTCCAGATGCCCTTGAGCGCAGTGATGAATTCTTCGGAACGGCGATAGCGCTCATCGTGCTCCAGCCACGGCTCGCCAATGGCCGTGAACTCGCCCTTGAACCAGCCCGACACGATGTTGACCGCCACACGGCCGCCGGTCAGGTGGTCGATGGTTGCGATCTGCTTGGCCAACACCGACGGCGTCCACGGCCCCGGCAGTACCGCGGCGATGACTTTCAGGCGCGTGGTGGCGGCCAGCAAGGCATGACTGAACGCGACGGACTCGTGCTGGTATTCAGCACCGTAGCCGGCGGTAAAGCGCACTTGGGACAGCGCGTAGTCGAAACCGGCCGCTTCAGCGATCTGCGCCAGCTTGCGGTTGTAGTCGATGCCCCAGTCGGTGCGTTGTTCGATTTTGCTGACTACCAGACCGCCACTGACGTTGGGCACCCAGTAGGCAAATTTGATCGTGTCCTGGCTCATTGCATGTACTCCACGGCTCGTTTTGAAAGGAAAAATGGATCAGGCAGCACTGGCGTCACGCCGGGCGCCCGGGACCAGGCTCAGCAACGCCGACTCGACGGCGCGCTCGATACGCTCCAGCACCTGTGCACTGGAGATCCGGTATTGGCTGAAATCGGTTTCGCTGGCATAGACCCCCACTGGCAGGCTGAGGGCCTGGAAGAAGCCGAACAGGGGTCGCAACTGGTGGTCGATCATCAAGGCATGGCGATCCGAGCCACCTGTCGCGGCCAACAGCACCGGTATGTTCTTGAGGGCTTCGTGATGAACGAAATCGAACAGGTGCTTGAACAGGCCGGTGTACGAGGCTCGGTACACCGGGCTGGCGGCGATCAACAGATCGGCCGATTCAATGGCATGCAGATCCTCCTGCACGGCAGCCGGCAACGCCTCGCGATGCAACACCCCGGCGAACTGTGGACCGACCTTGGCCAATTCGATCAAGCGCACCTCGATCGGCAGTTGCTGCCCGAGCCGATCCACCAACGCCTGGAGCAGTGCCAGGGTGCGTGACGGGTGCTGCACGCTGCCTGACACCGCCACCACTTTGAATTGCTTGCTCATCGCTTACCCCATGCCTGGAGACGCCACCTCGGCGTCTGCACAAGGTGTAGAGCAGCAACCGTGCCAGTTGAATATTTCCTTATTAATCAAATAATTAAATGACACTCCCAATCACTGCACTGTCGCCCGACGGACAAGCTGTTGGTCCGCTGTTGCCTGGCCAACACCCGGCCTGTCGATGTCCGTCGCGGCAACTGTTGCCCGGCACACAGTTGCGCAACAGATTGTCCGTGGCCAGCACAGCCCTTGCGCCGATGAACGCCGTATGGGCCCCGCATTTACGGGCGTTGGACCTCGGGCATGGACTGTGCAATGGCCTTTGGCACCGGCAGATTTTTCCCCTGCCCGCCGACTCGCCATCAAGAAGGAAGATCAACATGACCGCACAGCAACACCACCTGCCGCCGATCCTTTCCACGGGCACCGACTATGAGCCCCTGGCCGAACGCTTCCGGCCGATCTTTGCGCGCATCCAGGCTGGAGCCCTGGAGCGTGAGCAGACACGCAGCCTGCCCTTTGAACAGGTGAAATGGCTGAAGGAAGCCGGCTTTGGCGCCGTCCGCGTACCGGTCGAATATGGCGGCGCCGGGGCTTCGTTGCCGCAGCTCTTGCAATTACTGATCGAACTGGCTGAAGCCGATTCCAACCTGCCCCAGGCCTTGCGCGGGCACTTCGCATTCGTCGAGGACCGCCTCAACGCCCACGCCAGTAGCCCACAGGACACCTGGTTCAAGCGCTTTGTCGAGGGTGAGTTGGTGGGCAATGCCTGGACGGAAGTCGGCGCGGTGAAAATCGGCGAAGTCGTCACCCGGGTTTCCCACCAGGGTGATCAGTGGGTCGTCAACGGCACCAAGTACTACAGCACCGGCAGCATCTTCGCCGACTGGATCGACGTGTATGCCCAGCGCGACGACAACGGCGCCGACGTGATTGCCGCCGTCCGTGTGCACCAGCCGGGCGTCAAGCAAAGCGATGACTGGGACGGCTTCGGCCAACGCACCACCGGCAGCGGGACGTCGGTGTTCGAGAATGCGTTGGTCGAGGCGGAAAATCTCATCGATTTCTCTACCCGCTTCAAATACCAGACCGCGTTTTATCAACTGGTGCTGCTGGCCGTGCTGACCGGCACCGGCCGCGCGGCGGTTCATGACATCACCGAGCAAGTGCGCAAACGCACGCGGGTCTTCAGCACCGGCAATGCCAGCGAAGTGAGCCAGGACGTGCAAGTGCAACAGGTGGTCGGCAGGGCATCGGCCCAGGTCTACGCCGCCGAAGCCACCACCCTGCGCGCCGCGAGCGCCTCCCAGCGCGCTTACGAAAGCCGCTTCAGCCAGGACGCCGAAACCGAGCACACCGCCAACATCGCCGCCGAACTGGAGTCGGCCCAGGCCCAGGTGGTGATTTCCGACCTGGTGTTGCGCGCCACCAGCGACCTGTTCAATGCCCTCGGTGCTTCGGCCACCAGCACCAGCAAGGCCCTCGACCGTCACTGGCGCAATGGCCGCACTGCTGCCTCGCATAATCCGTTGATCTATAAGGAGCGCATCATCGGTGATTGGGAAATCAACGGCACGGAACCGCCGTATGTCTGGCAGATTGGCGGGGGCTCGAAGCAGCTTTGAGCAGGCTTGCTCGCGATAGCGGCGGTTCAGCTACATGGATATTGGGCTGGCTGGCCTCATCGCGAGCAAGCTCGCCCACATTGGATCTTCAGCGGACACAATATCCGCGTGCACCCGGAATCCTTCTGTGGGAGCTGGCTTGCTCGCGAAGAGGCCAGCACATTCAACATCTTCATTGACTGTGACGCCGCCTTCGCGAGCAAGCCCGCTCCCACAGGGGGTCTGGGTTGACCATAGGCTTCGTGCCCACTGGAGATCGCCTGCTCGCGATGGCGGCGGCGCAGTTGCATGGATGCCTGTTCCTTACGCCACACGTTCGACGTAGTGAGATGCCAATTGCCTACCTCCGCACAAAGCCAAGAGGAACTCATCCCAGACGATCAAAACACTGGCATCATGCCTTTTTCCTTGCACTCATGGAGTGACTGTGACGAATCTAAGTGCCGCTCCTGAGTTTGCAACCGCCGCCACTTCATCGCCCTACCGCTTCTTTCCCCGACTCGGGATGTTGATGCTGGCCACTCTGGTCGTCTTCCTGGCCGCGATACCCGAGGTTCTTTTCGTACCCGCGGACATGCAGACCTATCTGATGTTCACGACCACCTCGGGGCTCACCGCACTCGTTCTCCTCGGCCTCTTCGCCCTGCAATACCGTGCCGATTCACGCCCGCAGTGGCGCGGTCATGCCATTGGCAAACCCCTGCGGTGGGGAGCGATCGGCATTATCGGGACCTACCTGCTTTTCGGGGTTGCCGTCTTCGTGCTCGGGTTACCCCGTGAGGTGTTCATGGCCGAGCTTCTGGACGGGCTCAACCGTTGGCAGGCCGCGATCAAGATTGCCTCGCTGATCGTGCTGCCGCCCATCGCCGAAGAGCTGTTCTTCCGCCATTACATGTTCCGGCTGTTTCCCTACGAGAACAGCCGTGCCTGGACATGGATCGCGATCATCGTGACGTCGGCCGTCTTCGCCGGCATGCACATCCAATACGGGAACTGGATGACGATCGTGCTGATCTTCGCCTGTGGAGGCGTGTTCGCCATCGCCAGGGTGGTCAGCGGCGGCCTGCTGGTGCCAGTGCTCCTGCATTCGCTGACCGAGATTGTCGCACTGAGCGCTGACCAGTCTTTCTCGCTGATGGGGCTTTACGGTTGAGCCAGCGGTGCCAGGCAGCGGCCCTCCACGGCTTCACGGCGCCTGAACCTCGACGGGTGGCAGAAGGAACTCGCCCATCTGCGGGTAGTGCATGGTCAGGACTGCCCACCTCAGCCCCTCCACGCCTGGCACGGTGCCTGATGCCTTGGACGAATGCTCGACGTAGCCGGCATATTCCTCGACATACTCGAGATGCTTTTCCCAGCGCGCCTGATCAAAGTTCACGCCAAAGATGATGACACTGCCCGTTGCCACCTTTTCCGCCTGGGCTTTCAAGCGGGTCATGTACCAATAGTCCTTGGCCGCGCTTTCAAACATCTTGCCCTGGTTGGCATTGAAGAAAGGTGTCTTGAGTTCAATGAAGTGAAAGCGCTTTTCATCCTGGTCGCGAATCCACAAATCGCATTGCTTGGAAGCAATGTCCATCAGCGACCAACGCTGATCGAGCTTCACTTTGTACTCGACGCCAACATCCGCCAGTTCGCGGTCGGGGCCACGAAGCCCACGGGCCTGGATCAGCCAGAAATAAAACTCGAACTTCAACCAGCCCTCGAAACCGTTGGCCAGGGCACTGATGGATGACGGCAGGTATTTGCGGTCCTCTTCCCACGATTGCATGAATGCACAGAATGCTGAAGCGACGTTTTGGATGCCGGGCATGGGTTACTTCCTTGTATTGGCCAAAAGACTGTAGGCATAGTGCCACCACTCTGCTGACGGCTACAATGCCAAGCTATGATTGGCAAACGTCAGCACCCCAAACAAGGTCAGCAATGAACACTCACACCGCATGCCTCGGACTGCTTGCCTTGACGCTCCCCTTCCTGTGCGAGCCCGTCCAGGCCTCGACGTGGCAGATCTGCCAGATGGAGCTGCGTATCGTCGAGGTCCTGAAACAACCCTACCCGCAACTTCAGGCGCAGATCGTGAAAGCCAGGCCGAAATCCACCTCGGTGGAGTGCCCCGCGCAAGGCTCGCTGTTGACCTTCACCCCGGAAACCCCGGACTACCAAGCCACGCTCCCCCGCCGACAATGGCCCGGCAAAGGGCAGTCGGTACGGGTGGACTACCGCTACCTGGATGGCATCTGTAAAGGCGACGGTAATTCGCATCCGTGCCGTATCAAGCACTACCCCATGATGGGTCGATAGTCGGGCAGCCGGAGAAGGCGGCAGTTCTCGAATCAGTGAAGTCACTGATGGCCTCATCGCGAGCAAGCTCGCTCCCGCAAAAGGGACTTGCGCAACTCCCTGTGGGAGCGAGCTTGCTCGCGATGACGTCCCACACATCCAACCTCAATGCAACTCAAGCCAACAGCGCACTGATCCACCGGACCTGCCGGGCAATGTCTTGCCGCTTCTCTTCGGGCACGGCTTGCCGCGCCTTGGCGAAGCTGGCGAGGGTCTTTTGTTTCTGGCGCAACAAGCGTTGCCACTTGGCCAGGAAGGTCGGCGTTCGCGCGTGCATCTGCAGCGGGCCGAAGTACAGCTCCTCGGCGGTGTACGTCACGGGCCCGGCGCGCTCGGCGACGATGATCTCGTAGTAGAAGCGGTTTTCCCGCAGCACTTCCTCGCAAAGGATGCGGTAGCCGTTTTCCATCAGCCATTGGCGCAGCGGTTGTTCGCCGCCGTTGGGTTGCAGAATCAGCCGCTCGCGCCCGCTCAGCCGTGCTTTACCGCTGTCGAGGATGTCGCGGATCGTCTCGCCGCCCATGCCGCAGAGGCTGATCGCGGTGATCCCGTCTTCCGGCTCGATTGCCGCCAAGCCATTGGCCAGGCGCACACTGATGCGCTGCTCCAGGCCATTCTCGCCCACGGTGCGTTCGGCGGCGCGCAAGGGTGTCAACGCCACCTCGCCGGCCACCGCCGTCGCAATGACGCCACGACGCAACAAGGCCACCGGCAGGTAAGCGTGATCCGAGCCGATATCGGCCAGGTGCGCCCCTGCCGGCATATGCGCCGCCACGCGCTCCAGGCGCATGGACAATGTCTGTTCGTTCAACTGCAGTTCCCTGGTTTAATCGTAGAACGGCTCGACCGCCGTCCGACTGCCGACAAAGAAGCTATCCGCGACCAACCGCAGTGGCTGCAGGTCCATGTCGCTGGCCTTGTCGTTGATCAATTGCTGAAAATGTCGATACACCGCGGCGTACTCGCCCTCCTCGGACACGGCCTGGCGCACGCCGTCGATGCTCAACAGCGCGCCGCCGTTGTCCAGGCGCAGGACGCCTTCGGCGCAGCGAATCTCGATGCTCCAGAGCTCGTCATGGCCATGGTCGAAATCGAATTCCGCCCGGATATCGAGATGGCGCGCGTCGGCCATCTTGATGCTGGCGGCAATCGGCGACTGGCAGTTGTCCGGCACACGCAACTCGGCGGCCTCCACGAACAACGGCAGCGCCAACAGATGAGTCGCAATCGACAACGCGTTGATGCCGGGATCGAAGACCCCCAGGCCACCGGGTTGCCAGATCCACGCCTGGCCGGGGTGCCACTTGCGCACGTCTTCTTTCCAATCGATCTGCACGCTGTGCAAGGTGCGACTGGCCAGCCAGTCACGGGCGACCGCGATACCCGGGGCGTAACGGGAATGCCAGGCGAACAGGCCGCTGACGCCTTGCTCGCGAACCTGCTCCACCAAGGCCATGGCTTCACCCAACGTGGCGCACGGCGGCTTTTCCACCAGAACGTGTTTACCGGCCGCCAGCGCCTGTTGCACCAGGGCGAATCGGCCTTGCGGCGGTGTGCAAAACGCAATCGCATCGACGTGCGGGCCGTTTTCGAGCAGCTCGCCCAGGGATCGGAAGTTCTCCACCCCGGCGCAGGGCTGCCCTTGCGTGGCGACCGCCACCAGTTGGAACGCGGGGTTGGCGAGGATGGCTGGAACGTGTTGATCCTGGGCAATCTTGCCGTAGCCCACCAGGCCGAGACGAATCGGTTGCATCGATGACTCCTGATTTTTTGTACTTGTGATCGGCCAGCAAACTAGACGCAAATCGCCTGGCGGACAATGGGGGCTGCGCAGTATCTACCCAATTGCCCAGCCCTGCGCCGCAAAGGCATCAGCTACGCCGCTGCTCACGGACACTCGTCACGACGTTGGTCACCCGCCCGTAAAAGGGCTCCAGCCGCTCACGTGGCGCATCGTGCTCCACCACCAGGGCGGCAACCTCCTCACAAGAGACCACCTGATAATGAGCAACGCTGGACAGCTTTTCGTTGGTCACCGCGGTAATCACTTGCCCACTCGCCGCCACCACTGCGCGCTTGAACTCTGCGTCCTCCAGGCCGAATGCCGTGACCCCATTGTCTGGATCGATGGCGCAGGCGCCCAGAAAACACACGTCATAACTGAACTGGCGCAATTGCTCCACCGCCGTCAGCCCGATCACACCACCGGCGATGGGGTTCAAGCGCCCCCCCAGGAGGATGACTTCGGCACGGGGCAGTTTCATCAACTGCACCGCAATCAATGGCGAATTGGTGGAGAGGGTCAACTGAAGGCTTGGATCGATGGCGCCAGCAATCGCCAGGTTGGTCGAACCAGCATCGATGAACACGTGCTGGCCCGCGCGCAGCAAGGCAGCGGCCGCTTGGCCGAGGCTGCCCTTGCGTGCCGGGTCTTTACGCACGCGTACATCCAGCGACCCTTCGGCAGCCGGCACAAGTATTGCACCGCCATAAACACGCTTGCATAACCCCGCCGCTGCCAATACCCCCAGGTCACGCCGGATCGAGTGTTCGGACACATTGAATTCGCTGGCCAGGTCCGCCGCGATCACCCGGCCATACCGGGCGAGACGCTGGCTGATCAATTGCTGGCGTTCACCGGGGAACGCTTCGTGGGGAGAAGTCATGAGATACAACCTGCATAAACGAGCACTAATGATCATCAACGAGCAGATAGTGCCGGTTATGCAGCGAAGCGTCAAACCCGCTCATTCAGCGGGCGCCTGCACGATAAACGGTCAAGCGTTCCCTGGAACATTCGTGCCCATGCCCACAGGCAGGAAGGGTCGAATTTCTTCGATCTCCTCGGCACTGAGGCGCAGCTGCGCGCCGGCAATCAGCCCGTCGACCTGCCTGGGGCACGGGGCCCCGACGATGGCCGGAAAAATAAAGCGTGTGTCCTGCGATGGGGGGACACCAGTCTTCCAGCACTGTCACCAAGGTGCCCGCGCGCAGAGCATCTATCACAGGTTGATCAAGCGGAAACAGCGGCAGAAGCTTCCCACGTACCGCTGTTTGCACAGTCTGGATTGGACTCGTTCGTCGCCAAGTGCTGAGGCGGGCGTTCAGTACCTGATTAACTCAGCCCAGGCGATGTTGCATTCGCGCAATTGCTGAGCTGCGCGCTTAGCCATTCAGCAGGCGGCCGCCGTCAAGGACGATTTCAGAGCCAACCGTCCAGCGCGACTCGTCGGATGCCAGGTACAGCACTGCTTTGGCCACCTCATCGGAGGTACCGAAGCGCCCAAGCGGAATGGTTGCCGCGATCTCTTTGTTAAGCTGCTCGCGATAAGCTTCTGGAATGCCGAGTTTGTCGTAAAGCGGAGTCTCGACGGGGCCAGGGCTCACTGCGTTGACACGGATGCCACGGCCCAGCAATTCGGTCGAGAGCGTCTTCGACATGTTCAGCAATGCGGCCTTCGTTGCGGCATACACGGACGAGCGATCTGCCCCTGCATGCGCGCTTACGGAAGTAGTCAGCACTACGGAAGCAGGATTTGCGAAGACCGGCAACAGCGCCTGCATCAGGAAGTACGGCCCTTTGACGTTGATGTCGAAAGAGCGGTCGAACATGTCTTCCGTCCATTCCTCAATGGGCAGCCAGACGGATACGCCGGCATTGAGGAAGGCAACGTCGAGTTGACCGTAGTGTTCCTTGATGGCTTGTGCCAGCTCCTTTTGTGCTGAAACGCTGGCCGAATCGGCGCGCAGCACCGGCACTTCCGGGCCCAATTCAGCCTGGGCCTTTGCAATCGAATCGGGGTTGACACCCGTAACGATCACGCGAGCACCCTCCGCCAGGAACTGCTTTGCCGTTTCCAGCCCGATGCCACTGGTGCCGCCAGTGATGAGCGTACGTTTACCTTGCAAGCGCGACATTTGAATTCTCCGGTGAATGACCACTGCGGTCGATATGGAGAAATATGCGCTCATGCCCCGTATCGGAGAAGACTGCCTATTCGTATATGATTCATGCAAATCAGGCATGAATCGAGGTGGAGAAGTGGACCGATTTCTTTTGATGACATGCTTCGCGCGTGCTGTAGAAACGGGGAGCTTTTCGGCGGCAGCGCGCGATCTAGGGCTGGGGCAACCCAATGTAAGCCGCTATGTAGCGGCTCTGGAGGATCATTTGCAGACGCGCTTGCTCCACCGATCTACGCGCAAGCTATCCTTGACGCCGGAAGGCGAACGCTACTATGCGGACATCCGGCGCATCCTG
Source organism: Pseudomonas sp. NFACC37-1 (assembly GCF_900101575.1). Taxonomy (NCBI): domain Bacteria; kingdom Pseudomonadati; phylum Pseudomonadota; class Gammaproteobacteria; order Pseudomonadales; family Pseudomonadaceae; genus Pseudomonas; species Pseudomonas sp. NFACC37-1. The sequence goes on along the minus strand of NZ_FMUZ01000002.1, from coordinate 453,654 downwards.
GATGCGGTGGATGAATCCGAATCGTCATTCAGGAACAACGTCGAGCCATCGGGACTCTTGCGCGTAGCCTGTCCGACAGCTCTCGCACACGCGTTTGTGCTGCCGCATGTGCCGGCCTTCTTGGAGCGCTACCCTCAATTGAACCTGGATCTCCAACTCAACGATCGATACGTAGACCTCGTCAATGAAGGCACCGAACTCGCCATTCGCATAGGACAGCTGGAGGACAGCACCTTGCGCGCCCGGCGTCTTGGATGGTACGACCGGGTCTTCGTCGCCAGCAAGGACTACTTGGCTAAACGCGGAGTTCCGCAGACCCCGGATGATCTACGCGACCACGATTGCATCATCTACACCTTACTGTCGTCCGGGGCGACCTGGCGATTCCGGGACGCGGACATTCCGATTGCCGGCAGGCTCAGGGTCAACTCGCCCGACGCTGTCAGTGCGGCGGTCGTGGCAGGCCTGGGTGTGGCGCATGGACCTGCGTGGCTGTTTGAGGATGGGCTGAACAGCGGGAGATTACAGTTCATTCTCACCGACCATGCAGCTCCTCCTGTCCCCGTGCAGATGGTTTATGTCGCCAATAGACTGCTCCCCACGCGGGCTATCGTGTTCATGGATTTCATGGCTGACGTGTTTTCAAAGATTCCAGCCTTGAACGGCAGCACCCCTTTGCCGACGCTATAAGACAAGACGACAAAACGTGCCCCCTCACGCTCTTGCCTAAGGCTACGCTGACCGGGCCGAAATACCGGGCTGGAGTCATCGTCAAACAAAAAAAGCCCCGCGACCGAGGACGGTGCGGGGCAAGGGAATTGGTTGGTTGCGGCCAACCAAAGGAGCACGGTGAAAAGCGTTTACGGGCCGGTCAGATGCATTCCTGTGCGGCGCGCTCGAAACTCGAAGGCAGGAGGTTGGAGGCCAGCAAGTGCCGCTCGTAGATGAATACCTTGCCACCGTTGCCGGCCTTGTAGGCTTCCAGCACATTGTCCGCCGAGACTTTGCTCGGCACCACGATGCGGTAGCTGCGCTGGGTCTGCGAGACCAGCGGGTTCAAGCCATTGCCCTGCAATTTCGGTACGACGCATTCGGCGTATTGGGCCGGCGTCTTGCTGGTCTGCAAGGTCAGGGTCGGATCGTTCGGTGCCGAGGCACAACCGGCCAGCAACAATGGGGAAAACGCCAGGGGAAGCAAAAATAAACGGCGCATGGGTCATGGGTCCTGAAAATAAAAATACGGGGCTGCGTGTTCGATGGCGCTGATTTTCCAATGATTGCCGGCAAAGCAGAACTTGCATTTGGTAATGGTCACTATTACTCCTAGCAATAGTTGCAAGCCGAGAAAGATTGATGAGGCCTATCCATGAGAACGTTTGACCTGATTCGCGACGCGGTATTGCCCGACTTCCGTGAGCGGGTGGCTGACTATCTGATCCAGTACGAAAGCGTGCTGTTGGGCAACACGGAACCCGACCCGGAGCTCAAGCGGGCCACGGCCAATCAACTGCGCGGTTATCTGCGCGGATTGAATACCACTCGGGTATTGGGCATGGCGGATTGGGAGGAGCTGGATCGGCGGGTGGTGGACACCTGGCTTCAGTGACCGGCCGGACATTCCGGGAATGTGTTCGATTCAGGGTGTCGAGGGCGATTGCTCCCGCCGGGCTGGGCTGCGATCGCTCGCCGGCTGCGGCCCGACACTGGCTTGCGCCCTGTCCACCAGCCGTTGCACCCAGGCGGCGTCCTGGTCATTGACCACCCCATAGCGGTTCGGCGGTAAAAACTTCCAGTGATGGGCGGCCTCCTCCAAACGCTTGAGTTCATCGGCAGACATCCAGTACGGCGTATCCACCAATGGCATCGGCGCACCGTCGAAACGCAGGCCCAACTGCAGGTTCGTGCCGGGGGCGAAAGCAATCGCCAGTTGCTGCTGGGGTTGCAGCAGCTTGTCCGGCGCCGGCATTTGCCCTACTCGCCCGTAGCTGAAGTCACCTGAAAACTGCTCCTTGAGCACCAGCCAGTACCCCGCCGCGGTCTTGCCCAGAATCCATTGCGACACACCGCTGTCTTGCACGCATTTCAGCTTGCCATCGGTCCATTGCATGAGGGTGTTGCAGTCCGGATCATAGTCGTTGGACCACAGGCTGATGCCGCGGATGAGGGTGTGGTGTTCGAGTTCGACCAGCCCTTGATCGGGCATCGACTGCCAATACCGCTTGGTCGGGTCGCGCTTATCGCGTAAGTAGTTATGCAGGCCCCAGGCAGCCATGAACAGCAAAGTGACGAGCACAAGCCAGCCAAGGGAATCCCCCACGATCCGGTCAAGGTCGACGCCTGGGGCGGATAACCCCTGATAAACCAACAGCCCCAGCAAAAACGCGATGCCCGGCAACACCGGGCCCAGGCACAACGGCGGCACCAGCACCATGATCCAGCTGAAGCGATGCATGGTCGCACGCTCACGCGCCCAGGCCTGCTCCTGAGCAAGCATCGGCGCCCGCTCCCGAGGGCCGATGTCAGGATCGGGCGTCTGGAAACGCATGTACAGGGTGTAGGTGTCATCGCTCATGGATCGGATCATGCCCTTGAAGTCATCGTGTTAGACACACATTCATCCCCATCGCCCAAACTCGCCCCCTTGCTCAGCCAGGCGAGACAATGGTCCCGGTGCAACGGATCGATATTTAGACCAGGAGTCGCTCGACCCACTGCTGTGGCGTCATCTTCGTCACCATGATCAGCACAATGACAAACATCCCCAAAAAGCCCAGAACCCCCATCCAGAACCACTTTCGATACACGGTTGAGTATCGATCTTCGAGCGTGCGTCCATCCCTCGCCGCGCTCGACGCCATCACGTACAAGCGCTTCTGGAACACCAGCACAGGCAGCCACAACGCCCCCACGCACAGGAAAATGATCAACGACGTCATGATCCATTCCGTGGTCAGAGGAAATCCGGCCAGTCTCGTTAGTAGGTAACCCGTCACTATCTGAATGAAACCCGCCGGCGTGGTAATCCAGGTATCGAACCGGACGACCGTCCTGGCCACATGGGCAATGACCTGCGGATTGGCGGTGCGGCTGGCGGCGATCAGGTAGAGGTAGGATCCCATGCCGAAGCCGAACAGGAAAATGGCAGCGATCACATGGATGTACTTCAAGCACAGATAGAGCATGGTCAACCCTGCCCGTCAGAGAAATGCACGGACAGGCTGAGGTTTTGCGGATCGTTGATGGCGGCCATGTATTCGTCGACGGTGATTTCACCCACACAGGCCCGAGCGCCGGGTTCGGGCAGATACCCTTGGGCAACTTTTGCCGCCAAGGCAACGGCTGCACAGCTGGGAATTTCCGGCCCTTTGTCGTTCATGGCGGTGAGCTGCACGTTCAACGACAGCGGCTCGCCATCGGCACCGATGCCATGGACATCGATGTACATTGCGCTTTTGCCATCGCCAAATCGTTCGAACCAGAGCCCCCACCGATGAAGCCTGGCCGCCCAAGGGAGATGGTCGTGCACCAGCCCCATCCTCATTGCCTGGGCCAGCATGTAGTTGGCAATACCGCCGAGCTTCAGGCCTGCGCCGGCCTTGAAGCTCAGGTTCTGGGCACCATAGCGGCTGGCGAAGATATCCATGTCCGGCACGTCGACATTGGCCAGTACCCGGGTGCCCATGTAGCGCATTCTGCGAAGCGTCAGGTCCTGCCATCCCAGAACCTCATGCACCCGGCCATTCCTGAGTTGCCTGATCGGCTTACCCGCATAGGCGAGAACGCCTTCGACGGTGGACAACCCCGGCATTTTGGCCGAAGAGGAAATACCATGCTCGATCGTGTCGATGCGTTTAAAGCGATGCCGCTGCTGATCGATGAGGGCGGCCGAGAGCGTCGGCACTGAGCTGCAACCACTGAGGATCGCCACGCCTGCCTGTTTTGCCCGGGTGTCGAGTGCGCCAATGCCGGTGACGAAGGCTCTGCTATCCGACAAGTCGCAGTAATTCACGCCGGCGTCGATGCAGCTCTCGGCGACGGCATAGGATTGCCCTTGAAAGGGGCCGCCGGTATGGATGACCCATTGGATGTTCATCAAGCCAAGGACAGATTTGAAGCCTGGGCCCATGGCGTCGCCGCACCAACTTTCACATACCGTGCCCGATCGGGCGTTCAACTCATCGACTTTGCGCTGCAGTTTTTGGGCGTCGCGCCCCGAAATCACCAGCTGTACGCCTGGCATCACCACCAGGTGCCTGGAAACGATACTGCCGAAATTTCCATACCCACCGACCACCATGACCCTGAGCGTCATTCCATCCGTCCCTAAATATTCGATGAAGCCCGCAACCTTGCCACAAGGACGACGCGGTGGTGTACCCCTTGTGGCAGGTCATTGGGTTGCCGCACTTGCCCCCTGCTGATACTCCCGGGGCGTGCAGCCGAATTCGCGGCGAAACACCGTGTGCAGGTATTGCGCCGATTTGAAGCCGCAATTCTGGGCGATGTCGGCAATCGGCGCGTCGGTATTTTCCAGCCCGTTGGCAGCGGCGGTCAGTTTGAAGCGCAGGATTTCATCGTGGACGCTGCAGCCCCGCTCCTTGCGAAAATGCGCTTCCAGCGATGAGCGCGATATGCCTACATAAGCCGCCACCTGGGCCGTCTTGATGCCCTGGCAGGCGTATTGGCGGATGAAGAGCAGTGCCTGCATGACATAAGGGTTTCCCAACGGTTGATGCAGGCTCGACACCTGCACATTGATCGCCTCAGGTGGGATCAGAGTCTGCGTACCCGTGGACGGCATGCCGTGCAGCATTTGGTGGAGCAGGCGTGCGGCGGTCCGGCCCATGGTCTCGGTGCCCTGGATCACCGAGCTCAACGGCACCCGCGTCAGGCTGCGGGTCAGCGGGTCGTTGTCGATACCGATCAACGCCACTTGCTCCGGCACGGCGATCCCGGCGGTCAGGCAGGCTTGCAGCAGTTGCCGGGCGCGGGCGTCGCTGACGGCGATGATGCCGATGGGCTTGGGCAGGCTTTGCAGCCAGGCGATCTGCTGTTCGACGGCGCTGTCCCAGAGCGGTGCGCTGGTACCCATGCCGCGATAGACCTCGGCCGGCAGGCCGTCGCGCTGCACCAGCCGACGAAAGGCCTTCTCCCGTTCCTGGGCCCAGCGATTAGCTTGTGCTTCAGGCAGGCTGAAACAGGCGAAGCGGGTCAGCCCAGCCTCGATCAAGTGTTCGTAGGCCAACCTCATCAACGCGTCATTGTCGGTGGCGACATAGGGGATGCCCTTCGGGTAGGCGCGTTCATCCTGATAGGAACCGCCCACCGCCACCACCGGTAGCTTGATCCCGGCCAGCGCCTCGCCGATCAGCGGGTCGTCGAAGTCGGCAATGATCCCGTCGCCCTGCCAGCGCTCGATGCCTTTCAAGCGGCAGAGAAAATCCTCCTCGAGAAACAAGTCCCAGGACGCACGCGTGCTGCTCAAGTAGTTGCCGATACCGCTGATGATGCCGCGGTCGTAGATCTTGCTGCCGTTGAACAACAGCGCGATGCGGTGAACGGGCGGGACGGTTTTCATTGGTTTAACCCTGTGCCGGTGGACACAGACTAGGCGCGCGGCCGGCGAATCTCAATACTCAAAATCGAACTGCCCGTTGGTGATTTTCATAATCAGCAGCCACGGGGCCGGCGTTAGTATCGAGACACCGCCAAGAATAAAAAGGAAACCCGCACATGCCGTACTTCCCCGGTGTCGACAAGATTCGCTACGAGGGCCCCGCCAGCGATTCGCCGCTTGCCTTCCGTCACTACGACGCCAACAAACTGGTGCTCGGCAAACCCATGCGCGAACACCTGCGCATGGCGGTCTGCTACTGGCACACCTTCGTCTGGCCGGGGTCGGATGTGTTCGGTGCCGGCACGTTCAAGCGCCCATGGCAACATGCCGGGGATCCGATGGAAGTGGCCATCGGCAAGGCCGAAGCGGCCTTCGAGTTCTTCTCCAAGCTGGGCATCGACTACTACTGCTTCCACGACACCGATGTCGCCCCGGAGGGTAGCTCGCTCAAGGAGTACCGCAACCACTTCGCCCAGATGATCGACCACCTGGAACGCCATCAGGAGCAGACCGGGATCAAGCTGCTGTGGGGCACCGCCAACTGCTTCAGCAACCCGCGCTTTGCCGCAGGCGCGGCCAGCAACCCCGATCCGGAAGTGTTCGCCTGCGCCGCCGCCCAAGTGTTCAGCGCCATGAACGCCACCCAACGCCTCAAAGGCGCCAACTACGTACTGTGGGGCGGTCGCGAAGGCTACGAAACCCTGCTCAATACCGATTTGAAACACGAGCGCGAGCAACTGGGCCGGTTCATGCGCATGGTGGTGGAGCACAAGCACAAGATCGGCTTCAAAGGCGACCTGCTGATCGAACCCAAGCCCCAGGAGCCGACCAAGCACCAGTACGATTACGACAGCGCCACGGTGTTCGGCTTCCTGCAACAGTACGGCCTGGAAAACGAGATCAAGGTCAACATCGAAGCCAACCACGCCACCCTCGCCGGGCACAGCTTCCACCACGAGATCGCCACAGCCGTCTCCCTGGGGATCTTCGGCAGCATCGACGCCAACCGCGGCGACCCGCAAAACGGCTGGGACACCGACCAGTTCCCCAACAGCGTCGAAGAAATGACCCTGGCCACCTACGAAATCCTCAAGGCTGGCGGGTTCGGCAATGGCGGGTTCAACTTCGATTCCAAGGTCCGGCGCCAGAGCCTGGACGAGATCGACCTGTTCCACGGCCATGTCGCCGCCATGGACGTCCTCGCCCTCGCCCTGGAGCGCGCGGCAGCCATGGTCCAGAACGATCAGTTGCAACAGTTCAAGGACCAGCGCTACGCAGGCTGGCAGCAACCGTTTGGCAAGGCGGTGCTGGCCGGCGACTTCAGCCTGGAATCGTTGGCCGAGCACGCCTTTAACAACGAGCTCAATCCCCAGGCTGTCAGCGGTCGCCAGGAAATGCTCGAGAACGTGGTCAATCGGTTTATCTACCCCTGACAAATGTGGCGAGGGGATTTATCCCCGCTGGGCTGCGAAGCAGCCCCCCGGAAGAACAAACTGATTTGTTCTGCCCAACCAAAGAGGCCGTTACATTCTCGCGACAAATCTGTGCCCACGGCGCCTCGCAACGCTCTACAGTTCTACCCGGTATCACGCTCATCGTCAGGCAGTGTCTTTCAAACAACAATAAAAGGACGCACTACATGAAAACATTCAAACGTACCCTGCTCGCCGGCGCCCTCGCCCTGCTCTCGCTTCCGGTCATGGCCGATGCGGCCCATCCGAAAATCGGTTTCTCCATCGATGACCTGCGCCTGGAACGCTGGTCGCGGGACCGTGACTACTTCGTCGCAGCGGCGGAAAAACTCGACGCCAAGGTCTTCGTCCAGTCTGCCGATGCCAACGAGCAGAAGCAGATCTCCCAGATCGAAAACCTGATCTCCCGCGGCGTCGATGTGATCGTCATCGTACCGTTCAACGCCACCGTGCTGACCAACGCCGTCGCCGAAGCCAAGAAGGCCGGGATCAAGGTCGTGTCCTACGATCGACTGATCCTCAATGCCGATATCGACGCCTACATTTCCTTCGATAACGAAAAGGTCGGCGAGATGCAGGCTAGTGGCGTGCTGAAAGCCGCGCCCAAGGGCAATTACTTCCTGCTCGGTGGCGCGCCCACGGACAACAACGCCAAGGTCCTGCGCGAAGGCCAGATGAAGGTGCTGCAACCGGCCATCGACAAGGGTGATATCAAGATTGTCGGCCAGCAGTGGGTGAAGGAATGGAACCCCACCGAAGCCTTGAGCATCGTGGAAAACGCCCTGACCCGGAACAACAACAAGATAGATGGCATCGTCGCCTCCAACGACGCCACCGCCGGCGGCGCCATCCAGGCCCTGGCCGCGCAGAAAATGGCCGGCAAGGTGCCGATCTCGGGCCAGGACGCCGACCTCGCGGCGGTCAAGCGCGTGATCGATGGCACCCAGACCATGACCGTCTACAAGCCACTGAAACTGATCGCTTCCGAAGCCGCCAAGCTTTCGGTGCAACTGGCGCGTAACGAGAAACCGGCCTTCAGCTCGCAATACGACAATGGCAGCAAGAAAGTCGACACCATCCTGCTCACCCCCACGCCGTTGACCAAGGACAACATCGACCTGCTGGAAAAAGACGGGTTCTATACCAAGGCGCAGATCGCCGGGCAGTGACACAGCGCTTGGTTAAACACAGTTCCTGTGGGAGCGAGCTTGCTCGCGATGGCGGCAGCCCATCCAAGATGGGTGCAAGCTGAACCTTCGCTATCGCGAGCAAGCTCGCTCCCACAGGGGCTGATTGACTTCAGGGTTCCTGCCTCTGTGTGAGCCCTTTTTCACGAGCCTTCGCCATGTCCGATTACCTGCTGCAAATGAACGGCATCGTCAAAACCTTTGGCGGTGTCAAAGCCCTGAACGGCATCGACATCAAGGTCAGGCCCGGGGAGTGCGTCGGCCTGTGCGGTGAAAACGGCGCGGGCAAATCCACGTTGATGAAAGTGTTGTCGGCGGTCTACCCCTACGGCACCTGGGAAGGCGAGATCATTTGGGCCGGCCAGCCGCTCAAGGCGCAGTCCATCAGCGAAACCGAAGCAGCCGGGATCGTCATCATTCACCAGGAACTGACCCTCGTCCCCGACCTGTCGGTGGCGGAAAACATCTTCATGGGCCACGAGCTGACGCTGCCCGGCGGACGCATGAACTACCCGGCGATGATCCACCGTGCCGAAGCCCTGATGCGTGAACTCAAAGTCCCGGACATGAACGTGTCGCTGCCGGTTTCCCAGTACGGCGGTGGCTACCAGCAATTGGTGGAGATCGCCAAGGCACTGAACAAGAAGGCACGGCTGCTGATCCTCGATGAGCCCTCCTCGGCCCTGACCCGCTCGGAAATCGAGGTGCTGCTGGACATCATCCGCGACCTCAAGGCCAAGGGCGTGGCCTGCGTGTACATCTCCCACAAGCTCGATGAAGTGGCCGCCGTGTGCGACACCATTTCGGTGATCCGCGACGGCAAACACATCGCCACCACCGCCATGACCGACATGGACATTCCGAAGATCATCACCCAGATGGTCGGACGGGAAATGAGCAACCTCTACCCCACCGAGCCCCACGATGTCGGCGAGGTGATTTTCGAGGCGCGCCACGTCACCTGCTACGACGTCGACAACCCCAGGCGAAAACGGGTCGACGACATTTCATTCGTGCTCAAGCGTGGGGAAATCCTGGGTATCGCCGGCCTGGTCGGCGCCGGTCGTACGGAATTGGTATCGGCGCTGTTCGGCGCCTACCCTGGCCGCTATGAAGGCGAAGTCTGGCTGGAAGGCAAGCAGATCGACACGCGCACACCCCTCAAGTCGATCCGCGCCGGCCTGTGCATGGTCCCCGAAGACCGCAAGCGCCAAGGCATCATCCCGGACCTGGGGGTGGGCCAGAACATCACCCTGGCGGTGCTGGACAACTACTCGAAACTGACCCGCATCGACGCCGAAGCCGAACTGGGCAGTATCGACAAGGAAATCGCGCGCATGCACCTCAAGACCGCGAGCCCGTTCCTGCCGATCACCAGCCTCTCCGGCGGCAACCAGCAAAAAGCCGTGCTGGCGAAGATGCTGCTGACCAAACCCCGCGTGCTGATCCTCGACGAACCGACCCGCGGCGTGGATGTCGGTGCCAAGTATGAGATCTACAAATTGATGGGCGCGCTGGCGGCCGAGGGCGTGTCGATCATCATGGTTTCGTCGGAGCTGGCCGAAGTGCTGGGAGTCTCTGACCGCGTCCTGGTAATCGGCGACGGCCAGTTGCGCGGCGACTTCATCAACCACGAACTTACCCAGGAACAAGTGCTCGCCGCCGCACTCAGCCATCCCGACGGCCATAACAATAATGATCGGAAGTCCGCGTAGATGAATCAGGTCAAACAGCTGTTTTCCCGCTACAAAATGCTCGCCCTGGTGATCGCCGTGGCGATCATCTGGCTGTTCTTCAGTTGGCAGACCGACGGCGGGTTCGTGACCCCGCGCAACCTCTCTAACCTGCTGCGGCAGATGTCCATCACCGGGATTCTTGCCTGCGGCATGGTGCTGGTGATCATCAGCGGCGAGATCGACCTGTCGGTGGGCTCGCTACTTGGACTGCTGGGGGGCCTGGCGGCGATCCTCGATGTGGTTTATCACATCCCGCTGCTGGCGAACTTGAGCCTAGTGGCCTTGTGCGGTTTGGTGATTGGCTTGGGCAACGGCTACATGACCGCCTACCTGCGCATTCCGTCGTTCATTGTCGGACTGGGTGGCATGCTCGCGTTTCGCGGCATCCTGCTGGGAGTGACCGGCGGCACCACCATCGCCCCGGTGTCACCGGAACTGGTCTACGTCGGCCAAGGTTATTTGCCGCACACGGTCGGGACCGGGCTTGGCATCCTGCTGTTCGCCCTGACCCTGTTCCTGACCTGGAAACAGCGGCGCAACCGCGCCCTCCATGGCTTGGCGGCTCACTCCCTGGTGCGTGACGTATTGCGCGTGGTGGTGATCGGCGCGGTGCTGGCCGGGTTCGTCTATACCCTCAACAGCTACGACGGCATCCCGGTACCGGTGCTGCTCCTGCTGATCCTGCTGGGGGTGTTCAGCTACGTCACCAGCCAGACCGTGTTCGGCCGGCGGGTCTATTCGGTGGGCAGCAACATGGAAGCCACGCGCCTGTCCGGCATCAACGTGCAAGCGGTGAAGCTGTGGATCTTCGGCATCATGGGCGTGATGTGCGCCCTCGCCGGCGTGGTCAACACCGCACGCCTGGCCGCCGGCTCACCCTCGGCCGGCAACATGGGCGAACTCGACGCCATCGCCGCCTGCTTCATCGGCGGCACCTCCATGCGCGGCGGTTCCGGCACCGTCTACGGCGCCCTCCTCGGCGCGCTGGTGATCACCAGCCTGGACAACGGCATGTCGATGCTCGATGTCGACAGTTATTGGCAGATGATCGTCAAAGGCAGCATTCTGGTGCTGGCGGTGTGGGTGGATGTGAGTACACGGACGGGGCGGCGTTGATCTGAACACGCAACTGTAATTTGAGACACTTTGCTGTTGGGCAGTCTAGTTGTCCAACGCAATCCAAAGCATAGGAAACCAAATCTACCTCTCTTTCCGCTGAGCAAACAGGAACTCGTACCCCACGCCCGAGAATAATGGCACTATGCCTTTCCCTGTGCATTCATGGAGTGACTTTGATGCATCCATGTACCGCGCCGGCAGTGACTCAACACTCCTATTTACGAAAAGGAATTTCAATGAGACGTGGAAAGCCTATCGGCAACAGGGCTGTAATATTCTGGATGCTCGCGACGTTTTCTGTGGTAGGTGATGCCCAAGCCGGCATCTTCAAGTGGATCAAGAACGAGGCGGTCCCCACTATTCAAGGGAAGCGCCCCATCGTTTTGAAGGAATACATCAAAATTTCCTCCGGGGCAGACCAAATCAAACTCGGTGACGACAGCTTGATGATTAAGATGGGAGGTATCACGGTCAAAACTGGACAGCTACGTCTACGCTTGGCTCAAGGTGCTTGTGTCTGGGCTACCGGGGACGTCGTTACATGTGCTCCAGACTTTATCGAGAGACAAATCAAAGTCCTGGCTGACGCTGCTTATGCGGGGACGAAGCCGCCTGCTGTAGAAGCCAACTCAGGGAAACCGAAGCAAAAGGCCAACGCCGTGACTCCGTCAGGTTCTGGGCTGAGCTTTTCAGATTTGGACGGCAGGACCGTTCAATGGGAGCCACAGGACAATTCGGTAGGCTTCGACTTTAGTAATCCAGGTACCGCCTCATCTAATCCACCAAAGCCATCCTTGTTTTTCCATGATCTATATACGCGCCGGGCGAAGGACGCTTCCGGCAAGCCCGAACTCCAGATATTGGGTCGCGCCGATTTGGCCTTCATGGAGGGCAGAGTGGGAGGTATCGCGTGTTATTTCGCTACGGATAAGAGCACCTATATCCTCGACAGCCAAAACAAATACAACGACCCGAATGGCTATGTGACCATCGGCAGCAAAACGGTTCCTGCCAAGCAAATAGAGAACGTACAAATTCAATTGGTAATCCCTTGGGCTGATTTGGAAGTCCCAAATACGGTTGCCCCCAATGCAACGATGTTTACCCAATGCTTCCTGACCCTGGACGGCGAGCAGATGCTCCAGACCGATTGGATTCCGTTCTAAAAGCATTCTGTCTCTGCCTACGTTGCTCAAGGCCGAGCAAACTGACCGATGCAACCCGGCCCCAGCCCCATAGAATGTCGTGAACCCGGCAGTTTGAGACGTAGTCATGCTCATCAAACCCTTCTCCATCGACATCCCCGAACACGCCCTTGAAGACCTGCGGCACCGCCTGAAGCACACCCGGTTACCGGAACCGCTGGCCGGGCAAGGTTGGCGCGAAGGCATGGACATGGAGGTGCTTCGGGAACTGCTTGCCTATTGGTCGGACACGTTCGATTGGCGCGCTCAGGAAGCAGCGTTGAATCGCTTGCCGCAATTTGTTGCCGACATCGGTGGGCAAAGGGTGCACTTCATTCATCAACGGGGTGTCGGGCCGAGTCCGAGACCGTTGATCCTTACCCATGGCTGGCCCGGCTCGTTCATCGAAATGCAGCGCATCATCCCGCTGCTGACGGACCCGGCCAGCCATGGGGGTGATCCTGCGGACGCCTTCGATGTGATGGTGCCGTCGCTGCCCGGCTACACCTTTTCCACACCATTCCAGCAATCCGGCATGGGGCCCTATGAAGTGGCGGGCTTGTGGAGTGAGTTGATGAGCGGGCTGGGTTATGAACGGTTCGGCGTCCAGGGCGGGGACATTGGCGCGGGTGTGTCGACGTGGTTGGGCGTGCGTTTTCCCGAGCGGGTGACGGGCATTCACCTCAACTATATTCCGGGTTCCTATCGCCCTCCCCTTGGCGAAAACGAGCCAGCGCCGACCGAGGCAGAAACGGCCTTCCTGCAACGCGCGGCGGCATTTGCCGATGCCGAAGGCGCCTATGGGCACATTCAGCGAACCAAACCGCAGAGCTTGGCGGTGGGCCTGAATGACTCCCCGGCGGGGCTATTGGCGTGGATGGGGGAAAAGATCCTGTCCTGGTGTGATGACAGCCCCGCCATCGATCGTGAATGGTTACTGACCAATGTGACGCTGTACTGGCTGACGCACTGTATCGGCTCGTCGTTTCGTCAGTATGTGGAAGGCAGCAAGCGGCCATTGCTGTTCAACAGCGGCGAACGTTTGAAGCCACCAGTTGGAGTCGCGCTGTTTCCCAAGGAACTGCCCATGCCACCACGGAGCTGGGTGGAACGTTGCTGCGAGGTGAAACGCTGGACCGTGATGCCTCGGGGTGGTCACTTTGCTGCGTTGGAACAGCCGGAGTTGTTGGCGGAGGATATCAGGGCGTTTTTCCGCGGCTGTCGTTAGAGGGCTCCTGTACCTCCATGTGGCGAGGGGATTTATCCCCGCTGGGCTGCGAAGCAGCCCCAAAACCAGGCACCGCGCTGCAACAGGTGAACCGCGTTGGCCGGTTTACGACTGCTGCGCAGCCGAGCGGGGATAAATCCCCTCGCCACAGGGAACCATGTCACCTGTCCAAATAGGAATGTGAGTTAGCCTCTAGATATGCGCAGTGACGGTGATTGGCCGTCCTAAAATCTCGTAGGAATTTACACCCTGTGGCGAGGGAGCTTGCTCCCGCTGGGCTGCGAAGCGACCCCAACCGGCCGCCGCGTTTCGCCAGACAGACCGCCGGCGCCGGGTTTACGGCGGCTGCGCCACCGAACGGGAGCAAGCTCCCTCGCCACGGGGGTGCGGGGGCGTCCTACAGGTCGGTTGTGGGTACAGGGATCGACTTCTATAGTTGGGTTCGTCGCTGGCTTTGGTCAGTGGCTGGGTTTCGCAGCCCGACAGATACGGTAGCAACCAAGCATCATAAAAGTGACAATGAGCGCCTTTGGCGTTCGACGTCATTGTATGGTGGCTGTGTGTGGGAGATCTTCGGGTCTGCCGGGTTCCTTCGTATCCTCGGTCTGCGAACCCACGCGCAGCTACCACCCATTCGTTTCGCAGCGGATCGAAGTAGCTTTTTCTTGATACGAAGAATGAGTAACTTTTGCCATGAATCAACGCGATCAACGTTTCACACCTCTCACCCAAACCGCCACCACCCACCCCGTCCTGCTGATCGACACCCACGCCCCACTGCCCGAACGCCATGCCTGTGCCAGCGAACGCCTGCACGCGACGCTCGATTACCTGACGCTTGTGGCCTGCACCAGCCTGAGCGACTCGGCAACGAGCGACATCAACACCATCACCAATGTCGCTCGGATCCTGGTGCAGGATGTGGCAGATGTGTTCGGCGTGATCGAGCAGCGCGGGCTCGAAGGCTGAGCCATTGTGGGAGCGAGCCTGCTCGCGATGGCAGCGGCACATCCAACACCTGTCCAGGCTGATCCACCGCTATCGCGAGCAAGCCCGCTCCCACAGGTCTCGACTGGCTGGTGTCAGAACCAGGTTTCCATCTGGAGGCCGTACTGCCAGGTGCCACCGGCGTTAAAGTCCGTCTTGCCGAAGGCGTCTGTGGAGCTGTACCTGTCCAGGTCCGACGACCAGTTCATGACACTGGCGAACAGACGCAGTTCAGGGCGCGTAAGCAGATCGCCCAAGTCGGGTTTGAAGGTCGGGGCCACCGTGAACTTCCAGAAGTTACCGTCAACCGCATTGCGTTGCAGGTAGCCCTTGGGGTCGAGCTGCATGGTTTGCCAACTCATCTCGTAGGCCATCTCGAAATTGCTGTTGATTTCGTTGGCCAAGCGCACGTTCAGGGTCATCCAACGGTAGTCGTCGCCCTTGACGTAGCGATCCTTGCTTCGCTCGGCCAGCAGGCTCGGGCCAATGCGCCAGTCGGAGGCCAGGGGCGTTTCGCCGTACAGCGCCACACGCAGGGCCTGGGCATCGTCGATCAATTCGCCATCGGCGCCGACGTTCTTGACTTCAGCCCCCAACCCCTGCCCATAGAGCAGCGCTGTCTTGAAGAAGCCTTCGCGACCGAAGAAGGTTTTCTGGTGATTGGCGACCATGCTGTGCAAACCGGAATCGGCCGGCGCCAGTCCCGCTTCATTGGTGCGAGTGCCGAAGTCGTTTTTCTTTGAGCCTATGGCGTTGAACATCCACTGCCACTGCCCGCCGTCGAAAAACTGGTTGGACGTCAGGATATAGCTTTCCACATCGGCATTGACCCCGCCCTCACTGAAATCCCCGTAGTTACGCCCGATCAACGAGTAGTTCGAGCGCCAGTCCTTGGTCATCTGCACGTCGTAGATGCCACCCCCGGTGCCGGCCAGATAGACCACGTCGGAGTCCAGCCAGTGGATGTCGAAATTGTCCCTGTCGAAGCGCTTGCCAGCCCACAAGGTGGAATGTTCGAACATCGAGTTGCCCTTGAATGCCGCGAGGTGATCGAGCTCGGTGAACACCTGGCGCACGTTCAGATTGCTTTCCTCGGCAGTCCAGTCGTTGGAGCTTTCTACGCCATCGGCGATGGACACCGTGAATTTGGAGCGGGTGCCGTTCTGCGCGTACAGCTCTTTCGACAGGTCGATGCGCATGTAGGTGTCGTCCTCGTTACCGAGTCGCCCCACGGCACCGCCGACAGAACCGGCCGGGGTGGTGTACGGACCGCCACGCCCGCCACCCAACCCATCGTTGATCAGCAACCCGGAGCGGGCGTAGCCCTTGAAGCTGAAGCCGTCAGTGAGGTGCGCGCTACCGCCCTGCTTTTCCGTGCTTTGCTGGCGGGCTTCGAGTTTTGCCAGGCGGGCATCGAGCGTGGGTGTCGCAACGGCGGGCACGGTCGGTTGCGCGGCGGGGGTGGCGAGTTTGATTTGCTGCAGTTCCCTGGCGAGTGCCTGGGTTTGTTGTTCGGCGGCGGCTGCACGCTTTTCCGCTGCGCTGGCACGGGCTTCGAACGCCGCCATACGCTCTTCCAGAGTCGCGGCCTGAGAGTTGGCCGCCGAGGCGCCGAGCACGCTTGCGAGTAGCCAGCTTGATGCTTTCTGCATGTGGATTTTCCCTGTTTTGTTTTTATTGTTCTGTTGCCGCGACCAGCCTTTTCCGCCCAGGTTCTGAATTGTCAAAGCAGAGGAAAAAAAGGATGCCTCATCGCAAATACGCTGCTACATTTGGCAATGTTAACGTTAACTTTTCTAAAAACAAAAATAAAGAGGGCTTTATGAAACAGCTCAAATCGCTCCTTCCAGCGGCGCTGCTCGGCCTTTGCGTCGGGTTTCCAGCCCTGTCGACTGCCGCCAACCTGACGATTTCCTGTGGTGCCGTGGGTGCCGAATTGCAACTGTGCAAAGAGGCCGTCGAAGCGTGGTCGAAGCAGACCGGCAACAGTGTCGAAGTGGTTTCCACACCTAACTCGGCGACCGAGCGGTTGTCGTTCTACCAACAGATCCTCAGTGCGCAATCCAGCGACATCGACATCATCCAGATCGACATGGTGTGGCCGGGAATGTTGGCCAAACACTTGCTGGACTTGCGCCAGGTGCTTGCGGCCGACGCCACCCAGGGGTATTTCCAGGCCCAGGTGGATAACGCCACGGTGAACGGGCGCCTGGTGACCATGCCGTGGTTCACCGATTCGGGGTTGCTGTATTACCGCAAGGACTTGCTCGAGAAATACAACAAGCCCGTGCCCCAGACCTGGGAAGAAATGACGGCCACCGCCAGGACTGTCCAGCAGGCGGAGCGCGCTGCCGGGAACGCCAATGCCTGGGGTTATATATTCCAAGGACGCGCCTACGAAGGCCTGACGTGCAATGCCCTGGAGTGGATCAGCAGCCAACCGCAAGGCGGGCTGGTCAACGCCCAAGGCGACATCGTGGTCAACAGCCAGGCCTCAAGGGCCGCATTGACCCTGGCCAAAAGCTGGGTAGGAGACATCGCCCCCCGTGGCGTGCTCAATTACACCGAGGAAGAAGGACGCGGCGTCTTCCAGTCGGGCAATGCGCTGTTCATGCGTAACTGGCCCTATGTCTGGGCCCTGGTGCAAAGCCAGGACAGCGCCGTCAAAGACAAGGTCGGCGTCGCACCCCTGCCCCGCGGCGGCGCGATGGGCACTCATGCGTCCACCCTCGGCGGCTGGGGCTTGGCGGTGTCGCGTTACAGCGCCAACCCCAAGCTTGCCGCGGAGCTGGTGAGCTACCTGAGCAGCGCCCAACAACAGAAACATCGTGCCCTGGTCGGCGCCTACAACCCGGTGATCGAGTCGCTCTACCAGGATCCCGAGTTGCTCGCGGCCATGCCTTACTACAGCCAACTGCACAGCATTCTCAACGATGGGGTCATGCGTCCCGCCTCGATCACCGCCGACCGCTATCCACGGGTCTCCAATGCCTTCTTCGATCAAGTGCACGGCGTGCTGGCGGGCGAGCGACCGGTGGATCAGGCCCTGGCCGAGCTGGAAAGCGAACTCACGCGGATCAAACGCCGGAACTGGTAAGCCACAAGGAAGGAAATCACCATGTCTGTCTCCACCACACTCGTCCCCGACGACGAGTACCTGTCCGCCCGGGAAACGCCGGTACAACGCCGTCGCGTTCGCGCCGCCTGGCTGTTCCTGACCCCGATGCTGCTGTGCCTGGCGCTGGTGGCGGCCTGGCCGCTGTTGCGTACATTCTGGTTCAGCCTGACCGACGCCAGCCTCGCCGATACGGGGGATGCAACCTTTGTCGGCTTGAGCAATTATCTGTTCCACAGCAGTGCCGGTTGGTCAGGCCTGCTCGTCGATCCACAGTGGTGGAATGCGGTGCGCAACACCTTGCATTTCACCGTGGTGTCGGTGGGGCTGGAAATCGTCCTGGGGCTGCTGGTGGCGTTGCTGCTCAACGTCCGGTTCAGCGGACGCGCCCTGGTGCGGGCGCTGATCCTGATTCCCTGGGCGATCCCGACCATCGTCTCCGCAAAGATCTGGTCATGGATGCTCAACGACCAGTTCGGCATCATCAATCACCTGATGCTCGGCCTCGGCCTGATCGACGCGCCCCTGGCCTGGACCGCCGACGCGGACCTGTCGATGTGGGCGGTGATCATCGTCGACGTCTGGAAGACCGTGCCTTTCGTCACCCTGCTGATGCTGGCAGCCTTGCAGATGCTGCCCAGCGATTGCTACGAAGCCGCCAGGGTCGACGGCATCCACCCGGTGAAAGTGTTCTGGCGGGTCACGCTGCCGCTGCTGATGCCGGCCTTGCTGGTGGCGGCGATCTTCCGGATCCTCGACTCCCTGCGGGTCTTCGACGTCATCTATGTGTTGACCTCGAACTCGTCGAGCACCATGAGCATGTCGGTCTATGCACGCCAGCACTTGGTGGAATTCCAGGACGTCGGTTATGGCAGCGCCGCCTCGACCTTGCTGTTCCTGGTCGTCGCGGTGATCGCCATGGTTTATCTGTACCTCGGACGCCGTCAGTTGGAGGTCCGCTCATGAGCCCGCGCCTACTGAAAAAAGCCCTGTTGCGCCTCGGGTTCTGGTGCCTGATCGCAATCTTGCTGGTGTATGCGGTCTTCCCTTTCTACTACGCCATCGTAACGTCGCTGAAACCGTCCAGCGCCTTGTTCCAGGTGAGCTACTGGATCGACCACCCCGATTTCTCCAACTATGCCGCCGTGCTCAACCAGGCCTCGTTCCTGCGGGCTATCGGCAACTCGCTGGTGGTTGCGCTGTGCGTGGTCGCGCTGGCGCTGTTCCTCAGCCTGACCGCCGCCTATGCCTTGGGCCGGGTGAAATTTCGCGGACGCGGTCCGGTGTTGATGATGGTCCTGGGCGTCTCGATGTTTCCCCAAGTCGCGGTGCTGTCGGGGCTGTTCGAAGTGATCCGTGCCCTGGGCCTGTACAACACCTCCTGGGCGTTGATCCTGAGCTACACGATTTTCACCCTGCCCTTCACCGTCTGGGTGCTGACCACCTTCATGGGGCAACTGCCTCATGAGCTGGAAGAGGCCGCCATCATGGACGGTGCGTCACCTTGGGTCACGCTGACCCGCGTGCTGTTGCCGCTGCTCTGGCCGGCACTGGTCACCACCGGCCTTCTGGCCTTTATCGCCGCATGGAACGAGTTCCTCTTCGCCCTGACCTTCACCCTGACCGACTCGCAACGCACGGTCCCAGTCGCCATCGCGCTGATTTCCGGCGGCAGTCCCCATGAGCTGCCTTGGGGCCTGTTGATGGCGGCGTCGGTGCTGGTCACGGTGCCCTTGGTGATTCTGGTGCTGATCTTCCAGCGCCGCATTGTTTCCGGCCTCACTGCCGGTGCGTTAAAGGGTTGAGGCCCAACACAGACAAAAAAGGAACAGCATCGTGATCAAGTTGAAGCTGGACAACGTGAACAAACAATTGGGCGGCGCACGCATTCTTCGCGACGTCAGCCTGGAAATCTCGGCAGGCGAATTCGTGGTCTTCGTCGGCCCTTCGGGCTGTGGAAAGTCGACCCTGCTGCGGCTGATCGCCGGGCTGGATTCGATCTGTGGCGGCGACCTGCTGATCGACGGACGCCGGGTCAACGACCTGGAGCCGCGCGAGCGTGGCGTCGGCATGGTGTTCCAGTCCTATGCGCTGTACCCGCACATGAGCGTCTACGACAACATCAGCTTTGGCCTCAAGCTGGCCAAGACCGAAAAGACCAGCCTGCGCGAGCGGGTGCTGAAAACCGCGCAGATCCTGCAATTGGACAAACTGCTGCAACGCAAGCCACGGGAACTGTCGGGCGGCCAACGCCAGCGCGTGGCCATGGGCCGGGCCATGGCGCGGGAGCCGGACATTCTGTTGTTCGACGAGCCACTGTCCAACCTCGACGCGTCCCTGCGCGTGCAGATGCGCAACGAAATCGCCCGGCTGCATGGGCGCTTGGGCTCGACCATGATCTACGTGACCCACGACCAGGTTGAAGCGATGACTCTGGCCGACAAGATTGTCGTGCTCAACGGCGGCCGCATCGAGCAGGTCGGCTCGCCACGGGAACTCTATGAGAGTCCGGCCAGCCGCTTTGTCGCCGGTTTCCTGGGCTCACCCAGGATGAATTTCCTTGCCGCGTTCCTGCATGCGCCAGGCGAAACCAGCCAGGTTGAAAGCCTGGTGTTGGGCATCTCGTCCTTGCCCTTCGACAGCTCGGGCCTGGCCGCGAATGCGCAACTGAGCCTGGGGATTCGTCCGGAACATATTGCCCTCAAGGCGGCCCAGGGAACGGCCGGCATCGTGGTGAGCGGGGTCGAATACCTGGGAAGTGAAACCTATGTGCACCTCGACACCGGCCAGGACGACCCCATGGTCTGTCGTTGTGAGGTCAACGCCGGATGGCGAGTGGGTGATCGGGTCGAACTGCAACTGGATATCAACCATCTGCATGTGTTCGACACACACGGCACGGCGTTGAAACGCCACGCCATCGACCGCCTGCCCGATGACGTCGCCCTGCGCCCGGCCCATGCGGGCGCCCTATGACTTTATCCTTGAATAGCCTGAGCAATCCGATGCCCGCCTCTCTCGAACATGCGCAGCAGGCCCTGCGTGATGGCCTGTCTCGCCTGATCCACGACTATCGACCCGACTATCATCTGGCCCCGCCAACGGGCTGGATGAACGACCCTAACGGGGTGGTGTTTTTTCAGGGCGAGTACCACGTGTTCTACCAACACCACCCCTTCGACGCCAAATGGGGGCCGATGTACTGGGGCCACGCCAAGAGCGCCGACCTGGTTCATTGGCAACATCTGCCCATTGCCCTGGCACCGGGTGACGACTTCGACCGCGACGGCTGTTTTTCCGGTAGCGCGGTGGTGTGTGGCGACACCCTGGCGCTGATCTACACCGGACACACCTGGCTGGGAGAGGTGGGTGACGAACGCCTGATCCGCCAGGTCCAGTGCCTGGCCACCAGTGTCGACGGCGTCCACTTCGTCAAGCATGGCGCCGTTATCGAGGACGCGCCGCAAGCGGCGATCATGCACTTTCGCGACCCCAAGGTCTGGCAGGAGGATGGTTATTGGTACCTGATTGCCGGGGCGCGCCTGGGCGACACGCCGCTGCTGCCGCTGTACCGCTCCACGGACCTGCGCGCCTGGGAATTTCTCGATTACGTGTCCAGGGGCACTGACGGCGACGGCTACATGTGGGAATGCCCGGACCTGTTTCGCCTCGACGGGCGCGACGTACTGCTGTACTCCCCCCAAGGCATGCCAGCGGCGGGTTACGAACGGCTGAACAAGTATCAGACCGGTTATCGCATTGGCCACCTCGACAGCCAATGGCACTTCAGCGGCGGGCCGTTCATCGAGCTGGATAACGGCCACGATTTCTATGCCGCGCAAACCTTGGTGGCCGCTGATGGCCGGCGCTTGGTGTGGGCCTGGCTGGACATGTGGGAAAGCCCGATGCCGAGCCAGGCCCATCACTGGTGCGGCATGCTCGGTTTGCCACGGGAGCTGGAACTGCAGGGCGATCGCCTCGGCGTGTTTCCGGCGCGGGAACTGGTTGCGCTGCGCCAGGCGCCGTTGCCGAGCAGTGCGCCGTGGGGCGAGTCGGGCAGCCGTTGGGTGCCGCAAGTGAGTGGCGACCGACTGGAGCTCCATGTGCATCTGGACCTGCTCGATTGCACCGAAGGTCAGTTGGGCATCGCCTTGCGCTGCAGTGCCGATGAGCAGGAACAGACCCTGCTGTACTACGACGCGTCACTGCGACGCCTGGTGCTCGATCGCAGCCGCTCGGGTGCGCAAGTGAGCGGCCAGCGCAGCGTGCCGATAGAACAGGCGCAAACGCAACTGTATCTGCGGGTGTTTCTCGATCGTTCATCCATCGAGGTGTTTGAACAAAGCGGCCGCTTCAGCCTCAGCAGTCGCCTCTATCCGCGGCCCGACAGCCTCGGGGTGAAGCTGTTGGCGAGCGGGACTGGCGGGCGCGTCGCCATTTCCAACGCCTGGCCCCTGGCCTCGGGTTGGCTGTGAGTCGCGTCATTCGAGTCGCGAGAAGCCCGGGCGCTGTGTCATGATTCTGCGTCAACCTGACTGGCCGCACTTCGCATGACTTCCGTGAAAGACGTTGCACAGCTGGCCGGCGTATCCCTGATGACGGTTTCGCGCGCGCTCAACACGCCGGAAAAACTGAGCCCCGAAACCCTTCAGCGGGTACGCCGCGCCATCGATGAACTGCAATTCGTACCGAGCCTGTCGGCGCGCAGGATGCGCGGCGACAACTTGCAGGCGCGCACCATCGGTGTGTTCGCACTGGACACCGCGACCACGCCGTTCGCCGTCGAGTTGCTGCTGTCCATCGAACAGACCGCGCAACAGGCTGGCTGGAACGTCTTCATCCTCAACCTGCTGAGCAACCCGCCCACCGACCAGGACATCGACCTGATGCTCTCGCATCGCCCCGACGGGTTGATCTTCAGTGCCATGGGGTTGCGCCAGGTGAGCATTCCCGAGCGACTCAAGAGCAAGCCGCTGGTACTCGCCAATTGCCTGGCCGATGACAGCCAACTGGTCAGCTACGTGCCGGATGATGAAGCCGGGCAGTACCGCGCCGTGCATCATGCCTTGAGCCAAGGCTATCGGCGCCCGCTGTGTATCAACTTGCCCAGGAAGAGTGTTGCCTGGAATCTGCGCCAACAAGGGCTGCAACGCGCCTGCCAGGCATTCGGGCTGGCG
The DNA here is from genome assembly GCF_900101575.1 of Pseudomonas sp. NFACC37-1. Taxonomy (NCBI): domain Bacteria; kingdom Pseudomonadati; phylum Pseudomonadota; class Gammaproteobacteria; order Pseudomonadales; family Pseudomonadaceae; genus Pseudomonas; species Pseudomonas sp. NFACC37-1. The sequence continues at coordinate 430,832 of NZ_FMUZ01000002.1, read as the reverse complement.
CCTGAAGCACTCCTGCAATACGACCTTTCCGATCACGATGCCTACGGTGAAACCGCCGCCATTCTCGACCGGCATATCGTCGACGGCCGTCCGCAATTCGACATCCTGGTCTGCGGCAACGACCGCATCGCCTTCTGCGCCTATCAACTGCTGTTGGGCCGCGGCTTGAAAATCCCTGATGATGTCGCTGTGCTGGGCTATGACAACATGATCGGCATCGCCGAACTGTTCATGCCGCCGCTGACCACGGTCCAACTGCCCTACTACGAGATCGGTCGCCAGGCGGCCCGGCACCTGATCGAGACCCTCGAACTGACGGGCGCCCAGCCGGTGGATTGCCCACTGGTGGTCCGGGCGTCACTGTAAGGCCAAGCGGTATCCGTCAGGGCTGCTGTGCCGGCGATGGCGGCAGTGATGCGATGATCCGGGCGCGGCAGACCTCGAGGATTTCATCAGCCAGGGCGGAATCGTCCGGGCAGGCCCGCGACAACATGACCGCGCCGACGACATGGGCCAACATGTCGAGCATTTTCGCCCTGACCTCTGCCTGCGGCGCGTCTTGCCCGATCTCGTACCGGCTCGCGAGCGCCGCCAGCATATTTTCGATGCCGCTGGAAAAAGTTGCCTTCAGCTCGGGCGATTGACGGGCAGCGTCCCCACACAGTGCCGCCATGGTGCAACCACCGCCCGGGGCGTCACGGTGATCCCGGGACACGTAGAGATTGACGAACCCAGGCACATCGAGACCCGCGTTGTTGGTCAGCGATTGCGCAAGGCTGCGCGCGGCCGCTTCGGCCATCAGGTCAGCCTTGGAGCCGAAATGCTTGTAGAAACCGCCGTGGGTGAACCCGGCGGCCGCCATCAGATCCGCCACACCCACGCCGTCAAAGCCTCGCTCACGAAACAAGACAGACGCGGTTTCGACGATGTGCTCCCGGTTTGCCTGGGCCTGGGCCTTGGTCACCCGCATTTTCCGCTCCTCGTGCTGCTCGAAAATCACCCTCACATCATACATAGATGTCGAGCATAATCAAATTCATTGACAGTTTAGATTTCGATCATCATCCTAATTAAAAGCCGCGCTCATCAGGCGACGGTTCATCCCCTTGAAGAAGAGAAACTCCATGGACACTCGCACAACCGTTCTCATCACTGGCGCTTCCACCGGCATCGGCGCAGTCTATGCCCAGCGCTTTGCGCAACGCGGCCACAATCTCGTCCTGGTGGCCCGCGACGGCGCGCGCCTGCAAGCCCTGGCCGCCAAGCTGCGCAGCGAACACACTGTTGCCATCGACATTCTCCAGGCCGACCTGACCCAGATCAGCGACCTGACGACCGTCGAAGCCCGGCTGCGGGACGACGCCAGCATCGGTATCCTGGTCAACAACGCCGGCGCCGCCCAGTCCGGCACTTTCATCGAGCAGTCGACCGACAGCGTCGCGAACCTCGTGTCGCTCAACACCACCGCGCTGGTCCGATTGACCAGCGCCATCGCCCCACGCCTGGTCAAGGCGGGTGACGGCGCGATCATCAACATCGGCTCCGTGGTGGGCCTGACACCGGAATTCGGCATGTCGGTCTACGGCGCGACCAAGGCGTTCGTGTTGTTTCTCTCCCAGGGACTCAGCCTGGAACTGTCGCCCAAAGGCGTCTACGTGCAAGCCGTCCTGCCGGCCGCGACCCGTACCGAGATCTGGGAGCGCGCGGGCATCGATATCAACACCTTGAGTGAAGTCATGGAAGTCGGTGAGCTGGTCGACGCCGCGCTGGTCGGTTTTGACCGTCGCGAGCCGGTGACCATCCCGCCGCTGCAGGAAGAGGCACGCTGGGATGCCTTGCAGGCAGCACGCCAAGGCCTGCTCGGGCAAATCAAGCAGTCCCAGGTTGCCGGGCGCTATCAAGACCCGGCGTAATCATCGTCCAGCGGGCGCCAGCGCGAAGGGCAGCGCTGGCATTTCCGGATGCCTGGCCGGGCGATCAGTCCGCGGCATCCCTTATGAGAGCAAAGCACCATGAAGGCATTTTTAATCGACCGCTACGCCAAGCACAGTGGCCGTATTGGCGACATCCCGGCCCCAGAAGTGGCTGACCACGACGTTCTGGTCCGCGTGCATGCCGCCGGCGTCAACGTCCTGGACTCAAAGATCCGCAAAGGCGAATTCAAGCTGATCCTGCCCTACTCGTTTCCCTTGGTATTGGGGCATGACGTGGCCGGGGTCGTGATGCGGGTGGGATCCCGTGTCGAGCATTTCAAACCGGGGGACGAAGTCTATGCCCGCGTTCCGGATGGGCACATCGGCACCTTCGCCGAGCAGATTGCAGTGAACGAAAATGCCCTGGCCCTGAAACCCACAAACGTCAGCCTGGAAGAAGCCGCCGCCCTGCCCTTGGTCGCCCTGACGGCCTGGCAGGTACTGGTTGAAACCGCCCAGTTGAAGAAAGGCCAAAAGGTGTTCATCCAGGCCGGTTCAGGTGGCGTCGGCCCCCTCGCCATCCAGCTGGCCAAACACCTCGGCGCCTTCGTTGCGACCACCACCAGCACCGCCAATGTGCCCTGGGTCAAGGCACTGGGGGCGGACGTTGTCATCGATTACAAACAGCAGGATTTCTCAAGCGTGCTGCAGGACTATGACGTCGTGTTGAACAGCTTGGGCGCCGATGAACTGGAGAAGTCGCTGAAGATCCTCAAACCCGGTGGCCAACTCATTTCCATCTCGGGACCACCCACCCCACAGTTCGCCCAGGGATTTTCCTGGCCGCTGCGGCTGATCATGGGCCTGCTGAGCAGTGGCATACGCCGCAAGGCCCGCCGAAAGGGGGTGAGCTACACCTTCGTGTTCATGCGCGCCAATGGTCCTCAACTGCGTGAGATCACCACGCTCGTCGAGTCCGGCAGCATCAAGCCGGTGCTTGACCGATCCTTCACTTTCGACGCGACGGCCGATGCCCTGGGTTATGTCGAGCAAGGACGCTCCAAGGGCAAGGTCGTCATCAAGATCCACTCAGGGGTGGCTGATTGAACGAGTCCCCCTGCGCAGCCATTGACTGAAGCAATGTAGACACCCGCAGGCCTCGCTCAGGCCATAAAGCCGCCCACCGGGCTAGCACCTCGACGATCCCGGGCAAGCCAACCCGGTCGGCGTAGTAAAGAAGCCCACCCCGGTAACGGGGAAAGCCGTAGCCGTGAATCCAGACAAGATCGATGTCGTTGGGGCTGTCGACGATGCCTTGCTCCAGCAGGTGCGCGGCCTCATTGATCATGGCGAACAGGCATCTATCGAGGATTTCCCCGTCGTCAATTGCACGCGGCTCGATGCCACGGCTTTGTCGATGAGCAACGAGCATCCTGGCCACATACAGGTCCGGCAGGCCCCGGCGTTGGCCTTCCTCGTATCGATAGAAACCCGCCGCCGTTTTCTGCCCGAGGCGCCCCGCCTCATGCAACTGCTCGATCCAATTGCACTGGCGCTCCACAGCGCTCAATTGATCGGCCCTGCCCCGCCGGTTCCGCCAGGCGATATCCACGCCTGCCAAGTCACGCAGTTCGAAGGGCCCCATCGGGAAGCCGAACTGCCGGATGACCCGGTCCACGTCCTCCGGCGCGGCCCCTTCCTCCAGCAGGAAACTCGCCTCGCGCTCACGAACGGCCAGCAAACGGTTCCCGACAAAACCATAGCAATTGCCCACGGCAACAGCGGTCTTGCCCAGCCGCCCCCCCAATTGCAGCACCGTTGCCAGGGCATCAGGCCGGACTTGGGCCCCCCTGACCACCTCAAGCAGCTTCATGACATGCGCCGGGCTGAAGAAATGCATGCCGATCACATCGCCCGGGCGAGTGGTCACGGCAGCGATGGCATCGATGTCGAGGTACGAGGTATTCGTCGCGAGGATCGCATCCGGCTTGGCGAAGCGGTCCAGCTCCCTGAACACACCCTGCTTGACCGCGAGGTCTTCGAACACCGCCTCGATGACCAGGTCTGCGCTGGCAACACCTTCAATGCTCGAATCGAACTCGATCAGCGTGGCACGCCGGGCGGCTTCGTCGGCATCGAGTCGGCCTTTTTCCACCGCGCTGGTGAAGTATCGATCGATGGTCGAGCGGCCACGCTCCAAAGCCTCGGGTTGCGTATCGATCAGGCGTGTGGCGATTCCGGCATTGGCCAGGCACAGCGCAATGCCGCTGCCCATGGTGCCCGCGCCGATCACCGCGACGATGTCGACGGCCCGTGTGGGGGCTTGCCTGGCCAATGCGCGACACCTGGAGGCCAGGTCCCGTTCGGCAAAGAATACGTGCCGCAGTGCCCTGGCCTGCTCGCTATGGCGGCGGGCGATAAACCGCTCTCGCTCGCTGGCCATTCCCTCGGCGAAGGGCAGTTGCCAAGCGTCTTGCAGCGCTTGCAGGGCAATGGCGGGGGCCTCCTGGCCCGGCGCCTTGCGAAGGATTGCCTGGGCCTGCGCGTGGAAAACCTGGAGTTGGAATTCAGGCACCGAGCGGTCGCAAACCCGAGGGATCGGTTTGTCCGTGACCTCCCTGGCGAAATCGGTGGCATACGCCAGCACCGAGGCGTCGCTCAATCTATCCAGCAAGCCGATCGACAGCGCCTCTGCCGTACCGATACGCTCGCCCCCCAGGACCATTGCCAGGGCCTTCTCTGCGCCGCACAAACGGGGCAAACGTTGCGTGCCCCCTGCTCCGGGTATCAGGCCCAGGCTGACTTCCGGCAAGGCGAACAGCGTATCCGGTGCGGCCACACGATAGTGGCAGGCCAGGGCCAGTTCGAGCCCACCACCGAACGCCGAGCCATGCAGCGCCGCAACGACGGGCTTGGACGCCTGTTCAATCGCGGCCAGCACGTCAGGGAGATGAGGCACCTGCGGGGGCAGGTCAAACGCCTTGAGATCGGCGCCAGCGACGAACGTCCGCCCCAGACAAGCGATGACGATCGCCTGGATGGCGCTGTCGGCGCACGCTTCTTGCAGCCTTTCGAGCAACTGTTCCCGAACCGCCAGCGACAAGGCATTGACCGGTGGATTGTCGATGATGATCTGGCCGACATGACCATCCCGTTGAAGCACTACACAAGCGTCCATCGATTGTCTCCCGTTGAATGGCTTGGACTAAAGAAGCGACAGCGGGTAACTGACGATCACACGCACATCGTCAGCGTCCCGGGCAAAGTCCGCTCGGTACGTGGCGCTGCGAACCCGCATGCTCATTCCCTTCATCGAACCGTTCTGCACCACGTATTGCAGTTCGACATCGAACTCGCGCTCACCGTCGGAATCCGCGCCCGGCACGTCGGCCCGGCTACCGCGCACATAGCGCGTCATGAAGTTCAAGCCCGGTACGCCGACCGTGCCGAGGTCGAAGTCATAGCGTGCCTGCCAGGAACACTCGTCCTTCTCGGCAAAGTCACCCACCTGGACGAAATTCACGAGGTAAGGGTCGGTGCCGGCCACGTAGGGAAACGCCGAGTCCCCGGACATCGTCTGGTAGCCCACCCCCAACGAATGGCCTTTTAGCTTGTACGTCCCCAGGGCGCTGAATGCGCGGTTGTCGATACGGCCGCCTCGCGCCTGGCCGTCGCTGTCACTGTCGAAGAAGCGCACATCGCTGGTGAAGCTGCCCCAGTCGCCTTTGCGGCGGTCGGTCAGGCCCAGGAATCGCTGCGTGTAGACGTCCTCCAGGACGGCGTACTGGGCAATCAGGTCGGTCGTCTCACTCACATGGAAGGTCCCGCCGAGGAGATTGAAATCACCGCCGTCGAGGGGGCCGCTGAAGCGGCGGTTCTTGTTGTTCAGCTCAAGACCGGTCGAGCCCGACTGGTCCCTGTACACCGTGCCCTGGATCCGCGCCGCGGTGAGTTCAAGGCGCTTCCATTCGTTGACCTGCACCTGGGCCCCCTCGAAGGTCTGCGGCAGCAGACGACCGTTGTTGGCGACCAGGGTTGGCCATTTCGGCAGCAAGGTCCCGACCCGCAACTGGCTGTTCGAGACTTTGACTTTGAGGGTGCCGCCCGCCTTGGAATAATTGTCCGGGACATCCCCATCGTCCTGGACCGGCAGCAGTCCCGTGCCGGAACGCCCGGGCCCGGAATCGAGCTTGATGCCCAGCATGCCGATCGTATCGACACCGAAGCCGACGACGCCAGGGGTGAAGCCGGACTCATAACGCAGGATAAAACCCTGGGCCCACTCCTGGTGTTTGGACTGGCCCGCGCCCTCGCGAAAATCCCGGCTCATGTAGAAATTGCGCATTTCCACGGAGGCCTTGCTGTCTTCGAAGAACCCTTCGGCGCCTGCCACAGGCAGATACACGGCAAAGCTCATCCCTGCCGCGCAGAGCGGCATTGTTCTTATTGATTTCATGACTGCTTACCGAGAAGAAGCCGAGCGCTGCCAATGTGCTCCTTGAAGCGCCGGCCGGGTGGAATTCAAGCGCGCTTCAGCGCAACTGGGTCAGGTAGTCCTGGGCCTTGCCCGGGATCTTTTCGTTCTGGATCGCGCCCAGGAACTTGATCGCACGCTCCACGTCGGCATCCGTCAGGTACGGGGTGCGCGGGAACGACTTGCGATTGCTTTCCCAGGCGGCGGCATAGACCTTGTCATTCACACCGTCGAAACGACTGCGCACCGCCTTCATGGCTTGCTGCGGCTGTTCGTTGATGAGCTTCGTCGCATCGCCCAGGGCAGCGAGGAAAGCCTTTACGATGGCCGGATTGTCCTCGGCCCATTGCCGGCGAGCACTGAGGGCGATCGAAGGATACCCATCCAGCTCGGCGACCATGCCTTCGGACATGTCCAGCAAGGTGAAGCCTTTTTGCTCGATGACCGCACTGTCCGACGCCGGCGATGACAAGGCGAAGCCATCGATCTTGCCTTGGGCGAACGCCGCCAGCATTGCGGCACCGTTATTGAGGTAAAGCAGAGTGAAGTCTTTTTCCGACTGCAGGTGAGCCTCCTGGCCGAGGAAGCGCACCAGGAAATCAGCGCTGCCACCGGCCCCGCTGACCGCCAGGCGCAGGCCTTTGAACGCGGCCAGGCGTTGCTCGACGGTGGAGTTGGCATCCAGGCCGAGCCGATCGGCCACGTCCTGGCGAATGACGACGTTACTGGCGTACTGGCCGACCATGCGCCCCAAGAGCGTAATGTCGGCCCCCTTGATTTTGGCGTTGATCGCATTCTGGATGGCGCATGAGCAGAACTCGACCGAACGGCTGGCAAGGCCCGAAGTCGCCGCGCCACCACCCTTGAACTTGACCAACTCGACATCCAGGCCGTGTTTTTCGAACAGGCCGCCGTCGAGTGCGACGAACAGCGGCATGTGCACGAAACCTTCCGTCCCCAAGGCGACTTTTACACGCTCGGCAGCTTGCGTCTGGAACGCGACAGCACCGAGTACAACGCTGAGTCCCAAAGCAGATATCCAACCTTTGATAGACATGATGCGACCCTCTGTTTTTGTTGTTGTGATGGCGTTGTTCAGACCGATATTTCCCGCTCGTCCTGTTCCTTCTTCCACGGCATCAGGTACGTCTCCAACGCGCGAACGGCGGCCTGGAGCAGCAACGCCAAGGCGATGATGGCGATCAGCGCGGCGAATACCCCGGCGGTGTCCAACTGCCCTGCCGCGTCCTGCAGCAGGTAGCCCAGTCCGCGGTTCGCGGCCATGATTTCACCGACGATGGCGCCGATCAGGGCATAGGGCACCGACAGCTTGAGACCGGTGAACACCCACTGGATGGCCGACGGCAGTACGACCTTGGTGATCAGGTGGTGCTCTTTGGCGCCCATCAGACGCAGGATTTCCAATTGTTCACGTTCCACGGCACGGACGCCGCTGTAGGTGTTGAGGAACACCAGAAAGAACACGATGGTGGCGGTCAGGATGATTTTCATCTCGATGCCGATTCCGAACCACATGATGAACAGCGGTGCGAGGGCGACTTTCGGCAGGCTGTAGATGGAGGTCAGGATGGGGTCCAGCAGCTTGGCGAGCAGCGCATTGCGTCCCAGGATCAAGCCCACGGTGATGCCTGCCAGGGCACCGAAGAAAAAGCCCACCAAGGTTTCCACGACAGTGATCCAACCGTGGGCGAACAGCCGACCGCTGGCGACCAGATCAATGAAGCGTCGGCCGATTTCCAACGGCGAGCTGACGAAAAACGGGTCCACCAACGGACCGGAGGCGAACTGCCAGGACAAGAAGATCCCAGCGAAGATAGCGAGACGACCAAGAAAGATATTCATGTGCAGGGTTCTCCAGGGCTGGGCCTTCAGGCATCGTGATCCGGCGTGATGATTTCCCAGAGGTCGCCACACAGTTGGTGGTAACGCGGATTCTTGCGCAGCTGGATGATGTTGCGGTCGTCACCCAAGGGGATGGGTACATCGCGGACGATGGTCCCTGGCCGGCCGGAGAACACCAGGCAGCGGTCGCCCAGGGCCACGGCTTCGTCCAGGTCATGGGTGACGAACAACACGGTTTTCTTGAGCTGGCGACTGAGCTTGAACAGCTCGGTCTGCATGCGAATCCGCAGCTGCGCATCCAGCGCGGCAAACGGCTCGTCCATCAGCAGCGTCTCCGGGTCATAGGCCAACAAGCGAGCAAGGGCGGCGCGCTTGCGCATGCCGCCGGAGAGCTGGCTGGGGTAGGCCTTCTCATGTCCATCGAGGCCGACGAGGGTCAACAACTCGCGGATCCGCGCTTCACGCTTGGCCTTGGGTACGCCTTGGATTTCCAGTGGCACAGCAATGTTGCCGGCCACGTCCCGCCACGGCAGGAGATGATCGCTCTGGGTCATGTAGCCGGTGCGGCCGTTGATGCCTTGCACGGCCTCGCCGCGGTACAGCACCTCGCCGGTGGTGGGACAAAACAGACCAGCGACCATGTTGAGCAAGGTCGACTTGCCACAGCCGGAGGGGCCGATGATCGTCACCAACTGGCCTTGCTGGATGTCGACGTTGATGCTGTGGGACGCCTGCTTGGCGACGCCTTTCACCGTGAATGACTTGGACACGTCACGGAAGGAAACCACCGTCGGAGCGGTCACCGTGGCGCTGCTCGGGGAACCGCGCGACTGGATAGCAATATGGGGGCTGTTCATAGAGACCTACTTGTTTTTATGAGTCTGAAATGAGCGTTCTTTGATTATGCGAGCGTGAATTCCAGGGTAAAGGCAGCTGTTCCACAGAGTGGAACGGCTCCCGTCAGGCCATGATCGTCAAGCCGTCCAAGGCCATGACCCCGCTTCCGGCAGGACGTACCAGCAGCGGATTGATCTCGGCCTCAACCAAGCGTTCACCCAACTGCATGGCCATGTCCGAGAACGCGACGATGCAATGGGCGGCGGCGTCGAGGTCGGCCTTGGGCATCCCGCGATAGCCGTCCAGCAACGGGTAGGTGCGCAATGCGCGCAGCATCTGCCGGGCTTGTTCAAGGTTTACCGGAAGCAAATGCAAGGTGGTGTCCTGGAACAATTCCGCTGTAACCCCGCCCATTCCAAGCAGGAGCGCCGGGCCCAGTTGCGGGTCCCGGTGGAAGCCAAGAATGAGCTCCTGCCCTCCCGTCACCATTTCCTGGACGAGAAAGGTGGGCGGTTCGAAACCCACATGGCTGCTGACCTCGTCACGCATGCGATCCAGCCGCGCGCTGATATTTCCGGCGTCCAAATGCAAGGCCACGCCGCCCACTTCACTCTTGTGGGGGATCTGCTCGGAAAGGACCTTGAGGGCAACATGACCGCCCAGCTCCTGAGCAGCCTGAGCGGCTTGATACCCATCGCGAACCACCCGTTCCCGCGTCACCGGGATGCCGAAACTGGCGTACAAGCGCTTGCTGCGTTCTTCATCGAGCGGGCCACTTGGCAGGTCATGGACAACCTCAGGCCGGGCCTGCGCAGTGCCAGGCTCATGGGATTGCTCGCAAAAGGTGACCTGTGCTGCCAACGCCTTCAGTGCGCTGGCACAACTTTCCGGCGAACTGAACGCCACGCCCCCGGAGCCATTGATGCGCCGGGCGGCTGCCGGGGCATGGGGGCTGATGTAGGCCAGCACCGGTTTATCGGAGTTGGCCAGGCTGTCGCGGATGGCATCGGCCATCAGGTGTGGCTGGGCAACACCGGAAGAGCCCACGACGCTGATCACCGCATCGAAATCCGGACTGTCCAACAGGATGCCAATGGCCGCCCGCATCAACTCCGGTTGCAGCCCCGCCAAGGTCAAGTCGATCGGGTTACGGTCCAGTACCGCCTGGTCGCCCACATCCAGGTCACGCAGTTTCGCCGCGGTCTGCACGCCCGGCGTGGGCGTTTCGAAGCCGCTGACGCCAAGGCTGTCGGCGATCAAAGTGCCCGCACCGCCGGTGGAGGTCAGAATCGCGACCCGTTGACCGCGCATGACCCTGCCACTGGCCAAGGCAAAGGGAATATCCAGGAGGTCGGCGAATGTCTCGGCGCGAATCACCCCAAGCTGGCGGAAGTAGGCGCCGTACAGCGCATCGGAGCCCGCCATGGCCCCCGTGTGAGAGGCCGCAGCATGGGCCCCTGCCTGTGAGCGCCCGACTTTGTAAACCACGACAGGCTTGCCGGCACCCCGAGCCTTGCGCACCGCACGGGAGAATTTTTCACTGTCGCGCAAGCCCTCCAGGTACAGGGCAATGACCGAGGTCGCGGGGTCGTCGGCCAGGTAATCGACGAAGTCGGCCACGTCCAGGTCGACCTCGTTGCTGGTAGAAATCAGCTTGGAAAAACCGATGCCGGCAGCAACGCCGCGGGACAGCAGCGCGCCAAGAATACCGCCACTTTGCGACACGACGGCAACCCGGCCGGCCAGCAGCTCGTCCATGTCCAGCGCACCACTGGCCGACAGCGTGATCCGTTCGGTCAAGTTGACAAGGCCGATGGTGTTGGGGCCCAGGATCCGCATTGATCCACGAACCGCTTTCAGTTCTTCCTGGCGCGCGGCGCCTTCAGAACCGGTTTCACCGTAGCCTCCGGCCAATACGATCGCCGCAGGGCAACCGAGGGCCGCCAGTTGCGCGACGGCCTGGTTGGCACGCGCCGCCCCCAGCAGAATGATCGCCACGTCCGGCACTTCCGGCAACTCGGCGACGCTGGGATAGCAACGCAGGCCGTCGATGTCGTCGTAACGTGGATTGACCGGATACAAGCGCCCCTGGAAACCGTGCTTGCGCAGGAACGCAATGGGTCGACCCGAGGTTTTGCGGGCGTCGCCCGAGGCGCCGATGACGGCGACGCTGGCGGGACTGAGAAGGCGAGCGATCTTGTTCATGGTTCAGCTCCGCTCGGCCTTGCGTGCAAGAAAGGCGGCAACCGATTCCTGATGCTCGCTGGAGGTGTAGCAGATGCCCTGGGCCTGGCTACCCATGGCGAAGATCTGGCTCTGGGTGAGCTCGAAGGTGTTGTTCAGGATCGACTTGCTCAACGCCAGGGCGGTGGCGGATCCACCCGCGAGTTGCAACGCCCAATCGTGGGCCGACGAGAGCAGATGATCGTGCTCGACGACGCGATCGATCATGCCGATCCGAAGGGCTTCCACCGGCGCGACTGTGCGTCCGCTGAAGATCAGTTCCTTGGCCTTGGACAGGCCGACACGACGGGGCAGGAAATACAGGCCGCCACCATCGGGAATCAGGCCCCGCGCGATATAGCTCATCGCGAAGTTGGCGTGCTCGGAGGCGATGATGAAATCGCAGCTCAACGCCATGTCGCAACCCAGGCCCGTCGCGGCGCCATTCACCGCGGCGATGGTCGGCTTGGGCAGGTTGTGCAGCAGCGACACGGCATGATGCACCCGTTGCTGGCGCTTCCAGCCATTGAACGCCACGGAGCCGGCGGGAGCGCTCATGCGTGCCTGCATGCCCTTGATGTCGCCACCGGCGCAGAAGCCTTTGCCGGTGCCGGTCACGACCAGCGCCTTGATTGCGTTGTCCGAGGCAATCCGCTCCAGGTGTTCGATCAGCAATGCACGCATTTCATCGCTGATTGCGTTACGCGCTTCAGGTCGATTGAGGGTCAGGGTCGCGATGCCATCCACGACAGACAAATCGATCGGGCCAGACAATTGCTGAGGGATCGTCATACGGTGCCTCTCTTATTATTCAGTTGATTGACCGCCAGGCGATGAGCCAAGCTTGGATTCAATCTGAGGGAGAGCGAACCTGATGACAACGCGACCGTTCCACCTGTTGGAACAGGGTGATACCGGCCTTGCTTCGGCAAACGTGCCAGGACAAGGCAAGGCGCCGCTCAACCGATCCCTTGAGCGCGGCCTCGATTTGCTCAGGGCATTCCGGCCGGGCACCGAATCGCTTACCAATGGCGACCTGAGCGAGATGGCGGGCTTGTCGAAATCCACCGTGAGCCGGTTGAGCCAAACCCTCGTCCACGCGGGCTTCCTGGATTACGACCCGACCGCGGGCACTTACCGATTGGCGCCTTCCCTGCTTGGGCTGGCGCATTCGATGTACCACGCCAGCACGCTGTTGCAGATCGCCACGCCGCTGATGCTGCAAGTGGCTCGCGAACATCAGGTCAACGTCAGCCTCGCCGCCGCCGATGGCGACGAAATGATCTACTTGGAATCGATTCGCTTCGGCAAGCGCAAGTCGCCGCGCAATGTACTCGCCGGCCAGCGCCTGCCCATGGACGTGACGTCCCTGGGCCGGGCTTACTTGTCGGGGCTTGAAGAAGGACAACGCAGGCCATTGCTGGAGCTGTTCAGGTCACGCCGATGCGAGTCCCGCGCCAGCCAACTGATTCAGGACATCGACGATGCGCTGAGGCACGTCTGGGCGACCGGGTACTGCGTGGCCTCATGGCAGCCGGAGGTCATGGCGATCGCCACCCCGCTCGGGCACCCGGCCTATCGAACCCATGCGCTGAACATCAGCCTGGCGACCGTTGAGACAGCGCAGCAAGTGCAAGAACGTTATGCCGCGGTACTGCTGGACCTGGCACAGGCGATCAGGCAGGCACTGGCAGACGCCCGTACCGACTGATCGTCATTGACGGCCCTTACCAAACGGCAATATGCGAATCCGCCCGGGGTTCGGTCCCGCCGCACAGCACACCACTGACCGGGTCGCGCAGGATGATCTGGCCACGCCCATAGTCGGTCAGGTCGCTGGCGATCTGTACCTCATGCCCCCGTCGCGCCAGGGCATTGGCCAGGTCCCGTGAAGCCCCCTGTTCGATCCCGACCTTCATGTCTCCCAGCCATTGCCAACGCGGTGCGTCCAAGGCCGCTTGCGGGTTGAGGCCGAAATCCACCAGGTTCATAACCATCTGCACATGCCCCTGGGGCTGCATGTAGCCGCCCATCACGCCGAAGGGGCCGAGGGCCTCGCCATTACGGGTAAGGAACCCGGGAATGATGGTGTGGAAAGTTTTCTTGCCCGGGGCCAGGCAGTTGGCGTGGCTCGGATCGAGGCTGAACTCCTGCCCGCGATTCTGCAGGGCGATTCCGCTGTCGGGCAGCACCACACCGGAGCCGAACCCGTGGTAGTTGCTCTGGATGAACGAGACCATGTTGCCCTCCTCATCCGCGGTGGCCAGGTACACCGTGCCGCTGGCGTGGGGGTCGCCGGGCTTGGGCGGTTGGGCCTGTTCGCCGATCTGCCCGCGCCGACGGGCGCTGTAGTCATCGCTGAGCAGGTCAGCCACCGCCACGCGCATGTGCAGGGGGTCGGTGATGTAGTGCAGGCCGTCGCTGTAGGCCAACTTCATCGCTTCCAGTTGACGATGCCAGGTCTGTTGGCTGTCACGCTGATCGAAGTCGAAACCTTCCAGAATCTTCAGCGCCATCAAGGCCACCAGGCCCTGCCCGCTCGGCGGGATTTCCCAGACATCCACGCCTCGGTAATTGACGTGGATCGGGTCGACCCACTGGGCGCGATAATCCCTGAGGTCCGAGGCGCGCAGGTAGCCGCCGCTGGCCCGGGAGTGGGCATCCAGGCGCTCGGCCAACGCACCACGATAGAGGCTTTCGCAGCCGGTGTCGGCCAATTCCTGGAGCGTGCGCGCCTGGGCCGGGTTGCGAAAAATCTCCCCGGCCCGAGGCGCCCGGCCTTCGATCAGGAAAGTCTCGAACCAGGCTTCCATGACGGCATCGCGATGGGGCGTGAGCTCGTTCAGCGCGATCTGCCATTGATGGGCAACCACCGGCGACAGCGCAAAGCCGTCCCGGGCCAGGCTGATGGCCGGTTGCAGCAGCTCGACAAAGGGCAGCTTGCCAAAGCGCTGCGACAACTGCGCCCAAGCCGATGGGCAGCCCGGGACAGTCACCGGTGTCCAGCCGTAGATCGGCATCTGCTCATGACCGGCGGCCTTGACCGCTTCGATGCTCAAGGCCGCCGGCGCATGCCCGTTGCCGTTGAGGCCGTGTAGCTGGCCCTTGCACCAGACCAGGGCGAAGGCATCACCGCCGATGCCGCAGCCAGTGGGCTCCACCACCGTCAGCGCCGCTGCCGTGGCGATGGCGGCGTCGATGGCATTGCCGCCTTTTTGCATGATCTCGATGCCCGCCTGGGCCGCCAGGGGCTGGGACGCGGCGACCATGCCCCGACGGGCGAAAACGCTCTGGCGTTGGGATGGATAAGGGTATTCGTGGGCAGAAAATGTCAGCATGGCGAAAGCTCTTCAATACGGGAATTGATTGATCGGACTCAGGGGGTAGACAACCTTGCAGCGGTCATAGCACCCGGCTGAGGAAAGCCCGGGTCCGCGGGTGAATGGGGTGACAGAAGATCTGCTCCGGCGGCCCTTGCTCGATAAGCTCGCCCTGGTCCAGGACCACCACACGGTCGGCCACTTCCCGGGCGAAGCCCATCTCGTGGGTCACCACGACCATGGTCATCCCTTCCTCGGCCAACTCCTTCATCACTTGCAGCACCTCGCCGACGGTCTCCGGGTCGAGGGCGCTGGTGGGCTCGTCGAACAGCATGGCCTGGGGTTTCATGGCCAGGGCCCGGGCAATCGCCACCCGCTGTTGCTGGCCGCCGGAGAGCATCGAGGGGTAGTGATCGGCCTTGTCCGCCAGGCCGACCCGCTCCAGCAACCCGCGGGCCTGTTCCAACGCCGCGGCGCGCGGCACACCGAGCACCTGGATGGGCGCCTCAATGATGTTCTCCAGGGCGGTCATGTGGGGGAACAGGTTGAAGCGTTGGAACACCATGCCGATGTCCCGCCGCTGCCGGGCGATGTTGCGCTCCGACTCACGCACCAGGCTGCCGTCGGCGCGCTCGCGATACCCCATGGCCCGGCCATTGACGCGGATGCGTCCGCCCTGGATGTCTTCCAACAGATTGATGCAACGAATGAAAGTGGTCTTGCCGGAGCCCGACGCACCGATCAGCACCACCACTTCGCCACGCCGCACTTGCAGGGAAATGCCCTTGAGAATCTGCAGCTCGCCGAAGGACTTGTGAACGTCTAGCGCCTCGATGATCAGCTCTTCGCTTTTATGCGCCATGGTTAACGTGCCCTCAGCAGATTCAAGGTGCTGCGACCGAACATCCGCGTCGACGCCGGCGGTGGCGACGAAGGCCGATCCGATTGGCCGAAACGGGTCTCCAGCCAGCGCTGGAAAAAGCCCCACAACGTGGTCAGCAACAGGAAATAGATCGCCACCACCAGGTACAGCTCGAACACCCGGAACGTCGCCGACGTGACCATCTGGGTACTGAGCAACAGTTCCTGGACGCCGATCACGCTGACCAGCGTGGTGTTCTTGAGCATCACGTTGAACTCGTTGCCCAGCGGCGGAACGATGACCCGGAACGCCTGGGGCAGGACAATGCGGCGCATCAATTTGGCGAAGGTCATGCCCAGGGAGCGCCCGGCCTCGTATTGGCCCTTGTCCACAGCGCCGATGCCGGCGCGGATGATCTCGGCCATGTAGGCCCCCTCGTTGAGGCCCAGGGCAATGATCGCCGCCTGGATATTGCCGGGGATCACCAGGCCGAACAGGTCGATGTCTTCGAAGCGGAAAATCCCGCCGGCGGCCAGCGCGGTGTAGAGAAAGACGATCTGCACCAGCAACGGCGTGCCGCGCATCAGCCACACGTAAAAGCGCACCGGCAAATGCAGCAAGGGGTTGCTCGACAACCGCAGCAGCGCGGCGGCCAGCCCCAGGGCACAGCCCAGCAGCATCGCCAGCACACTGATCAGGCAGGTCAGCCAGAGCCCGGTGAGGTACACCCCACTGGGCTGCAGCAGGTACTGCCAGAACACATCCCAATTGAAATTCATCGATGGTTCACCTCAATCAAGTGTGTCACTGGCAACATGCCATTTGCCAAGCAGTTGGCTGTAGCTGCCGTCGCTGCGCATATCGCCGATCACCTGCTGCACGGCGGCGGTCAGTTGCGGATCGTCCTTGCGAATGCCCAGGCCGGTGAGAATCCGGCTGAAGGCCGGCACCCCTTCCTCGAACAGGTCGGGCGCCATGGCCGCGTAGTAACCGGCGGTTTCCACGGTGGTGCCGTAGGCGTCGACCTGGCTGATGCGCAGGGCCTGGAAGGCATCGGTATCGGTGTTGTAGACCACCAGCTTCATCGCCGGCTTGCCGGCCTTGGCCAGGGTTTCGTTCTCGGCGTCGAGCAGGGTCTTGATGGTGGAACCGTTGAGCACCGCGACCTTGTGCCCGGAGAGATCCGGCAGTGTCTTGAGGCCCTTCGGATTGCCCTTGGGCACCACCACCGCCTGGCTGGAATACATGTAGTTGACGATGTCGATCACCTCGCGGCGCTCGGGCTTGTCGAACAACTGATCGACGATCATGTCGCACTGGCGGGCCAGCAACGCGGGAAGCAATCCGGAAAAGGGAATGACCCGCCACTCCACCTTCTTGTCACCCAGGCGCTTGGCGATTTCCAGCCCCAGGTCCACGGTCAATCCCTTGGGTTTCTGCGCCTCATCAAAAGACACCAGCGGCGGCGAATCCATGCCTGAGCAGTAGACGAGTTTGTCGACCTTGAGCAAACGCTCCGGGACAACAGGCGCGGCAACCGCCCACTGCGCACAGAAACCCAAGGATAAAGCGGCAACCAACAGGCGAGGCTTATGCATGACCAGACACTCCAGTTCAGTAGGTAACGGGCAGTACTCAAAGTCAGAACACGGGCAGGCTCGGGGCCTGCTCTCGTTATTTTTTCGATTGCAGGAACTCGATCAATTCAGGAACGGTGCCTTCGATGTGCCCACGCACCACCGCCTCGGCCTTATCGGCATCACCCGCACGCAGGGCATCGAGGATCAACATGTGCTCCTGACGCGCACTCAGGGGCTTTTCCACATGCTGCAGCCATAGGCGCATGGGCGCTTCGATCAGGGAATAAAGCGCGCTGATCTGCTTGAGCAATCGCGGGCGACCGCTGAGGCTGCACAGGTATTCATGGAAGGCGCGATGGCGGCTGACCCACTCGGCGCTTTCCTCGCGGTAGTCGTCCATCTCGTCCAGCAAGCGCTCCAAGGCGGCCAACTGGCGCTCGCCAATGCGTGCTGTCGCGACACGGACCGCCAGGCCTTCCAGGGCGCTGCGCATTTCGAAGACTTCGTGCAGCTCATCAATGTCCAAGCCGCTGACAACCGCCCCGCGATTGGGCCGCAGTGTCACCAGGCCCTGGGCATCCAGACGGCGGAAGGCCTCGCGCACCGGCATCCGGCTCATGCCGATCTCGTTGGCAATGTCCTCGGCAATCAACCGGTCACCCTTGCGTAACCGACCGCCACAAATGGCATCGAGCAGGAAGTTGTAGGCCTCCTCCTCGGCGGTCATGGGCAGGCGTTCAGCGTACGTCGGAACAAATTGCATGGAAGCACCTTCTGCATTTTTGTATCCAATTATCCATGGATTCAAAAAGGCAGAATACGTGCCAACTTCTCACGCAATCGTGCAAGCATTTGATTTGAAGGAATTTACCGAGGAAAAGTGACTGGCTGCCGCGAGCCCTGCCACAGGCGAGGCTGCAGCCGCGTGCTACCAAACAGCTCAGTGGCTGCCCTTTACAGGTGCGCGATGGTGCTTCGGTAACACCGCAAACGGCGTCTCATCACGCCGGCGCCCTGGGCGTATCCGAAGGTGACTCGCCAAACAGCGCCCGATAATGGAACGCAAAATGGCTCAGGTGAAAAAACCCCATCTCCACGGCGATCTCACTGACGTTCTGCTCCGCCGCACGGGTCGCGATCAAACGGCGGCGCACCGCATTGAGCCGCAGGTTGCGCAGGTACTCCACCGGACGCATCCCGGTCACCGCCTGGAAACTGTTCTGCAGGGTCCTGCGGCTGACTCGCAATTGCTCGCACAAGTCGAGAATGCTCAAGGGCACATCGGCACTGGCGACGACCAGCTCCTGGCAACGCTTGACCAGATAGGCACTGACGGCAAAGTTGCCGCGTCGGCCACGCACCTCGTCCGAGGCGTGGCTGAACAGGTCGAGAAAGGCATTGAGCAGAACGTCTTCGAGGATTTTTTCCGAAGCGGGATTGACGGCGTCCGCCTGTTCCAAAAGGCGACGAAACAGTGGGTGGATGCGTTGTTGCACGCGGCGCAGTACCACTTCATCCACGCTGACCTGGGACACGCTTTTCAAACGCTTGAGCTGTTCGCTCGACAGTTCGTAGGCCGCCAGCTTGGCGAACCGCACCGTGTCGACATTGGCCGCGAAGAAATGCATGCCCTCCGGGGCGTGCAAGACGAAGTCTTCGCCATCGCGCAACAACACGACGCTGTGGGCGCCCACCTGGTGCCCCTGGACCACCGGCGCACCGCCCAGCGACATGGCGATGCACAAGCGCCCTTTTGGCGCGCAACCGTGCTGCACCACGCGTTTATCCAGCACCTCCTGGAAGATCTGGAAACGTTCAGCGCATACCTGGCGCAGCTCGCTGGACAAGCATCCACGCCCGAGCTGGTCATAGACTTGTTGCCAGCCCAGGATCGAACCGGCGTGTTGCTGAGGATCATTGAAGGTACGGACTTCGGCGAACATGATCATTGGTCCTCGGTGGCGCTGCACTTAACCCCGATGCTACGTAACGCTGCGTAGAAACTGTGTAGGAGCTGTGTAGGAGCTGTGTAGGAGCTGTGTAGGAGCTGTGTAGGAGCTGTGTAGGAGCTGTGTAGGAGCTGTGTAGGAGCTGTCGAGTGCAACGAGGCTGCGATCTTCCCCCAGACACTTGAATCCCAAGCGAAAGAAAAAAAGATCAAAAGATCAAAAGATCAAAAGATCGCAGCCTTCGGCAGCTCCTACCGGAAAACCAAAGCCAGTTCCATGCCAAGCATGTACAACCGATACTCGGCGGCCTTGATCTCCAAAGGTGCCAACAAAGCGCCGGAAAGCACCACCTGCCCCGCTTCAACGCACTGCCCGTCGGCCAGCAAGCGCCGGACCAACCAGCACAGGTTGGCCACCGGCGTGTCCTCGCGCGCCAGGACATTCCCTTCGCCGCACGCCCCCCCGTCGCACTCCAGCCGATAGCTCACTTGAGGCAACTGATCGGCCTGAAAACGTACCCGCGCCCCCAGGCAATACAGCCCCGCGGCGGCATTGTCGGCAAGAAACGCGCCGACGCCGAAACGCCAGCCCTGCCAGCGACAATCGGCAATTTCGAATGCCGGCGCGATCTCGGACACGGCGGCGAGGATGTCCTCGTCGCTGTAGAAACCGGGCACCAGCGTACGCCCCAGGACAAACGCCAGCTCGATTTCCAACTTCGGCTGGATCAGCCGCGCAAGCGACACCTCGCGGCCGGGCTCCACCACCATGGCATCGGTCAGTGCGCCCAATACCGGCTCATCAATACCGAAACGGTCCTGGGCGGCGCGGCCGGCGAAGGCCACTTTCCATCCGGTCAACCGCTCACCCCCGGCCTGGCGCCGGCGCAGTGCCTCGCGCTGCAAGGTGTAGCCCATCGGCAGGTCGACGACCTGTGGCTCCAACGAAGGCAAGGCGTGCACGGCCTGCGCGGCATCGTGAAGCCGGACCAACAGATGATCTTCGCGGCTCATGAGAGTTGCTCCGCCAGTTTGCGCAACACGCCCTCGAGCCGCTCGGGCGTGGTGATCGCGGCAACGAACCGATCCGGCCGCACCACCACGACACAATCACGCACCTTGGCAAACCATTCGCCGAGGCGGTTATCGACATCCTCGACGCAAATGGCCCCGCTGGCAGACAAGGGTTGGTTGCGCCCCACGCCGCTGCGCGACCGATTGATCTGGATGAAGCGCGTCTCCCAGCGCGCCCACCAGGCGGCGGTTTCTTCGCTGAGCTGTTCGCTCGGGTTGACCCGATACCCCAGCACCGCATAGGAATGCCCCAGCACCTCGTCCAGGCGTCGGCGCTGGCCCTGGGCATCTTCGATGGACGGTTGGATGAACAACTGCCCGACCAGATCATCCTCATGCAGCTCGGCGCGCTCGTGATACACCAGGCCTTTGGTGATGGTCGCCTTGGGCTTGAACTTGAATTCCAGCAAGTGCGAACGCAGGTTGTCGACGCTGTTGACGGCCTGGAACAACCAGTCACGTACACCCGCCATCAACGGGTTGGTCAGCCCCAGGATGGCGCCCATGTTGTCGGCCAACGCAATGAGATCGGTCGCATGCCCACGGCGCTCCTGGTCGTAACTGGCCAGGATCGCCGGCGACGCCCGCCCTTGGAGAATCGCGGCGAGCTTCCAACTGACGTTGACGACGTCACGCAAGCCCGAATTGAGCCCCTGCCCGGCCCAGGGCGGGGAAATATGCGCCGCATCCCCCACCAATGCCACACGGCCCTGGACAAAGCGCGCCGCGACCCGGGAGTTATGGGTGTAGGCGCGGATCCGGATGATTTCCAGTTGGTCGACCGCATCGCCGATATGCCCACGGATCAAGTCCCGGATCGTCGCCTCTTCGCACATCCGGGTTTCGTCTTCGCCCTCCAGGAGCATGAACTCCCAGCGCCGTTGCTGATACGGCAGGTAGATGCAGACGAAAGGTCTCTGAGGGTCGGCATGCAAGGCGGTATACGGTGCGTCGAGGGTGTCGTTGGCCGTATCGATCACCACCCATTTGCGCGGATGGGTCAGCCCCAGCAGTTCAATGCCGAGTTTCTTGCGCACGCTGGAGCGTCCGCCATCGGCACCGATCACGTACTGCGCCTGCAACTGATAGAGCTCGCCCCGGGCATCGCGCACCTGCAAGGTCACACCCTCGGCATCCTGCTCCAGGTCGAGCATTTCATGGCCCTGGCGCAACTCGACACTGGCGTGCTTGCCCAACTGCTCGCGCAATGTCGTTTCAAGCAACTGTTGCATGAAGATGTTGCGCATCGGCCAGCCATAGTTCGCCGTGCTCGGCTTGACCTCGGCAAAACAGACGCCTCGCGCATTGTAGTAACGCAGGGGCACGTTGCAGATCATGTCGCGCGCGGCCAGTTCGGCGATGCCGATGCCCTGCAACACCCGCAGCGCCTCGTCATCCATGCCCACCGCGCGGGGATACGGCAGGACGCCGTCAGCCAATTCAAGGACGATGCAGTCGATACCGTACAGCCCCATGTAATGAGCGGCCGTGATCCCGTTCGGGCCGCCGCCCACGATGACAACCTGGGTTTTCTCCTGCTTCATCGTTATTCACCGCTTTGTTGTTGTGGTTGTAGGCATTGGTCGTGCAAGTAATCCATGACGACACGGTTGAACGTATCCTCCTGGTCGTCATGGACATAATGGCTGGCGTCGGCGATTTGCGCTGTATGCACGCGCGAATTGGCCTCCTTCATCGCCTCCAGGGTCGCCTCGGGCAGAAAATCGGAGCGCGCGCCCCGGATGAACAGCGTCGGGCAATCCAACGCCCGGACCGCCGGCCACAGATCGGTCGGGGTGATGCTCAGGCGCGCCTGGGCAATGCCGGCCTGATCATGGCGCCAGCCGATGCCTGCCGGGGTTTCCTTCATCGAATGGGTCAACCTGGACGCCAGCCCCTGGGCGGACAGGCCGGGACGTGAGCGGCGCCAGAACTGCGAGGCACTTTCCCAGTCGGGAAACGACAGGGGCGTCTGGCTCATTTCGCGACGTATGCGCTCGGCACCGTCGCCGCTGATCGACGAGCCGGGGCCAATGTCTTCGATCACCAGGGCTTGCAGGCGTCCAGGATTGAGCCGGGCATACTCCAGTGCATTGGTGCCGCCGAGGGAATGCCCCACCAGGATGAAACGCTCCAGTCCCAGGTGCGTGACCCAATCTTCCAGATCGCTGACATAGGCTTCGGTCCGGTAGCTGGAAGCCTCTGCCCAGTCGCTGTCGCCACGGCCGCGCTGGTCCAGGGCATGGCAACAGAATTGCTCGCCCAACGCATTGGCCAGGGACGCCCAGGTCTGGGCATAGGCCCGCAGCCCATGCAGCAGCAACACGGGAATGCCTGACGCATTGCCCCACGACAAGTAGTGCAGGCGCATCCCCGAACGATTGGTGAAGAACTGGCTGTTTGCAGACATTCGTTGGCTTCCCACGTCAGCGCACCTCAATACAGGCCGTCATTGCCCTTGACGTCAGCGGCCTGCAGACCACCCAGACGTGCATGCAAACGCCCACGCGTGGCGAAGGCCCAGATGATGATCAACTCGTCGGCCGAGGGACCATCGCCGAACGACAGGGAAATGCTGTCGTAATGGGAGCGGACATACAGCGCGTCCTTGTGGGCCAGCGGTACGTCAATGGTCACGCCAGGCCCGCCCCGCTTGCCGGTGGAGGGCACCCAGGACTTGCCACCGCCCAATGCGACACGGATCGGATCCGCCGCCGGATTGGTCAGCAACGCATTGCCGTGCTCGTACTCGCCCTGGCTGCCCACCAGGCACGCCTTGCCGTAACTGACAATCTCATGCTCGCCGGCCAGGGCCTGGATACGCCGACCAAACTCCTGGCCCAGCAAGGGTGACGGTTCTATCAACTCGGCCAGGCTTTCGCTGAAACGTCCGGCATAAGGGTTGGCGATCACCGCCCCAATGGCGTACTTGAACAGCGGCTCGCCATCGGCCAACTGGCCGGTTTCGTTGGCCAGGGTTTCCTCGACGAAGCTATACCATTTGCGGATGTGATAACTGGCGAAATTCGCGGTTTTCATCAGACTTGCCTCTTTAAAGTGGGTCGAGATCGAAATGCCGGCTGGGGGCCCCAGCGGCCTTGAAGCGGGCCTTGCCGCGCTCGTCGTCGTGTTCGGACTCGAGGAAAAACTCCATGCGATTGCCATCGGGGTCGTTGAAGTACACGCCGTTGCCGATCTCGTGGTCAGTGATCTTCACCACCTCGACGCCCTTGTTCAGCAACATGCCGTAGAGCTTGCGCAGGGTGGTCATGTCGCCCGCGATCTCCAGCCCGTAGTGCTGCAACCCCAGGCCGCCCTGGTGGGCGCCGGGCTCTGCGCGGAGCAATGCGATGTCGTGATGCTTGGCACCAAACGCCATCATGATCCAGCTTTCACCCCGGGCGCTTTCATGCATGCCCAGCACATCGGCGTACCAACGGGCCGACACTTCCGGGTCGCTCACGAACAACGACAGGTGAGTACGAACGACTTCGACTTTCATCGCGCGATACCTCAGTTTTTCTTGATGATGGATTGATGCCCGGACTTGATTTGCGCCACGGCCGGGGTCCAGAGCACATCAGCGATTTCACTGAATTCACGCCACTGCTTCTGCCAGCCGTCACCGCCATTTTCGGAAGTGAACAGATGCCCATACTTGGTGCCGGCGACGATCTGGCGAGGGTCGGCAGGGTTCAAGGCAATCGCCCAGACGCAGGAGTTGGGCTGTTGTGGCAGCGGCAGCACTTCCCAACCGAGGGCGGCATCCCGGGAAACCAGGACCTTGCTAGTGGTGCCCGGGGTGCCGTCGGAGATGCTCAGGTAGAGCGTATCCTCGCCGCCCAACGGTGCATTCATGGCGCGCACGTAATACAGGCCGAAGGCTTCCCGGGCGACGATGCCGGTCCAGGTCTGCCCCTCGTCGAGGCTGCGGTAAACGGCATTGACGCACACCACGACGATGACCTTCTGCCCATGGTTGGGCAGGACCACGATGTTGTGCACGTCCGAGTTGAAGTCCCACAGCAAGCGATCATCGACGCGGGTCCAGCTCTGCCCCCCGTCACGGCTGTGGAACAACCCGCCCTCTTCCAGGCCGAACCAGAGCTGGTTGCGGTCAGTCGGGTCGTAGGCAAAAGCCAGCAGCCGTGGACGACTGACGCCGTCGCAGAACTCCGGGATCTCCACGGGGGCACGATCCCAGTGCTGACCACCGTCGAGGGTGCGCCACAGCACGGCGCGCGACGGCGCACCGGTGCCCACGAAAATACGCTGTGCATCCTGGGGATCCACGGCCACCTTCCAGACGGTCTGCCCGTTGAACGGCGAATCTACCCGCTGCCAATGGCCGCCGGTATCACGGCTGATACACAAGCCGACGTCGGTGCCGGCGTAGATCACCTCGGGCGTAGCCGGGTGGAAACTCAGGGATCGGGTGATCGCATCGAATTCCAGGTCCTGGCCCAGGCCCAGGCGATGCCAGGTACGGCCATCGTCGGCGCTGCGGATCACCGCTTGCCCCACGGTGGCGACCAAAAGGGTTCCGTTACTCATCACTGCTGCTCCTCAAATGAAGATGCCACGGGTCAAACCGCCGTCGATGCCAATGGATTCCCCGGTCACGGCGCCCGCCTTGGGGGATGCGAGGAAACCGATCAACCAGCCCATTTCGATGGGCGCCAGGGTGCGCCGGATCGGCGTCGCGTCGATGTAGCCCTGCTCCACCTGCTCAGGCGTCTTGCCCTGCTTGACCCCTTCGCGCTCGTACAGCTCCTGGATGTGCGGGGTATCGACCACACCGGGGTGGATCAGGTTGACGGTGATACCGGAAGGGCCCAGTTGGTCAGAGAGCGTCTTGGTCATGTGGGCAATGGCCAGGTTGCGCATGCCCGAGAGGACCTTGCTGCCACGCCCGGTCAAGCCACCGATGTTGATGATGCGACCGAAGCCACCGGCCTTCATGTGCGGGGTCACCGCCTTGGCACAACGGAAGTAGCCGATCACCTTGGTGTTGAGGTCCGAGAGCAATTCGTCGTCGCCGGCATGTTCGATGTCGTTGCGCACCACGCCGGACGGTGCCGCGGCACCGTTGACCAGGATATCGATGCGGCCAAAGTGCTTGTGGGCCGCCTCGACCATGTCGGACACCGCCGACATCTGGTTGGTGTCACAGTACAGCGGCAGCACTTCGTTGCCGGTCTCGGCGGTGATTTCCTCGGCGGCTTGCTGGAGAAACTCCATGCGCCGCGCACAGATCACCACCTTGCAACCTTCCTGGGACAAAAAGCGCGCGACTTCCTTGCCGATGCCCATACCGCCGCCGGTGACGATCGCCACGCGGCCTTGCAATTCCAGATCCATAGCAGTTCCTCTTGTGATTATTCGGTTCAGGCCAGATCGACGAAGACACTTTTGGTTTCGGTGTAGGCATCGATCACGTTCTTACCCATTTCCCGACCCCAGCCGGATTGCTTGTAGCCGCCAAATGGCGAGGCCGGGTCGACGACGTTCCAGCAGTTGATCCACACCGAGCCGGCCTTCAACTGCGCCGCCACGCGATGGGCGGAGCGCAAGTCACGGGTCCAGAGACCGGCCGCCAGGCCGTAAGGCGAGTCGTTGGCGCGCAGCACCAGTTCATCGATTTCGGTCCAGCTCATGACGGTCAGTACCGGGCCGAAGATTTCTTCCCGGGCAACACAGGCGCGCTCGGCGCGATCGAGAAACACGCTGGGGCGGATGAAGTGGCCGCGCTCCAGGTGGGCCGGCCGATCACCGCCGCAGATCAGTTCGGCGCCCTCTTCCTGGCCCCGTTGCAGGTAACCACGCACCGTGCCCAATTGCCGGGCCGAAACCAGCGGGCCCATGCTGCTGGCCGGATCCAGGCCGGGCCCCAACACATGGGCGGCCGCGTGGCGCTGGAGTTCTTCAAGCACCTGGTCGAGGACGCTGGCGTGCACATACAGACGCGATCCGGCGGTGCAAACCTGGCCCTGGTTGTAGAAAATGCCATCGGCGGCGCCTTTGGCGGCCCGGACAATGTCGGCGTCCGGCAGGATGATGTTGGGGGACTTGCCCCCCAGTTCCAGGGAGACCTTCTTCATGTTGCCAGTGGCCGCCTGGGCGATCAGTCGTCCCACCTGGGTCGAGCCGGTGAAAGCGATCTTGTCCACGTCCGGGTGCTGGGCCAGCGGTGCACCGGTCTGCGCACCCAGGCCAGTGAGCAGGTTGACCACCCCGGCCGGGAAACCGGCGGCCTCGATCAACTGCACCAGGCGAATGGCAACCAGGGGCGTCTGCTCGGCGGGCTTGAGCACCGCCACACAACCGGTCGCCAGCACCGGGCCGAGTTTCCACACGCACATGGTCAGCGGGAAGTTCCACGGTACGATCAACGCGCAGACGCCCACCGGCTCGCGCAAGGTGTAATTGAGCATCGGCGCGCCACTGGAGGGCGAAACCGGCAGCGTGCTGCCTTCGATCTTGGTCGGCCAACCGGCGAAGTAACGAATGATGTTGGCCGCACTGGCCGCTTCGCCCCGGGCCGCGCCGATCGGCTTGCCGTTTTCCAGGGTGATCAGTTGCGCCAGCTCTTCGCGATGCTGGTCGAGCAGTTCCGCCAGGCGAAACAGCAGCAACCCGCGCTGGGCCGGGGACTGCTGCGCCCAGGTCCCCGTGAAGGCCGCGCGGGCGGCAGCGACGGCGGCATCCACGTCGCGTTCGCCACCTTCGGCGACTTCAGCCAGGGTCTGTTCAGTGGCCGGGTTTTCCACGGCAAACCGGCGGCCATTGGCGGCGTCCTGCCAAGTGCCGCCGATAAACAGACGCCCGGGTTGCGACAGGAACTTCTCGACCGCAGGTAACAATTGAATCGGGTTCATATCCGCTCCTTCACAGCGCCATTTCGATCAGGCAAGGACCACCGTCGGCCTTGGCGTTGGCCAAGGCGCGTTGCAACTCACCGTTGGTGTGCACAGTGCTGGCCGGCAAGCCATAGCCCTTGGCCAGGGCCTTCCAATCGATACGTGGACGGTCCAGCACCGTCAGGCTCAGGGCCTCGGGGCCCAGCTCGGTCATGCCGAAGCGGCGCAACTCGTTCTGCAGGATGGCGTAGCGGTGGTTGGCCGCGATCAGGATCACCACCGGCAGTTGCTCGCGGGCGATGCTCCATAAGGTCTGGATGGTGTACTGGGCGCTGCCGTCCGACTGCAGGCAGAAGACCTTGTTGCCACGCTCGGCCATGGCGGCGCCAAAGCCCACCGGGATGCCCTGGCCGATGGCCCCACCGGTGTTGGTCAGGACCCGATGCCGGGCGGCATGGGCCGAGGCGGTGAAGAACGGATAACCGCACGTGCCGCCTTCCACCGAAACGATGCAGTCGTCCGGCAACGATGCCGCCAGCACCTGGCCCACCGACTGCGGTGTCAACGTGGCTTCGCCGGGCGGCAGTTCGATACCGGTTGGCGTGGGCACGTAAGCCGGCGCCTCGAGCGCATCGGCCAGCGCAGTGAGCGCCCCGGCAACGTCGTCCCCCACCTCGGCCAGACACAGCAGGCGTTCACGCTCTGCCAGCCGGGAGGCAATGCCTTCGTAGCCGAAGTAGCTGATGGGCTCGGGGACGCCGGCACAGACCACCGCGTCGTATTGGTCAAGGATCTCGATGGCCACTTCGGGGAAGTAAGGCAGGCGATCCAGGTCTGGCAGGCCACCACCGCGATAACTCAGACGCGGAAAGGTTTCGGCGAACAGCCGCACGCCCGGCAGTTGCGCCAAACGCCCCGCCGCTTCCAGGCCGGCGACGGACAAGCCTTGGTCGCCGACGATAAATACCAGGCGCCGACCATCGCGCAATGCCTGGGCGACCGCCTCGACCCGGTCACCGGCAAAACGCCGGACCGGAGCCTGCAATGCCGTGAAGGCTTTCTCGTGCTGCACCGTGTTGGCTTGCAGGTCCATCGGCAGAATCAGGCTGGCGATCTGACCGTTGGCTTGCCAGGCGGCACGCACCGCCTCCTGGAAATCCTCACCGACGCCCGATGCCGTGCGCGAGGTCCGTACCCACTTGGAAACGCTGCCGGCCAACGCCTGGATGTCGCTGGCCAGCGGTGGATCGTAATTGACGTGCCAGGACGCATGATCGCCGATGACGTTGACGATCGGGGTGTTGGCGCGACGCGCGTTGTGCAGGTTGGCAATGCCATTGGCAAAGCCCGGGCCGAGGTGAGTCAGGGTCATCGCCGGCTTGCCGGCAATCCGGCCGTAGCCGTCCGCCGCACCGGTGCATACGCCTTCGAACAAGGACAACACCGGCTTGAGGGCTGGCGCGCTGGCCATGGCTGCCACCAGGGGAATTTCAGTCGTTCCGGGATTGGCGAAGCAGTATTCGATACCGCTTGCCACCGCCGCCTTCACTATCAGTTGCGCACCATTCATTTCCAGCCCTCTTCATCGAGCGTTTGCAGTGGCTGAGATTTATCACACAGCACAATCGACAAAACAAGCTATTTTTCTGCATTAAAATCATATTTTGAGATTAATGCATATTTTAGAAGACAAAACGACTGGAAATCCCCTTGTATTTCTCAAGCATTGAGTTACCGTGGCGACGCGCTTCTGAGCGAGTGCGCGGGCTTTTCATCAGCGCCGCGGCTACCTATAGTGCTCACCCAACGACCCCCTACGCGCCATTCCCCCCTTTAGGAGCGAAATGAGCAGTCTGAGCAAAATGCTGAGTGTGCTGGACCTTTTCGGCCCGGCCACATTGAAGATCGACCCCGATACCATCGCCGAGCGCATGGGCCTCTCACGGGCGACCGTGTACCGCTACGTCAAGGACTTGTGCGATGCCGGCCTGCTGGTGCGGGTGGATGCCGGCAGCTATGGCCTGGGGCCCCGCATCATTGAGCTGGACTGGATGATGCGGCAGTACGACCCGATCCTTGTGGCAGGCCGCGAGTTGATGCACGAGCTGTCCGACGCCACTGGCCTGGCGGTGTTCGCCAGCGTTTTCTACGACGGCCGTATCATCAACACCTACATCGCCGAACCCAGTGACACCTACCAGTTCTCATTCGGCCGCGGCCAACCACTGCCGTTTTTTCGCGGTGCGCAATCCAAGGTATTGATCGCCTTCCAAAAGGGCCGGCGCCTGCAACGCCTGTTCGAAGAACACCTGGCCAACGACCCCGACAGCGGCCATGACTGGGCAAGCTTTTCCAAGGCCACGAAAAAAATCCGCAAGGATGGCTATTGCATGACCCACGACGAACTCAACCTGGGCCTCACCGGTATCGCGGCGCCGATCGTCAACCCGGAGCTCGACGAGGTGGTGGGCAGCCTTTCGGCCGTGGGCAGCACCCATAGCTTCAAGCTGCTGCGCCAGGAAACCGTGGTTGAAATGGTGATGGATACGACCCGGCGGATTGCCGAGCGGATGCATATCCAGCCTGCCGTCGGTTAGAAACCGGAGGTGCAGCCATATCAGTGTCCTGTGGGAGCTGTCGAGCGAAGCGAGGCTGCGATCTTTTCGACCCCATTGAGTCTCAAACGAAAGATCAAAATCAAAAGATCGCAGCCTTCGGCAGCTCCTACAGCGCAGTCCAGCGGGAGCAAGCTCCCTCGCCACAAGGTTTTATCGAACAACTCCTGCCTCAGAACGGCACAGCCACCGTCACCTGGCTGTACACGTTGGTGCCATTGCCCGTCACTTGATTGCCTCCCGTCGTTGCATCCCGATCCGGCTTGTAGAGGCCGATCAGCGGGGTGACGATCAAATGCTCGTTGACGGCCCACTCGGCATACACATCCAGCTCACGGGCATCCAGGTTCAGGGCGTTGTCTTTACGTACGGTGTTGTAATCGAAGTACAACGCACCGAGGGTCAGGTTTTCCAACGGCGTGGCTGTCAGGCCGACATGATGAATGCCCGTATTGCTGTTGAAGGGCCCGGCATAATTGCCCGCGACTTCACCCTGGAACCACGTGCCATAACCCGTGCTCTGCCCGGTGAACAGCGAATCCCACTTCTGCG
The DNA here is from genome assembly GCF_900101575.1 of Pseudomonas sp. NFACC37-1. Taxonomy (NCBI): domain Bacteria; kingdom Pseudomonadati; phylum Pseudomonadota; class Gammaproteobacteria; order Pseudomonadales; family Pseudomonadaceae; genus Pseudomonas; species Pseudomonas sp. NFACC37-1. The sequence continues at coordinate 400,711 of NZ_FMUZ01000002.1, read as the reverse complement.
AATAGCGGGTGTAGCGGTACGTCAGCTTGGGTGCCCAGGCGAGATCGGCAAATCTATAACCGGCCTCGGCGTACCAGGCGTTCTGCGGGCCGGCGTCCTTGTCCTGCCAGGCGTATTCGAATGCCAGGCTGGCGTTCTCGATGCCCGCGTCGCCTTCACCACGAATGCTGTAGACGTCCATGCCCTTGCGTTGCTTCTGGAAGTCACTGGCCCACTGGTCGCTCACATCCAGGCCATGGATCCAGGTCAAGCCCAAGGTCCCGGCCTTAGCGGTGTAGTCCAGCGTGCCAGCGGCCAGTTCGGTTTCGGCCTGTGCACGGTTGTCGGACTTGAGCCAGACCGCACTGCCATGCAGTCCCTCCTGCCCGCCCAGACGCAATACGGCGGTCTGGTCGAAGGCGTGCCGGGCGGCCAGGTAATAGGCACCCCCGCGATTCAAGCGTCCATCGGCAGGCCCTTTGCCCAGGTTCGGCCCGTCATCGTTGATCAAGAACCCCCTGCCCAGCTTGACCACCTGGCGACCGCCGGAGATATTGACACCGTCCTGCCCCAGCACAGGGAACAGATCGGCGGAGCGCCAGCCCAGGTAAGCGTCTTCGATCTTCGTCGTGCGCTCGCTGCCCAGTGTATTGCCGGCCGCGTCGCCATCGCCCCAGGTGGCGGAGCTGACCAGGCTGAACGCACCGTAGGCGGTGCCACGGCCGGCCAGGCCCTGGTCGCCGCTGACGCCATACTTGATAAAGCCTTCGCGCCAGGTTGAACCGCCGGGCCTGCCGTCGTAGTTCTTGCGGCTGTTGAAATGGCCGAACACCGCCAGCATGTCGGCGTTGAGGTGAGTGTCGTCATCGGCATACAACGCATAGGCCTGGACCTGACTCGCAGCGCAGAGCGCCAGCGTACAGGCAAGGCCACTGCCGAAAAATTCCATACGCGATAGGTTCCGCATGGCTGGAGCTCCTTGTGGTGCGCCTTCGAAGGCTGTCTTTATATTCAGGAGCCGGCGCAGCACGCTGCGCCGGCTGTTCGGGCTAGCGGCAGTCGGCGAGCGCGCCGTCCAACGCACCGACCATCATGGCGGCCTCGTCGCAGGTGAGGGTCAGCGGTGGCGACATCACGATTTTGTTGCCTATCGGACGCACCAGTACGCCGGCGCGGCGCGCCTGCTCGGCGATGCGCGAGGCCAGGCCATTGGCCGGGTCCAGCGGCTCGCGGGTGGCCTTGTCCGCCACCAGGTCCACGGCGATCATCAAGCCCTTGCCACGCACTTCGCCCACCACGGCATAACGTTCGGTCAGCGGCTGCAGCTGCTCCAGCAATTGGGCACCGACTTTCCCGGCATTGCCCGGCAAGTCCTCGGCTTCGACGATATCCAGCACCGCCAGGGCCGCTGCACACGCCGTCGGGTGACCGCTGTAGGTGTAGCCGTGCATGATCACGCTGCTGAAACCCGGACCGTTCTCGATGGCATCGGCGATGCGCTGGTTGAACACCGTGGCGCCCATGGGGACGTAGCCGGCGGTGATGCCCTTGGCCAGGCACAGCACGTCGGGCGCGACGCCCCAGCCCCGGCTGCCGAGCATGCAGCCGGTGCGGCCGAACCCCGTGACCACTTCATCGGCGATCAACAAGATGCCGTGGCGATCACAGACTTCACGCAGCCTCTTCCAGTAATGCGCCGGCGGCACGATTACGCCACCGGCACCTTGCACCGGCTCCGCGACCAACGCGGCAATGGTCTGCGAACCCAGCAGCGCGATCTGGTCTTCCAACTGGCGAATGCAGTGAGCGGTCAATTCCTCTGGATCGTGGCAGTCCCAGGGGTTGCGGTACAGCCACGGCGTATCGAGCAGATGACAACCGGCCAACAGCGGCCCGTGGTTGTAGTGATAGACCCCATTACCACCCACGGAGGTGCCGCCCACGTGCACGCCATGGTAGCCATTGCGCAACGACAGGAAGCGCGTGCGCCCTGGCTCGCCGCTGGCGATCCAGTATTGACGGGCCATTTTCAGGGCCGTTTCGACCGCATCGGAACCGCCGGAACTGAACAGCACCCGCGCCATGTTTTCCTGGGCGAACATCGACGTCAGCCGCTCGGCCAGGTCGAACACCCGCGGATGAGCGATGCCGTCGAAGGTCTGGTAATAAGCCAGTTCGTCCAGTTGCGCGGCAATGGCTGCCTTCACTGAAGCCCGGTTATGGCCCACGTTCACGTTCCAGAGGCCGCCCACACCGTCGAGCATGCGATGGCCCTCGATATCGGTGATGTAGTTGCCATCGCCACGGGCGATGATCAACGTCTTGGAGCGGTTGGCTGGCGCCGAAGAACTCATCGGGTGCCAGAACTTCTTCTGTGCCGTCTTGTAGTGCTCGTACATGGCTGCAGTCCTCACTCTGTTTCACGCTTGCGTACGTACAGCAGCTGCTGGCCGGTAAACTCCAACAGCCCTTCAAGGCCGAACTCGACGCCGAAGCCGGACATCTTGCTGCCGCCAAACGGCGTATTCGGCTGGATCTGCGCATGGCAGTTGACCCAGGCCATGCCACATTCCAGGCGACTGGCCAGGGCCTGTGCCTGCTCGCTGTCGCGTCCCCAGACCGATCCACCCAGGCCCATGTCGCCAGCATTGGCTCGACGCAGGACGTCCTCGACATCCTGGTAGGCAATCAGCGGCAACACCGGCCCGAACTGTTCCTCATCCACCAGGCGCTGGCCATCGGTCACATCGGCGACCAGCGTCGGCGGATAGAAAAAGCCCGGGCGGTCCAGACGGGCACCGCCGCACAACATCCGCGCGCCCTGGGCACGGGCGTCCGCCACCAGTTCCTCAACCAGTGTCAGCTGTTCGAGGTTCTGCACCGGGCCAAACGTGACCCCGGGCGCCAAGCCGTCACCCACCACCTGACGCCTGGCGATAACGGTCAGGGCCTCGGCAAAGGCCTCGTACTGGGATTGGTGGACGTACAAACGCTTGAGGGCGGCGCAGGTCTGCCCCATGTTCAGGAAGGCGGCCTGGAAAATGTCTTCGGCCACCGCCTCGACCGGCGTGCCGGGCAGCACGATGGCGGCATCGTTGCCGCCCAGCTCCAGGGTCAGGCGCTTGAGGTTGACCGCGGCGCCGCGCATCACGCTTTGGCCGGTGGCGGTCGAGCCGGTGAAAACAATCTTCTGGATGCCGGCGTGGGCAGTGATCGCACTGCCGAAACCCTGTTCGCCGGTCACGCTATTGATCACGCCCCGAGGGACATGGCGCGCGATGATCTCCACCAGGCGCAAAGTGCTCAGGGGGGTCAGGCTCGACGGCTTGCTGATCACGCAATTGCCGGCCCGCAACGCCGGCATGATGTGCCAGACGGCGATCATGAAGGGCCAGTTCCAGGGCGTGATCGATGCGACGACGCCCAACGGCTTGCGGTGCAGTTCAATGCGCTGGCTCGGGGTCTGTTCCACCAACTCCACGGGGATCTGTTGTTCGGCGGCGTAACGCGTCCAGGCCACCGCGCCCATCACTTCGGAGAACGCCAGTTCCAGTGGCTTGCCCTGCTCCAGGACAATCAGCCGGGCCAACGACTCGGCGTCCTGCTCGATGTCCGCCGCGATGCTCAGCAGGCGCTGGCGGCGATCTTCATGGCTGCTGTATCGCCACTCGACAAAGGCCGACTGTGCCGCTTCGACGGCGAGGTCCAGCTGGGCCAGGGAACCGGCCGCACAGCGGGCGAACACGCTGCCGGTCGCCGGATTGACCACATCGAAGTGGCCGTTTTCGCCGTCGACCCGGGCCCCATTGATGAGCATTTGATAATCGTGCATAGCATCTTCCTTTCACGCGCGGCCGGACCGTCCCGAACGACAGCGCAGTTTTTTGTGTGGTTTGACGTGATCGCGTGGCGCCCTAGAGCTTGTGGCTGCCCAACGCCATGAACCGCTCGGGTGAGGACTTGCGCAATCGGGCGGCGAGGAACACGCCGACAATCAGCGCGGCGGGAATGACGGCGCAAAGGCCGTAGGACAACAGTTTGCTGGCGCCGGTCAGCACGTCGAAATGCATCACCGCGAGGGCCAGGACCGCCAGCAATGCCAGGCACGAAAAGCCTGGAAGAATCCGTCCGCGCCAGAGCCCCAGCTTCAACTCCGGGTGCGAGCGGAAATAGACCCATACCGCCGCCGAGGTCAGGGCCATCAGCAGGATCACGCACAACGTGGCCAGGTTGGAGAACCAGGCGAACAATTGCAGGATTGGATCGGCGTCCAGCGCGGCGAAGATCAGCACCACCACCGCTGCGATCAGGCTCTGCAGGACCGAGCCCATGTGCGGACTCTGGTGCACGCGGTGGGTGGTGCCCAACCGGCTGTGCAGCAAACCGTCACGCCCGATGGCATAGAAATAACGCGCTGCGGCGTTGTGGAACGCCAGCAGCCCAGCGTAGATGCTGACCATGAACAGCACACGGATGATCTGGGTCAGGTGCGGGCCGACAAAGTGATCGGACATGCCGTAGATGAACGTGGTGGGATCCTGGAGCGCCTGCAAGGTCGGTACGATCTTGTCCGCGCCTACGCCAACCACCATGGCCCAAACCGACAGGGCATAGAAACCGCCGATCAACAGCACCGAGCTGTAGGTGGCGATGGGAATCGTACGGTGCGGGTTCCTGGCCTCCTCGCCGTAGATGGTGGTGGCCTCGAAGCCGATGAACGCCGCGAAGCAGAACAGCAAGCCGATGGACGGCGTGCCGCTGAACACATGGCTGCGATCGAACGCATCGAGATTGATGCCACTGTCGCCGCCGGTCTTGAGGATGGCGAAATCCAGCGTCAGGATTGCCAGGTACTCGGCAATGACCACCACCGACAGCACCCGGGCCGACAGGTCGATCTTGCGATAACCGAGAATCGCGATGCTCGCCATCGCCAGGAGCGAATACGTCCACCACGGCAAATCCAGGCCAAAGACACTGGCCATCGTGCCGCTGACCACGCCGCCGAACATGCCGTACAGACCGACCTGGAGAATGTTGTAGGCGAACATCGCCAGCACCCCCGCCGCGCCGCCGGCCAGGCCACCCAAACCGCGAGAGGTGAAGGCATAGAAACCACCGGCGTTGGTCACGTGCCGGGACATGGCCGTGTAGCCCGCCGAGAAGGCCAGCAACACCAACAGCGCCAGGAGCAGCAACGCCGGCGTACCCGCGCCGTTGCCCAGCATGATGCCGATGGGGAAACCGCCGGCGATGACGCTCAAGGGACTCGCCGCCGAAATCACAAAGAAGATGATGAAGCCGACGCCCAGGGCACCGCGCTTCAACTCCGTCGAGCTGCTGATCGGGAAAGATACACTCATTGTTCTTGACCTTATTGTATGAGGCAGTGTTGCTGGATCGGAGACGGCCAGTTTCGCCGACGTCCAAAAGCTTATTGTTCTGCTTGCACGCTGGATTCGATGCTAGGCCCTTGCCAAAACCCTTCGCTATCCCAAAACGGCAGCATCCGAGGCGGCGCCCCAAAACAGGTCAGCCCCTGTGGCGAGGGGATTTATCCCCGCTGGGCTGCGCAGCAGTCCTAAAAGCCGAACAACTCGGTGTGTCAGATAGATTGAGTTGGCTTGTATGGGGGGCTGCTGCGCAGCCCAACGGGGATAAATCCCCTCGCCACAGGGACGTCGTCGCCCTAAGTGACTTGCATTAGCCCAACGCCTGGGCACAACGGCTGCCGATTCGGGATAACCGGCAGGCGCTTTCTGCCGCAAGATAGCCTCGCCCGTCGTTCAAACAGTGCTGGGCACAGAACAATAAAATCCCTAAGCGCAGGAAAATCTCAGCATGTTCTTCGCTCGTCTCTCTATCCAATGGCGGATCACGCTCCTGAGTGGGCTGTGCCTGCTGGCCGTCGTCGGGGCATTGACCGGTACCTCCCTGTATCAGAACCAACAAGGCGCAACACTGCTCAAGCAGCAAAGCAGTCAACTGCTCGGGCGCTCGGCCCTGGAAGGCCTGCAGGCACAGGGCCTGGCACACGGTCAGCGGGTGGAGCGCTTTTTCAGCGAAACCGCGATCTATGGAGAAGGCTTTGCCCAACAGGTCCTGCAACTGCGCGCCCAGGCGTGGAACGGGCGACTGACGCCGGGGCAACTGCGCCGTGACCTGATCGCCGCGACCCGCCAAGCCCTCCAGAACCGCGAAAAAGTCCTCGGCTTCTACGTGGTGCTGTTTCCCGACGCGCTGGTCGGTGAAGATGCCAGTTTCATTGGCCAGCGCGATCTGGCCGGCAACGAAAAGGGTCGCTTCGCCTTGTACTGGTCGCAAAGCCAACCCGGCCACTTGGTGCAGGAGGTGCTCAGCGAAGCCCAGATCAGCGCCAACACCGCACCACCGGGCAGCGAGCCGGCCAACGCCTGGTACGTCTGCCCGCAGACCCTGGGACGCACCTGCGTGACAGAGCCCTACGCGATCGAAGTCGAAGGCCAGAAGACGTTGATGAGCAGCATCTCCATACCGCTGCTGGACCAGGGCAACGTCATCGGCGTGGTGGGCATGGACATCAGCCTCGATACTCTCCAGCAACTGGCCGCCAGCCTGGCCAACGACCTGTATCCCGGCCACAGCGCGATCAACATTCTTTCCCCGTCAGGGCAAGTTGCCGGCCATAGCGGCACGGTTGACGGCACCTCGGTCGACGTTCGGCAAGCCGTGCAAACCGTTGCCGCCAATAGCCCCTGGCAATTGCAGATACGCGTACCTGAAGCCCTTGTGCAAGCGCCAGCCCTGCACATGCAGGCGCAACTGGACGACAAGCATCGCCAGGCCAACTGGTTCAACCTCAGCCTGGGCTTGCTGGCTGCCGGCTTGGGACTGTTGCTCATCTGGCTCACCGCTTACGGCGTGACCCGGCCACTGCTGAGGGTGGCGCATATGCTCGATGCGATTGTCGAAGGCGACGGCGATCTCACCCAGCGCCTGCCCAACGACCGCCACGATGAGTTGGGCCATCTGGCCAGGGGTTTCAACCGTTTTCTCGACAAGTTGCAGCCCATCATCCGCGATATCCAGCAAGCCTCCCTGGACACCCGCAACACCGCCGATACGTCGGCGCGAGTGGCCCGGGAAGTCAGCGCGGGCATGCACACGCAGTACCGGGAAGTCGAGCTGGCAGCGACCGCCTTGCATGAAATGAGCACCAGCGCCCAGGAGGTGGCTCGCCATTCCCACCAGGCGGCCGATGCCGCCACCGTTGCCGAAAACGCCAGCCGATCGGGACGGGAATTGTTCGCCAACGCGGTCACCAGCATCGACAGCCTCGACCGGCGCCTGGAAACCACCCTCGAGCAAGTGCAGGCGCTGGCCGGCAACAGTCAACACATTGGCCAGGTGCTGGACGTGATTTGTGCCATTGCCCAGCAGACCAACCTGCTGGCCTTGAATGCCGCCATCGAAGCGGCCAGGGCCGGTGAACAGGGGCGCGGCTTCGCCGTGGTGGCCGATGAGGTTCGCCACCTGGCCAGCAACACCCAGAACTCGGTCGTGCAGATACGCACGGTGATCGAAGCGTTGCAACAGTTGAGCCAGGAGGTCGTGCACAGCACCCAACTGAGCCGCGAACAGGCCAGGGACAGCGTCGCTCAAGTCGAAAAGACCCATCTGGCGCTGCAACACATCACCGACGCCGTGGAAGTGATCGAACACATGAACCAACAGATCGCCAGCGCCGCCCTGGAGCAAAGCGCTGTCGTGGAAGACATCAGCCATCGCGTCAGCGACATTCGGGCAATCAGCGAAACCTTGACCGGCCGGATGGAAGAAGCGTCGCAGGCAAGCCACTCGTTGCATGCCATGGCCAACCATCAACAGCAGTTGGTGGGGCATTTTCGGATCTAGCGGCCTGTGCGCTTACACAATTTCACAGAGCGCCTACAAAGCTTCACCCCTGGCATTGGCTTCGATCCCTACCATGGGCGGCTCAATATTGGGGAAGCACCATGTCCAAGATTCCTTTCGTCACACTGGGCCTGTTGGTGGGCGTGCTGTTGCTCAGTGGCTGTGATAGTGCCTCGAACCCGCAAGCCTCCGCCCCGCTGGCAAGCGTGCGTGTCGAAACGGTCCAGGCCCGGCCGCTGTCGATCAGTAACGAGCTGAGCGGCCGGATCGCCGCGCCACGGGTCGCCGAAGTCCGGGCACGGGTCGCCGGCGTGGTCTTGCAGCGGGTGTTTCACGAAGGCCGCGACGTCAAACAGGGCGAGGTGCTGTTTCGCATCGATCCGGCGCCGTTCAAGGCCGACCTGGACAGTGCCGAGGCGGCGTTGCGCAAGGCCGAGGCCAATGCGTTCCAGGCCCGCTTGCAGGCACAACGTTACGCCCAGTTGATCGATGACAAGGCGATCAGTGGCCAGGACTACGACAACGCCAGGGCCAACGTGCACCAGACGGCCGCGGACGTCGCCGCCAACAAGGCCGCCGTGGAACGGGCGAAACTGAACCTCGGGTATGCCACGGTGACCGCGCCGATATCCGGGCGCATCGGCCGCGCCCTGGTGACGGAGGGTGCCTTGGTCGGGCAGAACGAAAGCACGCCGTTGGCGTTGATCCAGCAACTGGACCCGATCCACGCCGACCTCACGCAATCGACCCGCGAACTCAATGACCTGCGCCGCGCCTTTCGCGCAGGGCAACTGCAAGCGGTCGGCCAAGGCCAGGCCAAGGCCACCTTGATCCAGGACGACGGCAGCCCTTATCCGCTGCCCGGCAAGTTGCTGTTCACCGACCTCAGCGTCGACCCGAGCACCGGCCAGATCACCCTGCGCAGCGAGTTCCCCAACCCCGACCTGGACCTGCTGCCGGGCAGTTTCATCCGCGTGCGCCTGGAACAGGCGGTCAACAGCCAGGGCATCACCGTGCCGCAACGGGCCATCTTGCGCGACAGCGCCGGCATCGCCCAGGTATTGCTGCTGGACGCCGAGCAGAAGGTTAGCCAGCAACCGGTGCAACTGGGCGCCGCGCAAAACGATCGCTGGGTCGTCACCCACGGTTTGAAACCCGGCGACCGCATCGTCATCGAAGGCCTGCAACACGCCCGTCCCGGCGAGCACGTCCGGATCGACGACTCTCCACTCCCCCTCGCCCAGGTTCCCGGGCCACAGGCAGGACACTAAGCCATGCCGCAATTTTTCATCGACCGTCCGGTATTCGCCTGGGTCGTCGCTTTGTTCATCCTGTTGTCCGGTGTCCTGGCCATCCCACAACTGCCGGTGGCGCAATACCCGGTGGTGGCCCCGCCACAAATCGAGATCTACACCGTCTATCCAGGCGCCTCGGCGCAAACCGTGGACGAAAGCGTGGTCAGCCTGATCGAGGAAGAACTCAACGGCGCCGACAACCTGCTGTATTTCGAATCCCAAAGCAGCCTGGGCAGCGCCACCATCACCGCGACCTTCCAACCCGGGACCAACCCGGAACTGGCCCAGGTCGACGTGCAGAACCGCCTCAAGGCGGTGGAGTCGCGCCTGCCGCAAGCGGTCACGCAGCAGGGCTTGCAAGTGGACAAAGTCTCCGCCGGCTTCCTGCTGCTGATTACCCTCACCTCCAGCGACGGCAAGCTCGACGACGTGGCCCTCAGCGATTACCTGGCGCGCAACGTGATGAACGAGATCAAGCGCCTGGACGGTGTCGGCAAGGCTCAACTGTACGGGGCCGAGCGCGCCATGCGGATCTGGATCGATCCGCAGAAACTCGTCGGTTTCAACCTGACCCCGGCCGATGTCAATACCGCCATCGTGGCGCAGAACGCCCAGGTGTCGGCAGGCAGCCTGGGGGAGTTGCCGAGCCGCAGCACCCAGGAAATCACCGCGACCATCGTCGTCAAAGGCCAGCTCAACACGCCGCAGGAGTTCGCCGACATTGTGCTCAAGGCCAATCCCGATGGCTCGACGGTGCGCATCGCCGACGTGGCACGGGTGGAGATCGGCAGCCAGGAATACCAGTTTTCCACGCGCCTGAACGGCAAGCCGTCCACCGCGGTGGCGGTGCAACTGTCGCCCGGCGCCAACGCCTTGAACACCGCGACCCTGGTGCGCAACAAGATGGACGAGCTGTCGCGCTACTTCCCGGCCGGCGTGGCGTACAAGATTCCCTACGACACCTCACCGTTCGTCAAGGTCTCGATCACCAAGGTGATTTACACCCTAGGCGAGGCGATGTTGCTGGTGTTCGCGGTGATGTTCCTGTTCCTGCAGAACATCCGCTACACCCTGATCCCGACCCTGGTGGTGCCGGTGGCATTGATGGGTACCTTCGCGACGATGCTCGCGCTGGGGTTCTCGATCAACGTGCTGACCATGTTCGGCATGGTGCTGGCCATCGGTATCCTGGTGGACGATGCCATCGTCGTGGTGGAGAACGTCGAGCGGATCATGGCCCAGGAAGGCCTGTCGCCCAAGGAGGCCACGCGCAAGGCCATGGGGCAGATTACCGGTGCGATCATCGGCATTACGCTGGTGCTGGTGGCGGTGTTCATTCCGATGGCGTTCATGCAGGGCTCGGTGGGGGTGATCTACCAGCAATTCTCGCTGTCGATGGCGACGTCGATCCTGTTCTCGGCCTTTTTGGCCCTGACCTTGACCCCGGCGCTTTGCGCGACCTTGCTCAAACCGATCGCCCAAGGTGATCACCACGCCAAAAGCGGTTTCTTCGGCTGGTTCAACCGTGGCTTCGACCGCTTCGGCGACCGCTATCAGGGGTGGGTGGCCTATGCGGTGAAACGCAGCGGCCGTTATCTGCTGATCTACGGCGTGCTGCTGGTGGGCATGGGCCTGTTGTTCAGTCGCCTGCCCTCCTCGTTCCTGCCGGTGGAAGACCAGGGCTACACCATCACCGACATCCAGCTGCCACCGGGTGCGAGCAAACACCGGACGGTGCAAGTGGTGGAGCAGATCGAAGCCCACAACGCCGGTGAACCGGGGGTCGGCGACAGCACGATCATTCTCGGTTTCAGCTTTTCCGGCAGTGGGCAGAACGCGGCCCTGGCCTTCACCACCCTCAAGGACTGGTCGCAACGCGGCGCCAAGGATTCGGCGGCGTCGATTGCCGACCGCGCCAACCTGGCCCTGGGTCAAATCAAGGATGCCATGGCGTTCTCGGTGCTGCCGCCGCCCGTGGATGGCCTGGGCACCTCCAGCGGTTTCGAGTTCCGTTTGCAGGACCGTGGCGGACTCGGCCATGCCACCTTGATGCAGGCCCGCAGCGAATTGCTCGCCGCCGCCGAAAAAAGCCCGATGCTGATAAATGTGCGCGAAAGCGCCCTGGCGGAGGCGCCGCAGGTGCAACTGGAGGTCGACCGCAAGCAGGCCAATGCCCTGGGCATTTCCTTTGCCGATGTCGGCAGCGTGTTGTCCACGGCAGTGGGTTCGGCCTACATCAACGACTTCCCCAACCAGGGGCGGATGCAGCGGGTGGTGGTCCAGGCCGAGGGCGACCAGCGCAGCCAGGTCGAGGATCTGCTGAAGATCCACGTGCGCAACAACAGCGGGAAAATGGTCCCGTTGTCGGCCTTCGTCCAGGCCCGCTGGACCCAGGGACCGGCGCAATTGACCCGCTATAACGGTTATCCGGCGGTGAGCATTTCCGGCGAACCGGCACCGGGCTACAGCACCGGGCAAGCCATGGCCGAAATCGAACGGCTGGTGGCCCTGGGGCCGACGGGCCTGGGCCAGGAATGGACCGGGTTGTCCTTGCAGGAACGCTTGTCCGGCAGCCAGGCGCCGATCCTGTTGGGCCTGTCGTTGCTCGTGGTGTTCCTGTGCCTGGCGGCCCTGTACGAAAGCTGGTCGATCCCGACCTCGGTGCTGCTGGTGGTGCCACTGGGTGTGCTGGGCGCGGTACTGGCCGTGTCGTTGCGCGGCATGCCCAACGATGTGTTCTTCAAGATCGGGTTGATCACCATCATTGGCCTGTCGGCGAAGAACGCGATCCTGATCATCGAGTTCGCCAAGAGCCTGTACGACGAAGGCCACGACCTGATCGACGCCACGCTCCAGGCTGCACGCCTGCGCCTGCGACCGATCATCATGACCTCGCTGGCGTTCATCCTCGGGGTGGTACCGCTGGCGATTGCCACCGGTGCCAGTTCGGCGAGCCAGCAGGCCATCGGCACCGGGGTGATCGGCGGGATGATCACCGCCACGCTGGCGGTGGTGTTCGTGCCGGTGTTTTTCGTGGTGGTGATGAAGCGTGTCAGGCGGGTTGATCCAAAGTGAGGCCAGGCCGGGCCACCGCTATCGCGAGCAAGCTCGCTCCCACAGTGGATCTTCAGCGAACACACTATCCGCGTGCATCCGCAATCCTTCTGTGGGAGCGGGCTTGCTCGCGAAGAGGCCAGCACAGTCAACACCTTCATTGACTGTGACGCCGCCTTGGCGAGCAAGCCTGCTCCCACAGAGACCTGAGGGGGCAGCGAGCCCAGTCCATCAGTCCGCCTGCACAGTGACCTGACGCTGTTCACCCAAGCCCTCGATTCCCAGGCGAATGGTCTGGCCCGACCGCAGGAACACCGGGGCGGGCTTGATGCCCAAGCCGACGCCGGGTGGCGTGCCGGTGGAGATCACATCCCCCGGTTGCAGGCTCATGCAGCGGCTCAGGTAGGCAATCAGTTGCGGCACGCTGAAGATCAGCGTTCGGGTATTACCGTTCTGATAGCGGTGTCCGTCAACCTCCAGCCACAGATCCAGCGTATGCGGGTCGGCGATTTCATCCCGGGTCACCAGCCAGGGGCCAAGTGGGCCGAAGGTGTCGAAGCCCTTGCCCTTGTCCCAGGTGCCGCCGCGCTCCAGTTGCCACTCGCGCTCGGACACATCGTTGATGACGCAGTAGCCGGCGACATGCTCCATGGCATTGGCTTCGTCGATGTAGCGCCCGCCTTTACCGATGACCACGCCCAACTCGACTTCCCAATCGGTCTTGAGGGAGCCGCGCGGGATCTGGATATCGTCGTTCGGCCCGCAGATGGCACTGGTCCATTTGTTGAAGATGATCGGCTCTTTCGGCACCTCCATATTCGACTCGGCCGCATGGTCGGCGTAGTTCAGGCCGATGCAGATGAATTTGCCGACCTGGCCGACGCAGGCACCGATGCGCGGCTGGCCGGCAACGAGCGGCAGGCTGCGCGGGTCAAGGGCGGCGAGCGCTGCCAGGCTGTCCGCGCCCAGGACCTGCCCGGCGATGTCCGGCACATGGCCCGAGAGATCGCGCAGCTGATTGTCGGTATCCAACAGCCCGGGTTTTTCCGAACCTTTTTCGCCGTAGCGCAATAGTTTCATGTCGTGCTCCTGCTCAAGTGAAGACCGGGGGTTCAGAGGCTCATGCCACCGTCGATGACGTGAATGGCACCCGTGGTGTAGGCCGATGCATCGCTGCCCAGGTACACCGCCAACTGGGCGATCTCTTCAGTGCTGCCGATGCGTCCCATGGGCTGGCGGTCGAGGAACTGCCGGTAGACCTGCGCCTCATCGACGCCCTGTTGCACGGCCTGGTCGGCGATACGCTGGCGCAGCGAAGGCGAGTCCACGGTGCCCGGGCAGATCGCGTTGCAGCGGATGCCCTGGCTGACGAAGTCGATGGCGACAGCCTTGGTCAGGCCCACCACCGCCGCCTTGCTGGTGGCATAGGCGAAGCGATTGGGCACGCCCTTGACGCTGGAGGCCACCGACGACATGTTGATGATCGAGCCGCCGCCACGGGCCAGCATGCCGGGCAGAAACGCGTGAATCATCCGATACATGGCCGTGACATTGAGGTCCATCGAACGCGCCCAGGCCGCTTCATCGCATTGCAGTATGTTGCCGCTGTGCACGTAGCCTGCGCAGTTGAACAGCACATCGAGCCCGCCGATGCGCTCGCAGGCGGCGCTAATGGCAGCGGTCGAGGTGACATCCAGGGGCATGGCGGTGACCTCTTCGATCCCCGCCAGTGCATGGATATCGATGTCCGTGGCGATCACCTCGGCACCGGCCCGGGCGAAGGCAATGGCACTGGCCAAGCCAATGCCCTGCCCTGCTGCCGTGACCAGAACGCGCTTGTTCTGCAGGTTCATGCTGTCTCCAGTTGCGCTGCCGTGGCGGCGTGCTTGGGGGTCCTGCCGAGCATCGAAGCGGGGATGGCCAGGATCAGCCCGCCGCTGACCAAAAGACACAAGGCCAGTACATAAGTGCCGTTGTTGATGTTGCCCGTGAGGGTTTCGGCCACGGCAGTGATCATCGAGCCGGTAAAGCCCGACAGGTTGCCGATGGCGTTGATCATGCCGATGCCGGCTGCGGCGGCGACCCCCGACAGCACGGTGCCTGGCAGGGTCCAGAAAATCGGCATCAAGCTGAGAATCCCCGAAGCGGAGACGCTGAGAAAGAGCACGGACAACACCAGGTTGTCAGCGAAGAAGGCGCTGAGGATCAGGCCGGCGCCACCAATGAACGCCGGGATCGCCGCGTGCAAGCGCCGCTCACCGGTGCGGTTGGAGTGCCGGGCGTTGAGCAGCATCGCCACCACCGCCACCGAATAAGGAATGGCGGTGAGCAAACCGATGTGCAAGCTGTTGGTGATGCCGGTGCTCTTGATGATCGAAGGCATCCAGAACGCCAGGCCATAGAAGCCGGTGTTGAAGGTCAGCAGGATCAATACCAGCAACCACACCCGAGGGTTGAAGAACACTTCGCTCAAGCGCGTGGCCTTGCCCTGGTTGTCGGTTTGCAGATTGGCCTTGAGCAGGGCTTTTTCCGCGACCGTCAGCCATTTGGCTTTGTCGATGTTGTCGGCCAGGCAGACGATCACCACGAACGCCATGATGATCGACGGAATGCCTTCGATGAGCAGCATCCATTGCCAGCCGGACAGGCCATGCACCCCTTGCATGCTGTTCATCAGCCAGCCGGAGAGTATGCCGCCCAGGGTCAGGCTGACCGGCAACGCCAGCAGGAACCCGGACATCACCCGGCTCTGCCGATGGGTCGGGAACCAGTAGTTGAGGTAGAGGATCACCCCAGGGAAAAAGCCCGCTTCGCAGATGCCCAACAGGAAGCGCAGCACATAGAACATCGTGCTCGATTCGATGTGGAAGAAAGCCGCCAGCGGTACGGTGTAGGCCACGGCCATGGAGATCACCGCCCAACTGAGCATGATCCGGGCGATCCAGAACCGTGCGCCAAAGCGATGCAACAACAGGTTGCTGGGCACTTCGAAGAGGAAATAGCCCCAGAAAAACATACTGGCGCCCAAGGCATACACCGTGTTGCTGAATTGCAGCTCGTTGAGCATGTCGAGCTTGGCGAACCCGATGTTCACCCGATCGAGGTACGCCGCCATGTAGCACAACAGCAACACGGGCAGGATCCGCCAGATCACCTTGCGGTAGGTCCGGTCTTCAAAATCCAGCTGGCCGGCTTGTGCCTGGGCGGGCAACGGCTCGGAGATGGTT
The DNA here is from genome assembly GCF_900101575.1 of Pseudomonas sp. NFACC37-1. Classification (NCBI taxonomy): domain Bacteria; kingdom Pseudomonadati; phylum Pseudomonadota; class Gammaproteobacteria; order Pseudomonadales; family Pseudomonadaceae; genus Pseudomonas; species Pseudomonas sp. NFACC37-1. The sequence goes on along the minus strand of NZ_FMUZ01000002.1, from coordinate 385,263 downwards.
TGCATGAGGTAACCCCTGATTGTTTTTATTGGGTCACGTCGAATGAGCGACTCATTCGGCGATTGAATGAGGACTCTACTGTCGGGAATCGATTCTTTCCCAATGGCATTTTTGGATTAGTCGATAACGTATTGTTATCGAGGCTTGGGATTCGGACTAGGATCCTGTGGCGAGGGGATTTATCCCCGCCGGGCTGCGAAGCAGTCCTAAATTGGCCCTCGTATCCTGTGAGGTTGATTGCGTTGAACTTCTTGGGGCTGCTGCGCAACCCAGCGGGGATAAATCCCCTCGCCACAGGTTCGGTTGCTTCTTCAAATAATCTGGCGGGCGTTGTCCTTGAGAATCTCGGCGAACTCCAGCGCCGCGCCTACCAGCGGTTCGTCCTTTCGCGTGAGGATGCCGTAGTCCTGGGGCACCAGGTGCAGCGGGGTATCGAGGGTCTTGAGCTGGCCGCTTTCGAGCAGCGGATCGACCATGGCATTGGGCAGCATGCCGATCATGGGCCCGCGTTGCAGCACCTGGAGGAAGGTCTGCATGGAAATGGTGTCGATGGTATTGCGCGGCATTCCCACCCCCGCCTCGGCGAAGGCCAGTTCCATGCGTGCACGGATCGGCGTGCCGACCGGGTAGAGAATCCACGGCAGGTCCACCAGTTGCTGCAGTGAGGTCGGCCCGGCGTTCGCCAGGGGATGGCGGTCATTGACCACGATGCAGAACGGTTCCGGGGCCAGGGGTTGGAAGTCGTAGCGCTGTTGCTGGCTTTGCTCGGTAAACCGGGCCACCGCCAGATCGAGTTTTTTCTCTTCAAGCATCTTCATCAAATGGTTGCTGGTCTGCTCCACCACCTCGATGGACAGCAAGGGCCAGCGTTGCTTGATCTGCAGGATCGCCTCGGGCAAGGCCACCGCCGTCGCGGCAAAGATACCGCCGACCTTGAGGTAGCCATGGCCGCCTTCGCGCAGGCTGCTGATTTGCTCGACGAACGAACGTGCATCGTTCAAGGCGATCTGAGCGTAACGCAGTACGTGCTCACCCAATGCCGTGGGCGGCATGCTCCGGGGCCGACGCTCGAACAGGGCGAAGCCGAGCAGGCTTTCGATTTCCTTGAGCATCTTGCTCACGGCGGGCTGGCTGAGGTTCATCTGCTCGGCCGCCAGGTGCATGTTGCAGGTGCGCCCCAAGGTATCGATCAACAGCAGATGGCGGAATTTGAGCCAGCCGCAGAAGCTGGAGAAAGACAGATCGGACATGGGCAATCCTCGACGATGCAATAACCGGACGTTATCAGATACTGAATATATCTCATTGGAGTTCATCAACCGCGGGCCCTAGCTTGAAAGCTTTACGAACCAGGAAGACTGCCCATGTCGCTGATGCTTACTCCCGAGAACACACTGCCCGTCGATGGCGTCGCCGGCACCCTGATTGGTCGTGCCTGGGTGCCTGGCCGTGTCGCCGGGCCCTCACCCGTCGTGCTGCGCAGTGACGGGGTGTTCGACCTGTCGGATCGTTTCGCGACCTTGAGCGATGTGCTGGAAACGTCCTCACCGTTGGCGGCGGTCAGGCAAACGCCCGGCACTTTCATCGCCAGCGTCGAAGCGCTGCTGACCAACACCGGCCTCCATGCCGACCCGGCCAAGCCGTTTCTGTTGCCGCCGCTGGACTTGCAAGTGATCAAGGCCGCCGGCGTGACCTTCGCCGCCAGCATGATCGAGCGGGTGATCGAGGAACAGGCAGGCGGCGACGCGGCAAGGGCCGAGGCGGTACGCGCCACCGTGCACAGCGTGATCGGCGATAACCTGCGGGCGATCGTGCCGGGTTCCGAGCAAGCCATGCGCCTGAAAGCCTTGCTCATCGAACAGGGCATGTGGTCGCAGTACCTGGAAGTCGGCATCGGCGCGGATGCGGAGATCTTCACCAAGGCACCGGTCCTGTCCGCCGTGGGCAGCGGCAGCCAAATTGGCATTCATCCGGTATCGCAATGGAACAACCCGGAACCGGAAGTGGTGCTGGCGATAAACAGCCGTGGCCAGATCCACGGCGCCACCCTGGGCAACGACGTAAACCTGCGAGACATCGAAGGTCGCAGCGCGCTATTGCTGAGCAAGGCCAAGGACAACAATGCGTCCTGCTCTATCGGGCCGTTCATTCGCCTGTTCGACGAACACTTCAGCCTGGATGACGTACGCGCCTGCGTAGTCGACCTCCAGGTACAAGGCGAAGATGGCTACCGCCTGCACGGTTCGAGTTCCATGAGCCAGATCAGCCGTGACCCGCAGGACCTGGCAAGCCAGACACTCAACGCCAACCACCAATATCCGGATGGTTTTGTGCTGTTTCTCGGTACCCTGTTCGCCCCCACCGAAGACCGCGACCATCCCGGCAGCGGTTTCACCCACAAGCGCGGGGACCGGGTCAGCATCAGCAGCCCCTTGCTCGGCAGCCTGCATAATCAGGTGACCCACAGCTGCGACGCCGCCCCCTGGACCTTTGGCGTCAGCGCCTTGTTGCGCAACCTCGCCGCCCGCGGACTGCTGGGCCGCTGACGCTACGACCGTGATCGATTCATCCAATTACAAGAGAGACATGAATCATGAGTGACACGCCTGAACGCCGCCTGCGCAGCGAGCAATGGTTCAATGACCCGGCTCACGCGGACATGACCGCCCTGTATGTCGAACGCTACATGAACTACGGCATGACCCGCGAAGAGCTGCAATCGGGACGCCCGATCATCGGCATCGCCCAGACCGGCAGCGACCTGACCCCCTGCAACCGTCATCACCTGGAACTGGCCCAACGGGTCAAGGCCGGCATCCGTGACGCCGGTGGCATCCCCATGGAATTCCCGGTGCACCCGATCGCCGAACAGTCACGGCGCCCCACCGCTGCCCTGGACCGCAACCTGGCCTACCTGGGCCTGGTGGAAATCCTCCACGGCTACCCGTTGGACGGCGTGGTGCTCACCACCGGTTGCGACAAGACCACGCCCGCCTGCCTGATGGCGGCGGCGACCACCGACTTGCCCGCCATTGTCTTGTCCGGCGGGCCAATGCTCGACGGCCATCATAAGGGCGAGCTGATCGGCTCGGGCACCGTGCTCTGGCATGCGCGCAACCTGATGGCCGCCGGCGAGATCGATTACGAAGGCTTCATGGAAATGACCACCGCGGCATCGCCATCGGTGGGTCACTGCAACACCATGGGCACCGCCTTGTCGATGAACGCCCTGGCCGAAGCCCTGGGCATGTCGCTGCCCGGTTGCGCGAGCATTCCGGCGCCCTATCGCGAGCGCGGGCAAATGGCTTATGCCACCGGCAAGCGCATCTGCGAGCTGGTGCTGCAAGACATTCGTCCGTCACAGATCATGACCCGCCAGGCCTTCGAAAACGCCATCGCCGTCGCCTCGGCCCTGGGTGCTTCGAGTAACTGCCCGCCGCACCTGATCGCCATCGCCCGGCACATGGGCGTCGAACTGAGCCTGGATGACTGGCAACGGATTGGCGAGGACGTGCCGCTGCTGGTCAATTGCATGCCCGCTGGCAAGTATCTGGGTGAAGGTTTCCATCGGGCCGGCGGTGTGCCCTCGGTCATGCACGAACTGCAAAAAGCCGGGCGCCTGCACGAAGACTGCGCCACGGTCAGCGGCAGGACCATCGGCGAAATCGTCAGCAGCAGCCTGACCAGCAACGCCGACGTGATCCATCCCTTCGACACCCCGCTCAAGCACCGTGCCGGCTTCATCGTGCTCAGCGGCAATTTCTTCGACAGCGCGATCATGAAGATGTCGGTGGTGGGCGAAGCGTTTCGCAAGACCTACCTCTCCGAGCCCGGTGCCGAGAACAGTTTCGAAGCCCGGGCCATCGTGTTCGAAGGACCGGAGGATTACCACGCCCGCATCGACGATCCGGCGCTGGACATCGACGAGCGCTGCATCCTCGTCATTCGCGGTGTCGGCACCGTGGGCTACCCCGGCAGTGCCGAGGTGGTGAACATGGCCCCACCGGCCGCGCTGATCAAACAAGGCATCGACTCCCTGCCCTGCCTGGGCGACGGTCGCCAGAGCGGCACCTCGGCGAGCCCATCGATCCTCAACATGTCCCCTGAAGCAGCCGTGGGCGGCGGCCTGGCGTTGCTGCAAACCAACGACCGGCTGAAAGTGGACCTGAACACCCGCACCGTGAACCTGCTGATCGACGATGACGAGATGGCCCGGCGCCGACTCGAATGGACACCGAACATCCCACCGTCGCAAACGCCTTGGCAGGAACTGTACCGGCAACTGGTCGGGCAATTGTCCACCGGGGGCTGCCTGGAGCCTGCGACGCTGCATCTGCGCGTGATCGCCCGCAGTGGCGAGCCGCGTCATTCGCACTGAGTCCAAAGCGGCTGATTGTTCACGTACGTTGAATTCAGATGCCAATCCAGAAGGGTTTATTCCACAGGCGTAAAGGAGAAAGATGCGCGCCAGGGGTCATCGCCCCTGGCGAATCTTTCACACCTACGGAGTCGATCCATGCCATTTGCCAACTACAAATTTCCCGAAGGAATCCTGGACCACGCCCGCAAGGAAGAGATCATCCATCGCACCACGGAAATGTTCGTCGAATACTTCGGCGAAGGGGTCCGTCCATTCACCATGGTCCTGGTCGAAGAGGTGGCAGACGGTGGCTGGGGGCGCGCCGATGAAACGCTGACGCTGGCGAAGATGGGGCTGCCTGCCAAAGGCCAATAATGCTGTTCGCTTAAGGTTTGTCTGGCCACAGGTTCATCGTTTTTCCTAAGTGAACAGCATTACCTTATATAGAAGAGATCGGGAAAGAAAAGTGAGAGGGGTCTGCGCTAGAGCCCCCCTCGCCATTCCTCAGAAATCCACCGTGGCCGACAACTGCAATGTGCGCGGCGAGCCTGGAGAGAAGGCACCGTACGAGGCGACACCCGACCAGTACTCGCGGTCAAAGACGTTCTGGACCGTGGCCCTGAAAGTCGTCGGTCGACCTTCGATCTTGGTGGCGTAACGAGCGCCCGCATCGAAGCGGGTCCAGGCATCCAGCTCCTGGGTGTTGGCCTGGTTCACGTATTGGCTGCTGGTGTAGATCGCGCCACTGGTGAGGGTAAAGCCTTCCACCCACGGGGTGTCCCATTCGGCCCACAGGTTGGCTTGTACGTCTGGCACGCCCACCGGCTTATTGCCACGGTTGGCCGCTGTGGCGGAATCCGTCAGCTCACCATCGAGCAATGTCACGCCACCCATCAAGCGTGTGCCGGGGGCCACTTCGCCGAACACGCTCAGCTCCACGCCACGGTTGCGCTGTTCAGCCTGTACAGAGAAAACATTGTTCGTGCCGATTTCGCCACTGGGCTTCTCGATCTGGAACAGCGCCAGGGTGGTCATGAACGTGCCGTGCTCGTACTTGACCCCAACCTCATGCTGTTTGGACTCATAAGGTGCAAACGTTTCGCCGGCATTGCTCGCATTGCCTGGCGCGACGTCACCTTTGCTCAGCCCCTCGACATAGTTGTAGTAGAGCGACACATCCTCCCAGGGCTTGACCACGACGCCGACCAGCGGGGTCGTTGCGCTGTCGTCATAACGGGAACTGACCGCGCCGCTGGCATTGTAGTTGCGCGACTCGATATTTTGCCGACGCAGCCCCAGGGTCAGTTGCAGACGGTCATCCAGTACCGACAAGGTGTCGGTCAAGGCGAAGCCGGACAGCTGCGACTCGGAAACCCGCAGCACCTTGGGCGCATTGATGGCCGGCTTGGGCACATCCACCGGGTGATAGATGTTCGAGCGGACCTCCGGCCCGTTGTTGATCCCCCGGGACAGTTCATCCTGGTAAGTGGTCGCCATCAGCGTGGTCGTGTGGCTGACAGGGCCGGTGTCGAACACCCCACGAACCCCCACATCGGCTGTCGAACGGTCTACGTTGAATTTGTAATACCCCGGTGTGTTGCTGATATCGCCGGCGTTGTTGAGGATTCTTGGTACCTGGTCGGACATCCGCTTGACGTCCGAGCGACCGCCACCGGCGTGGGCAAACACCGTGACCGCGTCCGTCAGGTCGTATTCGCCACCCAGCAAGGCCGACTGCTCCTTGGTGTCGGACCAACCCCATTTCTGTGACGCATTGGTACGACCGTTGGGGGCCGATGGGATTTCAACGCCAGGCGCGACGGTGAAGGGTCGCGAGGCGCCGTCAAAGCTCTCTTTCTGGCTGATGAAGTCGAGGTTCAAGCGCAAACGCTCGCCCCGATAATCCAGGGCGATAGCTCCGATCCCGAGTTCGCGTTCCTGGTCGTCGATGGCCGTGTCGCCACCCTGGAGGCTGCCGTTGAAGCGCATACCGAACTGGTTTTCCGAGCCGAATCGACGGCTGACATCCAGGTGCCCGCCCACGTGGGAATCGGATGCGTAGCTACCGGTAAAGCGCGTCAGGTCTTCGTCCAACGGACGCTTGGGAACGATATTGATCACCCCGCCCACCCCGCTGTTCGGAGAAATACCGTACATCAGTGCACCCGGCCCCTTGAGCACTTCGACCCGTTCGGCGTAGTCGGTGAACACCCGGTAGTTGGGTGCCACGCCGTATACGCCGTCGTAGGCCAACTCGCCGAGGTTGCCCTCGCCGATGGGAAAACCACGGATGAAAAACGAATCGACGATGCCGCCCACCTGCCCCGTCGAGCGCACCGAAGGGTCTCGTTGCAGGGCGTCGGCCACGGTCACGGTTTGCAGGTCGGCAAGGGTCTTTTCGGTGTAGCTGGTCACGCTGAACGGCGTGTCCATCACGTCCTTGTTGCCCATCATCCCCAAGCGTGCACCGCGCGCCACCTGACCGCCGGCCAGCACGGGCGGTAGTGCGCCTGGGTCGTTGTGGGTCCCGCTGATGGTGGTGGCGTCAAGGGTCAAGCCTTGCCCGTTGCCCTTGGAGGCGTCCTGGGTTGTATCGGCGGCAGGCGCCTGTTCGGGGGTTGCCGCCCAGGCGGTGGCGCTTCCTGCGGCCAGAATGAAACTCAGCGTGGCGCTACGAATCGCGAGGGATAACGCAGACTCACCACAAGGTCGACGTGCAACAGACATGGCTTAAGGATCCTTTCCAACGGGAGAAAATGGTAATCACTCCTATTGCCAGTCGACCTACGGAAAAGTATCACCTCCCGGGGATTATTTTTTCAGAGTGCGCCGGGCCCTCAGGTGGTCACCCGCCCAGTGGTCGCGATCTACCTGATATACGGCATCGGCCTTGAAGCCCATCAGCAAAACACCATGGTGATGTTTGCCCCCGATGGCAAAGCGCGTAGCCTGCTGATCCGCGATTTCGCTACGCGCGCCCCTGCTGGAGGAACGCTGGTACACCTTGCAACCTCATGTGCAGCCGGGCATCTTGCCGACCGTGTTCGTGGAAGATATCGAGCCGATGCGCATGTGCGTGCTCGACGCGGTGTTCCTCACCCACCTGCACAAGATCGCCTTGTGGCCGATCCGATCGTTGTTGCGCATGCACCTGCTGCAATACTCCAACTATCGTTTACAGCACACGCTGACCAACCCGCTTGCGAGCGTTTAACCACCGAGGCTGAGTCATGTCCCACGCAGGTGCCATCCAGGGTTCGAACGTCAGGATCCTGATTTACCTCCTATTCGCGATCCAGCTCATCTCCATGGGCGCGATGGAAATGAGCGGGCCGTTCTGGCCGGTCCACCTGCGCGGGCTGACGTCCTCGGAGTCAATCTTCAGTTTCGCCAGCATCGCCGTGTATGTCGGGCCGATGCTGGGCATCATTCTGACCAGCGCCTTCTGGGGCCGTATCGGTGATCGTTACGGCCATAAGCTGATGATGATCCGCGCCCTGGCGGGCCTATCATTGACGCAGCTCGGGCTGGCGCTGTGCAGCGATATCTGGATCATCCTGGTGCTGCGCTTCCTGCAGGGCGCCTTTGCCGGGTACATCGCCCCGGCCCAGGCCTATGGCGTCAGCATCGAAGCCCCCTCGCGACGGGCACGGCTGTTCGCGATCCTGCAAATATCCACCAACGTCGGCTCATTGCTCGGCGCGGTGGTCGGGGGCCTGATCCTCGACTACGCCACCTTCTTCTGGATCAACATCATCGCCTCGGCCTTGTGCGCGGTGTGCACGGTGGTGGCCGCCGTGACCTTGCCGGACGTGCCACCGGTGAAAAAACCCGCGACCAGCCAGGCCCCGACGACACCAAGCCGTACCGACAGTGTCTGGCAAGGATCGCCATTGCTGTCGTTGCTGTGGGTCATGGGCATCCTGCTGTTGGCCCGGATGCTGCCACAGACCTCCTTCTCCTTGTATGTGAGCTCGGTATTCGACGTCAGCAACTCAGTGGTCGGCCTATGCTACGGCTTACTGGCGCTGGGTTTCATCCTCTCGGCCACGGCCTGGTCGCGCTATTTCGAACACCGTACCCAGCAGGACACCTTGCACCGCATCATCTACGTCGTGCTCGGTTGCATCGCCCTGACCGCCCTGGCGGGGGTCACGCGCAATGCCATCGTCTTTGTCGTCGTCTACTTCATCTGGGGCGTGCTGCTGGGGGCTACCACACCGGTGCTGATGGCGTTGATCTCGAAATCCGCCGACAGCGCGCGCCAAGGCCACGTGCTGGGCATTGCCCAGGGCACCGCGCAGTTCGCCTCGATCGCGGGCATCTCGGCCGGTGGGTTGCTCAGCCAGGTCTACGGTTTGCAGTACACCTACCTGTTCGTTTGCCTAGCCTATGTGTTGGCCCTGATTCCCGTCGTCGCCTTGCGGTACTGGCCCGCGAGCCTGCAAGCCAGCCCCGCCCCGCCCGCGGACTGATCAAGGCGTTTCCCTTTGAACCCTGCATGCCGCTTGCGTCACGAGCAGGTTGTCCCTTAGCATTGGGAATACTTCTCAATTGCAAAAAAGCCGCAGCCATGAGCGAAACCCTGCCCGCGAACAACGACCAGCATCTGCGCGTGATCGAAGACCTGTATGCCGGCCATCACAGCTGGCTGTACAACACGCTGAAGAAGAAGCTGGGCAACGCCATGGATGCGGCGGACCTGGCGCAAGACACCTTCGCGCGCATTCTCGCCTCCCAAGTCACGGCCATCGACCAGCCCCGGGCCTACCTGAGCTGCGTGGCCAAGGGCATTCTCATCAACTGGTATCAACGCAAGGCCCTGGAACGTGCCTACCTGGAGGCGCTCGCGCATTTGCCGGCCCAGGAAGTGCCGTCCCCTGAATTGCGCTTTCTGGTGCTGGAAACCCTGCACGAAATCGACGCCATGCTCGACACCCTCCCGGCGCCGGTCAAGCGGGCGTTCCTGCTGTCGCAGATCGGCGGCCTGAAATACGACGACATCGCCCAACAGCTGAACGTCTCGCTGATCACGGTCAAGCGCTACATGAAACAGGCATTCGTGCAGTGCTTGATGTTGGTGGAATGAATGCTCACTCGTCGCCGTGAGCCGCCGCTCGACCCCAAGGTCCTCGAAGAAGCCGCCGAATGGCTGATGCGCTTGAGCGAAAGCGACCTCAGTGACAACGAGCGCGTCGAATGGGAATGTTGGAGGGCCAGCAGCCCCGAGCGCGGCCGGGCCTGGTCTCGTGCGCAATTGCTGCAAAGCAAGCTCGGCGGCTTGCCACGCGCATTGGCGATGTCGGCGCTGGATCGCCCAAGCAGCCCCGAACGCCGCGCGACCCTCGGCAAACTGGCGTTGCTGCTGGCAGCGGTGCCTGTCGGTTGGGGCAGCTGGAAACTGGCGCAATCGCAGCAATGGTCCGCCGACTACCGAACCGCCATCGGCGAGCGCCGCGAGTTGACCCTGGCCGATGGCTCTCACCTCACCCTCAATACCGGCACGGCCATCGACGTACTGTTCGACACCCGCCAGCGGCTCCTCCATGTGCGCGAAGGGGAAGTCCTGGTGCAGACCGCGCCGGATGCCTCACCCCAGGCCCGACCGTTCCTGGTCAGCACCCGCGACGGCCGGATGCAGGCCCTGGGTACGCGGTTCATCGTGCGCCAACTGCCATCGCGCACCCATCTGGCGGTACTCGAAGGCGCGGTGCGGATTGAATTGACCGAGGCTCGCCAGGCCGCGCCGCTCATCGTCAACGCCGGACAGCGCACCGACTTCTCGTCCCAGGCCTTCGGCCCGTTGACCCCGACAGATCGCAACGCCAGCGCCTGGACCCAAGGCATGCTGATGGCCGACAGGATGCGCCTGGCGGATTTCGTCGCCGAACTGGCGCGCTATCGCCGCGGCTTCGTGCGTTGCGACCCGGCCATTGCCGAGCTGCGGGTGTCCGGCGCGTTTCCCATCAGCGATACCCAGCGCACGCTCAACATGCTGGTGCAAACCTACCCGGTCCTGGTCACCGGTCATTTGAGCGGTTACTGGGTGACGCTCTCCCCGGCCTGACCCCACAAAAATTATTGGCTGCCCGGGTGATACTTTTTTTGATCTCAACTGGCAAAGAAAGGAATAACCATTTCATCTCGTCCATAGGGTCATCCATCCATGCTCGTTGCACGGCCCCTGCGTCCGGATCGTCCGTCCAAGCCCGTCATGCGCAGTGTGCTGTTGAGCCTTGCGTTGAGCACGGTCACCGGGCCGTTCGCCTTCGCCGCCGCGCCCACGCAACTGGAAGCCGTCGCTCCCCGCGCCTATGACATCGCCCCGGGGCCGCTCGGCCCTGCCCTGTCGAGCTTTGCGGTGACCGCCGGCATTGCCCTGTCGTTCCAGCCCTCGATCACTGAAGGCCTGGTCAGCCCTGGGCTTTCCGGCACGTATCCGGCAGCGCAAGCACTCACCCATCTGCTGGCCGACAGCGGCGTGGAGATGGTTGCCCGCGACGATGGCAGCTACACACTGGTGCTGCGCCAGGTGTCCCTGCCGCAGATCAGCGTCGATGCCGCCGGCAGACGCAGCACCGACCTGCCACCTGCCGACGCCAACGACCAGGTCGCCCGCGGCGCACGCCTCGGCCTGCTGGGCAACGCCGATGTGATGGATGCACCGTTCAGCGTCAGCAGCTACACCTCGACGATGATCAGGGATCAACAGGCGATCACCGTGGGCGACTTGCTGGAACGCGACGCTTCGGTGCGCTCCACTGGCCAGGCGGGCGGCATCGTCGACTCGTTCTTCATCCGCGGTTTTCCGCTGGGGGAAGGCAACCTCGGGGAGTTGGCTTTCGACGGTGTGTATGGCGTGGCGTCCAATTACCGGGTGTTCACCGATTACGCCGAGCGTATCGAACTGGTCAAGGGGCCCGCGGCGCTGCTGTATGGCATGTCGCCCAACAGCGCCGTGGGCGGCGTGATCAACGTGGTCCCCAAGCGCGCCCTCGACGAGGACCTGACCCGATTCACCAGCCGCTACGCCACGGACTCGCAACTGGGCGGCCACCTCGACGTCAGTCGGCGCTTTGGCGAAGAACGCCGGTTCGGGATCAGGCTCAACGGTAGCCTGCAGCAGGGTGACACGGCCATCGACAAGCAGTCCCGAGACGTCGGTACCGGCGCCATGGCCCTGGATTACCAAGGCGATCGCCTGCGCATGACCCTGGACCTGATCAGCCAGGATGAAAAATTCGACGCCGCCTCACGCCCTTTCCTGATCGCCCCTGGCGTGCAAATTCCCTCCGCCGCCAACGGCCGCACCAGTGTCAGCCAGGACTGGGGACGCTCCCGGGCCCGGGACAAATCGGCGTTGCTGAGTGGCGAGTACGACCTCAGCGACCAGCTGACCCTGTTTGCCCACGCCGGCGGCGGAAAATCCGAGGTCGAGCGCATGTCCGACCAGACCCCGACCATCATCAACGCCGCCGGCGACACGTCATCGGTTCCCGGTTATTACAAATTCAACGTCCAACGCTACACCGTCGATGCCGGCGCGCGCCTGGGCTTCGACACCGGGCCGGTCAGCCACCGCGCGGTGCTGCAAGTCAGCCGTTATCGCGATGAGTTGTCCCGCGGCATTATTTCCGGCCCCGCCATCCTCTCGAACATCTATCACCCGGTCGACCGGCCCAGGCCCAACCTCGCCGAACCTCACACGCCAAAAGTCTCCGAAAGCGAACTGTCGGGCGTCGCCCTGGCCGACACCTTGTCGGTGCTCGATGAGCGCCTGCAAGTCACCCTCGGGTTGCGCCGGCAAAACATCCAGTCGAACAACTACAACACCACCGTCGCCACCCCGTCCTACGATAAAAGCAAGACCACACCCCTGCTCGGTATCGTCGCCAAGCCCTGGGACCATGTCGCGCTGTACTACAACTACATCGAAGGCCTGAGCAAGGGCGACATCGCGCCGTCTGCCGCCACGAACGCCGAAGAGGTTTTTTCCCCCTACATCTCCCGCCAGCAGGAGATCGGGGTCAAGGTCGACTACGAACGTTTCATGGCCACGCTGGCGCTGTTCCAGATCAAGAAACCCAGCGGTGAATTGTCGTCCGGGGTGTTCTCGGTCCAGGCCCAGCAACGCAACCGTGGCGTGGAACTGAACCTGTCCGGCGAGATTGCCCGGGGCACGCGCCTGCTCGGTGGCGTGACGCTACTCGATGGGGAACTGACCCGCACCAGCGTCGCCGCCAACCGCGGCAATACACCGGTGGGCGTGCCCAAGGTCCAGGCCAACCTCTGGGCCGAGTGGGACACCCCGGGCATCGACGGGCTGACACTGACCAGCGGTGCGATCTACACCGCCAGCCAGTACGTCGACCAGGCCAACACCCAGGAACTGGATGCCTGGACCCGCTTCGATGTCGGTGCCCGCTATGCCACGCGCATTGCCGAACGGCCCACGACATTTCGCGCCACGGTGCAGAACGTCTTTGACCGCGCCTATTGGTCGGGGGTCGCGTCCTATGGCGCGTTCTCCCAAGGCGCACCGCGCACGCTGTTGTTATCCGCCACCGTTGATTTCTGAAACCTGCGGGCCGGGGCGGCGACTTGCGCCGTTGTCCGGTCCGGCTTTTGTAAAGGCCTGAACCATGGTTACTGTTTTTCGCCGCCCTCACACCCTCGCCGCCCTGCTGTTCGCCGGGCTGCTCGGTGTGTCGTTTCTTTCGCTGACGCCCCGCAACGCCCTGGCCGCCGAGGCGGACCCTGCCCTGGGCAGCGTGACCGACCTGCTCGGGCGCCAGGTCAAGGTCCATCTCCCGGTCAGGCGGGTGATCCTCGGCGAAGGCCGCCAGTTGTACCTGGTGGCGGCGCTGGACACGCAAAATCCCATCGAACGCATCGTCGGCTGGCGCAAGGACCTGATCCAGTCAGATCCGGACACCTACGGCGCCTACCTGCGCAAATTTCCCGACATTGCCAAGATCCCGACCTTCGGCGGGTTCGAGGACGGCACCTTTGACATCGAACAGGCCATCTCCCAGCGTCCGGATGTGATCATCCTCAATATCGAAGCCCAGCACGCCACCGAGGATGCGCGCTACATCGAGAAGCTCGACGCCTTGGGCATCCCGGTGGTCTACGTCGACTTTCGCAACAACCCGATGCAGAACACCGAGCCGACCATGCGCCTGTTCGGCCAACTGTTCGGCAAGCAAGCCCGTGCCGAAGCCTTCATCGATTTTCGCAACCAACAGATTCGACGGGTCACCGACGTCATTGAAGCGCGCCACCCTGCCCGGCCAAAGGTCTTCATCGAACGCATCGGCGGCTACACCGATGATTGCTGCCTGAGCTTCGGCAACGAGAACTTCGGCCTGTTCGTCGAAATGGCCGGTGGCGACAACATCGCCAAAGGCATCATCCCCACCACGTTCGGCCAGTTGAATGCCGAGCAAGTGGTGGTCGCCAACCCGGCACAGGTGGTGATCACCAGCGCCAACTGGGAAGCCTTTGCACCCGCTGGCCATTGGGTCGGCGTCGGCCCCGGGGCGGACATGGCCCAAGCCAGGAAAAAACTGGCGTGGTACACCCAGCGACCGGCCTACGCCGGCATCAAGGCCCAGGACGACCAGGCGTTCCACGCCATTTGGCATCAGTTCTACAACAGTCCCTATCAGTTCGTGGCCATCCAGCAATTGGCCAAGTGGTTTCACCCGACGTTGTTCGCCGACCTGGACCCGGACGCCTCGTTCCGCCAATTGCACGAGCAGTTCCTGCCGGTCCCTTATGAGCCGGGTTATGCCGTCAGCCTGGGCCAGACAGAGGACAAGCCATGACTTCGTTGAACGAAACCCTGGTGATGCAACGTGACACCTACCGGCGCCTGGTGCTGCGCAAGCGGCTTATCCTCGGGGGGCTCACGCTGTTGCTGATCTGCAGTGTCCTGCTCGACCTGGCCCTCGGGCCGGCACGCTACAGCCTCGACGAAGTGCTCGGCGCGCTGTTTTCACCGGACAGCGCGTCGCCCCAGGTCCGCGTGGTGATGTGGGACATCCGCTTGCCCGTGGCGCTGATGGCCGTTGCGGTCGGTGCCGCGTTGTCGCTGGCCGGCGCGCAGATGCAGACGATCCTCAACAACCCGCTGGCCAGCCCGTTCACCCTGGGCATTTCCGCCGCCGCCAGTTTCGGTGCGGCCATGGGGCTGGCGTTTGGCGTGGCCTTGTTCCCGCTGGCGGCGCAGTACATGGTGCCGGTGAACGCGTTCATCATGGCCATGCTGTCGGCATTGCTGATCCACTTCCTGAGCCTGCGCCGCGGTGTCACCGCCGAGACCATCGTGCTGCTTGGCATCGCCCTGGTGTTCACCTTCAACGCGTTGCTGGCGCTGGTGCAATTCTTCGCCACCGAACAAGCCGTGGCCGCCGTGGTGTTCTGGACGATGGGCAGCCTGACCAAAGCCACCTGGCCCAAGCTCGGAGTGATCTGCCTGGTGATCCTGGTCACCCTGCCGATTTTCGCCAGGCGCGCCTGGGCCTTGACCGCGCTGCGGCTGGGGGACGACAAAGCCGCGAGTTTCGGCATCAACGTGCGCAGCCTGCGCTTTCAGACGCTGATCATGGTCAGCCTGCTCGCCTCGTTTCCGGTGGCGTTCGTCGGCACGATCGGCTTCATCGGCCTGGTCGGCCCGCACATCGCGCGGATGCTGATCGGCGAAGACCAACGGTTCTTCCTGCCTGCGTCCTTGTTGACCGGCGCACTGATTCTGTCCGCCAGTTCGGTGATCAGCAAAACCCTGATCCCTGGGGCCATTTTCCCCATCGGCGTGGTGACGTCGCTGATCGGCGTGCCCTTCTTCATCTCCTTGATTCTCGGTGGGAAGAAAAACTCATGGTAACGATTCGGCTGGAGAATCTCGGGGCCCGCTATGGCCAGCGCCTGGTCATTCACGGCGTGACCACGGCAGCTTTTGTCGGCGGCCAGGTGGTGGCGGTAGTCGGCCCCAACGCGGCGGGCAAATCCACCTTGTTCAAGCGCATGGCCGGGTTGATCGACGGCCCCGGACAGGTGGTCTTGGAGGACTCGAAAAAGGGACCGCAGGGCATCAGCTATATGCCCCAGGGCTTGAACGCCAGCGCCCGGTTGACGGTATACGAGTCGGTGCTGCTGGCACGCAAGCAGCTCACGCCGGGCTGGGTCGTCCATGATGATGAACTGAAGCGGGTGGACGACATTCTCGCCGCGCTGGGCATCACTGAGTTGTCGTTCCGTAATCTCGGAGAGCTCAGCGGCGGACAGCAGCAACTGGTTTCGATCGCCCAGACCCTGGTGCGCGAACCGGAAATCCTGTTGATGGATGAACCGACCAGCGCCCTGGACATGCATCGACAAGTCCAGGTGCTGAATTTCATGCGGGCCCTGGCGCGCCAACGCCAGGTCATTGTGTTCATCGCCATCCATGACCTGAACCAGGCGCTGCGCTTTGCCGACCAAGTGCTGGTCATCGCCGACAGCACCGCCCAGGGCAGCGGCCCGAGCGCCGAGGTGATCACCGAGTCGATGCTGCGTCAGGTCTACAAGGTCGAAGCGCGGATCGAGCGGTGCAGCCGGGGCGAGCGCCACATCCTGATCGACGATATCGTTTGAGCGAACATCCGGGCCTTGCACCAAGGGCCGGGGACGCGGGACCTAGGCGACCCCGCCGTCGGACACCGCAAGGGGGTCGGCCTGGCTCACACGGCTTGGCCTGAAGGTCTCGGGCATCGCCAGCAACAGGCCGAATGCCAGCGCGGCAATCGCCGCCAGGGTCAGGAACGCCGCGCTGTAGCCAGCCCCTTGCACCACGAAGCCGGCCAGGCTGTTGCTCAGCGCGGCCCCGAGCCCGAACACCGTCGACAACACCCCGAGGCTGACGTTGAAGCGTCCGGTGCCCTGGGTCAGGTCCTTGACCACCAGGGGAAACAGCGCGCCGAACAACCCGGCACCGATACCGTCCAGCAGTTGCACCGCCACCAACCAGTAGGGGTCGTCCGAGAGCACGTACAACACACCGCGGATGGGCAGGATCAGGAAGCCGGCCAGCAGCAACGGCTTGCGGCCCCAGGCATCGGCCTTGACGCCCACCAGCCACGCCATGGGCACCATGACCAGTTGCGCCGCAACGATACAAGCCGACGTCAGCGGCGTGGCCAGGTGCACATTGGCCTGGGCGAGCTTCTGGCTGACCAGCGGGAGCATCGCCGCGTTTGCCAGGTGGAACAGCCCGCAGCAAATGGCGAACAACAGCAGCGTACGGTTATCCAGCAGGACCCGCAGCGTCGAGGGTACAGGGCCGTGAACCAACTGCCCCGCCTCCAGGCCCCGGGCCACGTCATGGTCGATGGCCTCGGCGGACACGCAACCGACCGCCACGATGCTGGCCAATGCCATGGCGGCCATCAGGTAGAACACCGCGATGGGACCGAACAACCAGGCAAACCCACCCGCCAGCAGCGCGGCGCAGGCATTGCCCGCGTGATTGAATGTTTCGTTGCGCCCCGTGCGCCGTGTAAAGGCCTTGGCGCCGGTAATGCCCAGGGAAATCGCCGCGATAGCCGGCGCAAAGACTGACGCTGCCACGGCACCGATGGCCTGGGTCAATGCCACCAGGCCAAAGGACGACGTGAACGGAAGTACCAGGCAACCCAGCGTCACCACCAAGGCCGCCACGGCCACCACGGCACGCTTGCTGCGCACCCGATCGATCAACGCGCCGGCGGGCGCCTGGGCGACGAGCCCGGCCATGGCCGCCACCGTCATCACCACGCCAATGCTGGCCGGGTCCCAGCGATGCACCGCCAGCAGGTAGATCGCCAGGTAAGGACCCAAACCATCGCGCACATCCGCGAGGAAAAAATTCAGGCCATCCAGGGAAAGGTTGTTGCGTCGGTCTCGGTTTCGATCCACAGCGGCCTCGACGGGGGCTTTGCCCAAAGGTGATTGGCGCCAAGGTGTGCGGCCACACAAGACGACACGGTCTGTTCCGTCCGTCACCCACGCGTCGTGACGGGACGCGCCATGATGTCGCAAAGTATCGATCCGAGCCACTGCGATGACCGCGGAGCCATTGAGAAAACCGGAGCCAGAGTTTGCTCCCGCTGGGTCGCGCCTGTAGGAGCTGTCGAGCGAAGCGAGGCTGCGATCTTTCCTCTGACACTTGAATCTCAAGCGTAAAGAACAAAAGATCGCAGGCTTCGCCAGCTCCTACAGCGCCTAGCGGGAGCAATCTCTGGCGTCAGGTCCATCGTTTTTTCTTAGGTGGACTGCATGATCTACCAAAGCGCGATGTCGTAGGTAAAGTAGATCCGATTGCTGTCACGGCCACGGGAAAAGTCCGAGCGATAGACGTAGTTTCGCAACTTCACCCCCAGCCCCTTGAACGTTCCCTGTTGCACCACATAGGCGATCTCTGCGTCACGTTCCCACTCTTTGACCGTGGTGTTGGACTTACCGTCGTTACCGCTCAGGTAGCGGGTGGAGAACGTCAGGCCGGGCACACCGAGGCGCGCGAAATCGTAGCCGTAACCGAGCATCCAGGTCTTCTCGTCTTCCTCGATGAACTTGCCGATCCCGACGTTGCTGAAGGAGTACACCGTGGCGCCGCTGATGTAAGGCAGGCCCGCCTCGCCGCTGAGGGTCTGGTAACCGGCGCTCAGTGTGTGGCCGGCAACGGCGTAGGCCAGCGACCCGCTGAGCATGTCGTTGTCGATCTTGCCGCCGTAGGCCGACCCCGAATCGACGCTGTTGAAGTAGCGCAGGTCGCTGGTCAATACCCCGGCGCCCAGGGGCAGATCATGCTGGATGCCAACGAAGTTCTGTCGATAGAAACTCTCCAGCTCGCCATAGAAGTAGCTCAGGCGGATGTGCTTGCCCAGCTTGTAGTCGGCGCCGGCATAGCTGAAGTCACCGGACTTATCGCCGCCGTAGCCGTCCGGCACGATGGGCATGCTGTCGCTCGAATCCCGCAGCTTGAAACGCTCCAGGTGCCCGCCGGTGACGGTGAGGTTGTCAATGTCGTTGCTGCTGATCTGGGTGCCTTGGTAAGTCTGGGGCAACAGCCGCGCATCGTTGTAGACCAGCACCGGGGTCTTGGGCAGCAAGGTGCCGTATTTGAGCGTGGTCTTGGCCACCCGGGCCTTGGCGGTCATGCCCGCACTGGCGAACTCGTCGGCGGCGCGACCGTCGTCATGCACCGGCAGCAGGCCGGTGCCGCTGCGGCCACGCCCGGAATCGAGCTTGACCCCGAGCAGGCCCAGGGCATCGACCCCGAAGCCGAGGGTGCCCGGCGTAAAGCCTGACTGGTAATCCAGCAGGAAGCCCTGGGCCCATTCGGTGCGCTCACTCTTGGCGGTCCTTGCCGCCCGGGCGCTCATACCATGTTCGTCGCGGAAATTTTCGTTGAAATAGACGTTGCGCAATTGCAGCTTCAGCTTGCTGTCATCGATGAAACCTTCGGCGCTGGCCGTGGCCAGGGGCAACAGGCCAAGGATTGGAAACAAAGCCCCGCGGGTCAGCAAAATGGTCATGTCTGGCTACTCGTTGTTGTTATTGGGCGTGCAGGCCTTCTCACCCCATTTGCAGGGGGCGTGTCAGGCAGGAAAACAAGGTTCGGGGGAATCAGGAAAACAGCGTCAGCGCCCCGGTCAGTAGGGCCAGCGCGGTTATCACCAGGGACGTGAGCACCGCCCATTTGACGGTGGCTTTCTGGAAGTCGCCCAGGTCGCGGTCGACCATGCCCACCAGCAACAGGGTCGAGGCCACCAGCGGGCTCATCAGGTGCACCGGCTGGCCGAGAATGGAGGCCCGGGCAATTTCCACCGGAGCAATCCCGTAGGCAGCCGCGGCATTGGCCAGGATCGGCACGACACCGAAGTAGTAGGCATCGTTGGACAATACGAAGGTCAGCGGCATGCTGGTAATCGCCACCACCAGCGGGAACAAATGGCCCCAGGAAGGCGGAATCCAATCGACCAGGGTTTGTGCCAGGGCATCGACCATCTTCGTTCCGGAGAAGATCCCGGCGAAGATGCCCGCGGCAAACACCAGCAGGACCACGGTCATGGCGTTGCCCGAATGGGCGAGAATGCGCTCCTTCTGAATATCCAGTTGCGGATAGTTGATCATCAGCGCAAGGACGAAACCGATCAGGAACAGAATCGCCGAGTGCATGAGTCCCATCACCAGCGCGACCATCACCGCGACCACCAGCAGCAGGTTGACGTAGGCCAGTTTCGGGCGCTTGTGTGGCGTGTCCTCGATGATCGCGTTGATGTAGCAGTCACCGCCACCGCTTTGCAGTTGGACGTTGCCGATACGCTTGCGCTCGGCACGGCCCAGCAGGAAGGCCGTGAACACCACCCACATCGCACCGCCGATCATGGTCGGCAGCAACGGCACGAAATACTCACCGGCATCCAGGCCCAGCGCTGCGATCGCACGGGTCGCCGGGCCGCCCCAAGGGGTCATGCCGCTCATGATGCTCAGGGAGAGCATGGAAATGGTCGCCAGGATCATCGGGCTCATGCCGATGCGCTTATACAGCGGCAGCATCGCGGCACAGGTGATCATGTAGGTCGTCGTGCCGTCACCGTCCAGCGCCACCAACAGCGACAGCAGCGCGGTGCCCACGGCGATTTTCATCGGGTCGCCATTGACCCGCTTGAGGATCTTGCGGATCAGCGGGTCGAACAGACCGGCGTCGATCATCAGGCCGAAAAACAGGATCGCGAACAACAGCAGTGCCGCCGAGGGCGCGACCATTTTCAGGCCGTCCAGCATCATCTTGCCAGTAGTCCCGCCAAAGCCGCCGAGCACGGCAAAGACGATGGGCACTACCGTCAAGGCGACGATCGGGGACAAGCGTTTGGTCATAATCAGGAAGGTGAAGACCACCACCATGGCCAAGCCAAGTAAAGCGAGCATATGTCAGATCTCTTGTTGTTATGAGTAGCTTGGCAGACACCCAGGCGCACGCCCTCCCACCCGCCAGGCAACACGCTGAAGTGTGCCTGGCGCAGAGGTATCGAGTGAGCTTGCGCGGTGCTGTCGAGTCAGCCGTGAGCGGCTAGATGTGTTTGGCGACCTTCGTGCCGTCCCAGCTCGAGTCCGTTGCCGGGGTCTGTGTCAGGACGGGTTTGCCGTCCAGGGTCTGCAACAGCACTTCGCGGTCGCAGGCATTCTCCGAGAGGGAGATCACTACGGTGGCGACGGCGTTGCTCGCCAGGCTGGTCAACGCCCGCGCTTCGGACATGAATCGGTCGATCCCGATCAATAGGGCCAGGCCCGCCAGGGGAATGTCGTGGATGACCGTCAAGGTCGAGGCCAGGGCGACAAACCCGCTGCCGGTCACACCCGCAGCACCCTTTGACGACAGCAGCATGATCGCCAGCATGGTGATGACCTGGGTCAGCGTCAGGTCGATGTTGCAGGCCTGGGCAATGAAGATCGCCGCCAGCGACAGATAGATCGCCGTGCCGTCGAGGTTGAACGAGTAGCCGGTCGGCAGCACCAGCCCCACGACCCCTTTCTTGCACCCCAGGGCCTGGAGTTTTTCCAACATCCGCGGCATTACCGGCTCGGTAGAGGACGTGCCGAGCACCACCAGGAACTCTTCACGCAGGTAACGCAACAGCTTCCACAGGCTGAAACCGTGGGCCCGGCAAAGGCTACCCAACACCACGAAGACGAAGAAGGCGCAGGCGATGTACAAGGTCATGATCAACTTGGCCAGCGAGCCCAGCGACGTGATGCCGTACTGCCCCACCGTGAAGGCCAAGGCCCCGAAAGCGCCAATCGGAGCGAAACGCATCAGGTAGGAGAAAATCTTGAACACCATGTGCGAAGCCGATTCCAGGACCTCCAGCACAGGCTTGCCGCGCTCGCCCAGGGACGACAGGGCAAAACCGCAGAGCACCGCGATAAACAGCACCGGCAGCACCTCGCCTTTATTGAAGGCGCCGATGAAGGTGTCGGGAATGATGTGCATGAAGAAGTCCACCACGCTCAGTTTCGCGGCGGAGTCGGTGTACTGCGACAACCCCTGGGTACTCAACTGCGTCGGGTCGATGTTCATGCCCGCGCCGGGCTTGAACAGGTAGACCGACACCAGGCCGATGATCAGGCTAATCACCGTCAGCGCCAGGAACAACAGCAGGGTCTTGCTCAACAAGCGCCCCAGCGAGCGCTTGTCGCTCATACCGGCGATGCCCGTGACAATGGTGCAGAACACCACCGGCGCGATCATCATCTTGATCAGCTTGATGAAGGCATCGCCCAGCGGCTTCAAGGCAATTGCCTGTTGCGACCAGAAGTGCCCGACGACCACGCCCAGCAGCACGGCGCAGATGATCTGGAAGTAGAGCGATTTAACAACTTTCATGGCATCACCCATTTTTAGAATTGTTCTGATGCAAAAGACCCTGGCAGCCAGGGCTATCCGGCCAGACGTTGGGGCGCCGTGGCGTAGACGTAACCCGAGAAAAGCCGGCGCGCGGTACGTACTACCGAAGCCTGAATGGTCTCACCCTTTTCACCCGTGTAGGACAGTACGACATCAATACCGCCGCTTGGGTGTTCGATCCGAACCTGTTGCAAGCGCGGTTTACTGACGTTGCCGAGCAACTGTGCAACGACGCTGCCTTCGGTTACGCACGCCGTGGCCAGGCCGATGGAGCCGGTGATCGCCAGGGCGCGGTGACAGTTGTGCGGCATGAAGTAGCGCACCTGGATCGTCCCACCAGACTTGGCCGGAGACACCAGCACCGGCTTGGGAATGACCTTGTCGCTGACATCACCCAGGCCCATCGCCAGGCCGGCTTTCAGCCGCAAGGACTCCAGCCGCTGCAGAAAGGCTTTATCGGCGTCCAGTTCGGCAGGGCTTTCGTCACCGCGTTTGCCGAGCTGGCTGGCCTCGACGATCATCATCGGCATCGCCATGTCGATGCAGGTCACCGGGATACCGTCGATCAGGTCCTGGGTCTGCCCGGTCGGGAAGAGTTTCCCCGTCTTGCTGCCCGCCGCATCGAGAAACGTCAGTTGTACCGGAGCGGCTGTGCCAGGCACGCCGTCGATGGCGGTGTCGCCTTCATAGCTGACCTTGCCTTCCGGGGTTTGCACTTCGGCATTCACGAAAGTCCCGGTGTTGAGGTTGCGAATGCGCACCCGGGTCAGATTGCCAGAAGGCTTGACCAGCCCCTGCTCGATGGCAAAGGGGCCGACGGCGCAGAGCATGTTGCCGCAGTTGGGGGCGGTATCGACACGACGCTGGGAAACCATGACCTGGACGAACAAATAATCGACATCCGCGTCTGGGTGCAGCGATGGGCTGACGATCGCCACTTTGCTGGTTTGTGGGCTGCCACCACCGATGCCGTCGATTTCCAGCTCGTGGCCGGAGCCCATCAGGTTGAGCAGCAGCTCGTCACGTTCGGCGATGGCGACCGGCAGATCCCAGGCGAGAAACACCGGGCCTTTGGACGTACCGCCGCGCATTAGCACACAAGGAATTCGCTGCATGTTCACTAACTCTTGTTGATCAATCTGGATAATTGATGCTCTGGACACAAGAGTGGCAAAGTTTGAAAAGTGTTTCCAATGCAAAGATCAGAGGGATTATTGCGTTTTGCAAATGAATTATTTTACGATGATTCGCACTGCGCATCCCCTCTGCGGTGAGGTAGAACATGGAATATGAGCTCCAGGACATACGATCTTTCGTGAAAATCGCCGAACTGGGCAGTTTCCACGAAGCCGCCGATGCGCTGCATCTGTCACAACCGGCCCTGAGCCGACGGATGAAAAAACTCGAGGAGGGCCTGGGAACCGCTTTGCTCGACCGCACGACCCGCAAGGTCAGCCTGACGAGTGTCGGCCGTGACTTCCTGCCCAAGGCGCGGCGCCTGCTGGATGATTTCGACGACTCGATTCTCAACATCCGCGAGCTGGCGGAGCGGCAGATCGGTCGGGTGACCTTGGCGTGCATCCCCACGGCGGCGTTCTATTTTCTGCCTTCGGTGATTCGCCTCTACAACGAGCGCTACCCGAAAATCCGCATCCGCCTGCTCGACCTCAGCGCCAACGAAGGGCTCGAAGCGGTACTGCGCGGCGAAGCCGACTTCGGCATCAACATGATGAGCGGCCAGCACCCGGACATCGAATTCGTGCCCCTGGTCAACGAACCCTTTGTGCTGGCCTGCCGACGCGACCATGAATTGGCTGAACGCAGCGCGGTCACCTGGTCGGAACTCAGCGACTACCGGCTGATCGGGGTCGGGCGCCTGAGCGGCAACCGCATGCTGCTGGACCACGCGCTGTCGGGCCTGAGCTGGCGCCCGCAGTGGTTCTACGAAGTGCAGCACTTGTCTACGTCGCTGGGACTGGTCGAGGCCGGCCTGGGCGTGTCGGCGATGCCCAGCCTGGCCATGCCGGCCGGGGATCATCCAACCCTGGTCAGCGTGCCGCTGATCGAGCCGGTGGTAAACCGCTCCCTGGGCCTGGTCTACCGCCGGGGCGCATCGCTCTCCCCGGCCGCGGAGAAATTCGTCTCGATCCTGCTTGAACAGTGGCCGCAATGAAGCGAGCGTCTCCACACCACCAACGCGGCGAGGCTGATCAAGGCGCCCAGCAGGCTGACCGCCATCCAGCCCCACAGCACATAGACCTGGGTCGCGGCGGCCGCTCCCAACGCGCTGCCCACCGAGTAGAAACACATGTACGCACCGACCATGCGACTTTGGGCGTCGGGCCGCGCGGCGAAAATCAGGCTCTGGTTGGTGACGTGCACGGCTTGTACCGCGAAGTCGAGTAGCACCACGCCGCAGACCAGTGCGATCAGGGAGCTCTCGGTAAATGCGATGGGCAGCCAGGAGAACGTCAGGAGCCCCAGCGACAAACCGGTCACCCGTTGTCCAAAACCTTGATCGGCCCAACGACCGGCGTTTCTGGCCGCCAGGGCACCGGCGACACCCGCCAGGCCAAACAGGCCGATGGCCGTGTGTGAAAGTGACAGCGGCGCGGCGCTCAACGGCAGCACCATCGCAGTCCACAACACCGAAAAAGCGGCAAAGATCAGCAAGGCCAGCAGCCCCCTGGCCCGTAGCATCGGCTCAGTCACGAACAGCACGAACAGCGAACGGATAAGCGCCAGGTAGGGCTGCCGGTGACGGGGCGACACAGCGGCAGGCACCACGGCCCAGAACACTGCCGCGATGGTCAGCATCAAGCCCGAGGAAACGAAATAAACCCCGCGCCAGCCCGCCAGGTCGGCGATCGCCCCGGAGGTAAACCGCGCCAGGAGAATCCCCAGGACAACGCCACTGGTGACGGTGCCCACGGCCTGTCCCCGTTGGGAGGGCGAGGACAGCACGGCGGCATAGGCCACCAGCACTTGGACGACCACCGCCAGCAACCCCATCACCACCATGGCGCCCAGCAAAGCCAACCAATGCCGGGCTGCGCCGACGGCCGCCAGCGCGATGGCAGACAACACCAATTGCGCGAAAGCCAGCCGTTTACGGTCGACCCTGTCCCCCAGCGGGACGATGAACAGCAACCCCAGCGCGTACCCCACCTGAGTGGCCGTCACCACCCCCCCGATCAATCCGGAAGCGACGCCCAGGCTCTCGGCCATCGAGGCGAGCAAGGGCTGGGCAAAGTAGACATTGGCGACGGCCAATGCGCAGGTCACGGAAAACAATAACGTGAGCGACGGCGAAAGCCCCGGGCACGGCTGTTCATTCAAAGAGCCCGGGGAGAGTGAGCTTGCTCCCTCGCCCCCCTGATTTCCCGAAGGCTGCTGGGTGAAACAGTCGGCCTCTACTGTCATGCACGTCTCCTTGGCGCTAAACTGGTTTCAATTAAAAACCTGTTTGGATTGTTGCGTTATCAGGTTTCAATTTGCAACCACAAAATTCCGGCCAACGTGGCAATGCTTTCCAGAGGGTCAATAAAATGGAAACCGCTTCATCGCAAAACAACGAATGCCCGGTCGCCAGGACACTGGATGTGATGGGTGATCGCTGGTCACTGATGATCATCCGCGACGCATTCGACGACATCCGTCGATTCAGCGAATTTCAAAAGAGCCTGGGCGTGGCCAAGAACATTCTGGCTTCGCGACTCAAAGCCTTGGTCGAGGCCGGCGTATTCGACATTCGACCCGCCTCGGATGGGAGCGCCTACAAGGAGTACGTCCTGACAGAGAAAGGCCGGGAGATCTTTCCGGTGGTGGTCAGCCTGCGCCAGTGGGGCGAACGTTTCCTGTTCGAGCCGGGGGAAACGCGTTCCGTGCTGTTGGACAACACGTCCGGGCAAACTCTCATGCCGATGGAGGTGCGCTCGGCAAGCGGTCAGAAACTCGGGCCGACCGATTGCCACAGGGTGAGGCTCATGACCGACGACCTGACGTGAGCGTTTTTATCCCTGCAAAACCAGGGACATGTCCGGGTACCTGGCACACATGAAATCGACAAATGCCCGCACCTTCGGCGCAGCAAGACGTCGGGACGTATGCAAGACCCAGAGTTCGGCTTCTTTCCCCGATACCGTGCCCCACTGGACCAACTCGCCAGTGGCCAGCTGGTTCCATGCCATCGACTGCGGGATAAGGGCCACCCCACCACCGGCGATGGCCGCATCGCGGATCATCAGGAACGAAGAGAACCGCAACCTGGGGATCGGTTCCAGGACCAAGTGGCCGCCGTCCAGTGTCCACTGCGTGGGCTCGAAACTGGACACCACAATGCCGGGAACCGAGCGGATGGCCCCGGATGCAGGCATTGGCAGTTCAGGCGCGGCCACCACCACCAGCCGGTCCCTGGCGAAACAGCGACCGACTAAATCGCTGTCCGGGCCGGGGTTGATCCGGATGGCGACATCGAATTGTTCCTCGACGAGATCGACCACGCGGTCCTCCGCAATGACCTCGATCGTGACGTCAGGGTAAGCCGCACAAAAGTCTGCGCCGATGCGTCCCATCGCCAGCTGCGAGAACAGGACCGGAGCAGCGACACGCAAGCGTCCGCGCGGCGTCGATACACCCTCCTTCGCCGCCGCCATGGCCTCGGCCACCTCGGCCAGCGGCCCTTCGGCCCTGGCCATCAGCAGCGCACCGGCCTCGGTGAGCTTCAGGCCACGGGCGCTGCGCTCGATCAGCCTGACCCCCAATTGCTCCTCGAGGTCGGCGATGCGGCGCGACAAGGTCGCCTTGGAGATTCCGCTGGCACGGCTTGCCTTGCCCAACCCCTCGTTCGTGGCCACGAGGGTGAAATCGATCAGTGCGTTCAGGTTCATGGTGTTCCACTTTTGCAACGGAGTGTCTACATCCTGGGGTCTTCGATTTATTCCTGCAACACCCTATCGTTTGTCCATCGCAACCGCCGACAAGGTCGTAGCGAACTGCCTGACTCACCCACGCTTTGCAGGAGATTCAAAATGAGCATTCTCGTTACCGGTGCCACGGGCACCCTCGGTTCACTCATCATTCAACGCCTCGCCAGTGCAGGCGCCGAGGTCAAGGCCCTCGTGCGCCAGCCGGGCAAGGGCAGTTTCCCGGTGGGCGTCACTGAAGTCGTCGCCGACCTCACCGACGTCCCTTCGCTGCGTAGCGCACTGGCATCGGTGCGTACGCTGTTCCTGCTCAACGCCGTGACGCCCGACGAGGTGACACAAGCCCTCATCACCTTGAACCTCGCTCGCGAAGCCGGCATCGAGCGCATCGTCTACCTGTCAGTGATCCATGCCGACAAGTTCACCTACGTGCCGCACTTCACCGGCAAGCACACGGTGGAGCGCATGATCGAAAGCCTCGACATCCCGGCGACCATCCTGCGCCCGGCTTACTTCATGCAAAACGAATTCATGGTCCAGCAGACGATTCAGGACTACTCGGTGTACCCGATGCCGATCGGCTCGGCGGGCGTGTCGATGATCGATACCCGGGACATCGCCGATATCGCCGCTGCCGAGTTGCTGCGTCGCGACAAGGCACCTTCGGCCCTGGACCGGGTCACCCTGGAGTTGGTCGGCCCGCACGCATTGACCGGTACCGCCGTGGCGAAAATCTGGAGCGCCGCCCTGGGTCGCGAGGTCGCCTACGGCGGTGACGATGTGGTCGCCTTCGAAGCACAATTGGCTGCGCATGGCCCTGCCTGGCTGGCTTATGACATGCGCCTGATGATGTCCGGTATCCAGACGTTTGGCATGCAGGCCGCCGAAGGCACCGTGGAACGGCTCCAGGCGATTCTGGGACGCCCGCTGCGCACCTATGAAGACTTCGTTCGCGAGGCTGTCGCGGGAGTTTAAATCCTTAGGACAAAGGAGCGGGTTCGAATCATTCAGAGAGGCCTACTCCTCGGCAGGCCTCATATGAAAAATCGTATAGGGCAGAATCAACGTATCGGCCACGACACTGAAAGGCAGGTCAACGATTGCAAACGGTGCCAGCGCGCGCGAATACACATCGTTGTCGTTCATCGAGCCCTTGATGATCTCGATATCGGTAGCCGCACCGCAGTACGGATGAAGGCCGCAAACTTGCCCCATGCCAAAGGTTTCGTTGGCCGTCGCGCATCCCGCCAGCAGCGCCATCGTCAAAGCCAATACCACGATCCGCATGACGCGCTCTCCCCTGGAAAGGCGGGACTGTAGCATCGATGGCGGACGACCTGTAGGGTTGAAGACTGTTGCCACTGAAGACTGTTGCCCCAGAAACAGCGGCTCGGTTGTTGCCTGGGCAACAGCCATTCAACAATTCATCCGCCAGACCAACAGTCACGCCCCCTCCCATCCCCGCGAAGCCCAGTAAACGCTGGGCTTTTCGCGTTGGTACGGCCCTTGCTCAAGCCTATGTACCTCGATCAACAGTCCAACAGGAACACCTAGGATGAGCACTCCACTGAAAGTCGTCGCCGTCTCCGGCGGTACCGCCCGCCCCTCGCGCACACTGGCATTGACCGAAGCCATCCTGGGCGAGCTCGGTCAGCATCTGGTCATCGACCCCCACTTGATCGAACTGGGCAACATTGCCCGTCCGTTGGGCAGTGCGCTGTGGCGCAAGGAACTGCCGGAAACCGTCGAGCACGAACTGCGCCTGATCGAATCTGCCGATTTGCTGGTGGTGGCCGCGCCGGTCTATCGCGGCACCTATCCGGGCCTGTTCAAGCATTTGTTCGATCTGGTCGGCCAGGACGCGCTGATCAACACGCCGGTACTGCTGGCCGCCACCGGTGGCAGCGAACGCCATGCCCTGGTCCTCGATCACCAGTTGCGCCCGCTGTTCAGCTTCTTCCAGTCACTCACCCTGCCCATCGGCGTTTACGCCAGCGAGACCGATTTCGCCGACTACCGCATCGTCAACGCGGCCTTGCAATCGCGCATCGAGCTGGCGGCCGCACGTGCCGCTCGCCTGTTTGCCGGCCAGGCGCACGCCCTGCGCAAGATCGCCTGAGGAGCCCGCATGAATCACGATTGCATCTGCCTGGAAGGCGTTTTTGCGAGGGACATCGCATGAGAATCCAACCACAACCCACCGTGCTGACGCCGCTGCAAACTGCCCGCCGCCTGGCTGCGGAGTTCGCCGAAACCGCCGTCGAGCGCGACGAGGCCGGCGGCACGCCCAAGCTGCAACGCGATGCCATACGCCAGAGCGGTCTGCTGGCCTTGAGCATTCCCACCCAGTTCGGTGGCCTCGGAGCCAGTTGGAGCGAAACCCTTGGCGTGGTGCGCGAGTTCGCCAAGGTGGACAGTTCCATCGCCCACGTCTTCGGTTTTCAGCACCTGATGCTGGCCACCGTGCGCCTGTTCTCGCGCCCCGATCAGTGGCAACCCTGGTTCGAACAGACCGCCCGCAAGAACTGGTTCTGGGGCAACGCACTGAACCCACTGGACACCCGTACCGTGGTCAAGACCTTCGACGGCTGGCGCGAATTCTCCGGCAAGAAGAGCTTCTGCTCCGGTGCCAGCGACTCGGAAATGCTGATCGCCTCGGCCATCGACGAAAGCGCTGGCGGCAAACTGCTGATCGCCGCGATCCCCAGTGGCCGCACCGGCATCACCCTGCACGGCGACTGGGACAATATGGGCCAACGCCAGACCGACAGCGGCAGTGCCACTTTCGAACGGGTGCGGGTAGAAGAGAACGAATTGCTGCTCGACCCCGGCCCCTTGAGTACGCCCTTCGCCTGCCTGCGTCCGCTGATCGCGCAATTGCATTTCTCCCACATCTTCCTCGGTATTGCCGAAGGCGCCCTGGAAGAAGCCCGGCACTACACCCTCAAGGAAGGCCGTCCGTGGTTCCGCTCCAAGGCCCAGCATGTCAGCGAAGACCCTTATGTGTTGCGCCACTACGGCGAGTTCTGGGTTGGCCTGGAAAGTGTGCGACTGCTGGTGGAACGCGCCGCCGACCAGTTGGATGAGGCCTGGCACAAGGGTCACGCCCTGGGTGCCGAGGAGCGTGCCCAACTGGCGCTGTCCATCGCCACCGCCAAAGTCGCCGCCGTACGCACCGGCCTGGATATCTGTAGCCGCCTATTCGAAGTCACCGGCGCCTGCGCCACCCATGCTTCGCTGCGCCTCGACCGCCATTGGCGCAACCTGCGCACCCAGAGCCTGCACGACCCCGTGGATTACAAACTCCACGAACTGGGTGAATGGGCACTGAACCAGACGCGCCCCACCCCCTCCTTCTACTCATAGGGATGCCCATGCAACTGCTGACTCTCCCCCCTTCGCCGACACTGGCTACCTCGATCCGGGCGACCGCACAGGTCTTCGAAGACCCTAGATCGCAGGCGCTGCTCGCCCACGTGCAACAGGTCGCCCCCAGCGAGGCCAGCGTCCTGATCATTGGCGAGACCGGCACGGGCAAGGAGCTGGTCGCACGTCACATCCACAACCTCAGCGGCCGTCGCGCCGGGCCCTTCGTCGCCGTCAACTGCGGGGCTTTTTCCGAATCGCTGGTGGAGGCGGAGCTGTTCGGCCACGAGAAAGGTGCCTTCACCGGCGCCCTCACCGCCAAGGCCGGCTGGTTCGAGGAAGCCAACGGCGGCACACTGTTCCTCGACGAGATCGGCGACCTGCCGATGGCCATCCAGGTCAAGCTGCTGCGGGTGCTGCAGGAGCGCGAGGTGGTGCGCCTGGGCTCGCGCAAGAGCATCCCGATCAACGTGCGCGTGGTCGCTGCCACCAACGTGCAGCTGGACAAGGCCATCGGCGCCGGCCACTTCCGCGAAGACCTGTACTACCGCCTCGACGTGGTCAGCCTGCAACTCTATCCGTTGCGTGAACGGCCCGGCGACATCCTGCCGCTGACCCGTCACTTCATTAAGACCTACTGCAACCGCCTGGGCTACGGCGAAGTGCGCCTGACTTCCGGAGCCGAGCGCAAACTGGCGGGCTACAGCTGGCCGGGCAACATCCGCGAACTGGAGAACGTCATCCACCACACCCTGCTGGTGTGCCGCAACGGTCTGGTGCAGGAAGACGACTTGCGCTTGTCGTCCCTGCGCATCGAGCGCCAGGAGCCACCGCAGGCCGCCCTCGGCGAGAGCGCCGACGAACAACTGCTGCGCACGTTCCACCGGTTGTTCGAAGAACAGGCTGGCGGCCTCCACGAGAAGGTCGAAGACAGCCTGCTGCGCGCCGCCTACCGCTTCTGCCACTGTAACCAGGTGCGCACCGCCGGCTTGCTGGGCCTGAGTCGCAACGTCACGCGAGCACGACTGATCGCCATTGGCGAGTTGGTGGTCAACCGACGTCGCCCGGACACCCACACACGCCCGGATCGGGCGCTGCAACTGTCGATCTGAGCACAATAAACCAGGCGATGCGGCGCCCCCGTGGGCGACCGACAACGCCCCAATATGCGAAGCGTTGCGATGCCGGAAGGGCCCATGCGCCCTTCCATACGCCCAACCGCACAAGGACCGAACCTCATGAGCCTGGATATTTTCTGGTTCCTTCCCACCTCCGGCGACACTCGTTACCTGGGACACTCCGACAGTGGCCGAGCGGCGACCAATGCCTACATGCGCCAGATCGCCGTGGCCGCCGATCAGCTCGGCTACGATGGCCTGCTGATCCCCACCGGGGCCAGTTGCCTGGATCCCTGGGTGACCGCCGCCAGCCTGGTTCCGGTGACCCAGCGCATCAAGCTGCTGGTGGCGCTGCGCACCTCGCTGGGCAACCCCACGGCGTCGGCGCGCCAGGCCGCCAGCCTGGATCAGGCCAGTGGTGGCCGCCTGCTGCTCAACGTCGTACCCGGTGGCGACGCCACCGAACTGGAAGCCGACGGTGTGTTCCTCACGCACGACGAGCGCTATGCCGCCTCCGATGAGTTCCTGACCATCTGGCGTCGCCTGCTCCAGGGCGAAACCGTCGACTTCGACGGCAAGCACCTGAAAGTGCGTGGCGCCCAGAACTTCTTCCCGCCGGTACAACACCCCCACCCGCCGCTGTACTTCGGCGGTTCATCAGAGGCCGCCCACGAATTGGCAGCCAAGCATGTCGATGCCTACCTGACCTGGGGCGAACCGCCGGCGGCCGTGGCCGAGAAGATCGCCGACGTGCGCGCTCGTGCCGCCAGGCATGGCCGCAGCGTGCGCTTCGGCGTGCGCCTGCACGTGATCGTGCGGGAAACCAGCGAAGCCGCCTGGGCCGCTGCCGACGAGTTGATAAGCCACCTCGACGACGCCACCATCGCCGCCGCCCAGGCCAACTACGTCAAGATGGATTCCGAAGGCCAGCGGCGCATGGCCGCGTTGCACGGCGGCGACCGCAACAAGCTGGAAGTGGCGCCCAATCTCTGGGCCGGTGTCGGCCTGGTGCGCGGCGGTGCCGGTACTGCACTGGTCGGCGATCCGGAAACCGTCGCCGCCCGCCTGCTCGAATACGCCGACTTGGGCGTCGACAGCTTCGTCCTCTCGGGTTACCCGCACCTGGAAGAGGCCTATCGCTTCGCCGAACTGGTGTTCCCGCTCTTGCCGGGCAAGGGCAAGGTCACCGTGGAAGGCGCCTTCACTGGCGGCGCCTTCGACGTTCGCGCCGGCAAGGAGAACGTCGCATGAACGTCATCGACCTGCGTTGTCGCCCGGCCTACCTGCACCCATTCTTCGGCGGGGTACCGGGCTCGCCCGAACACGCCGTGGCGCGCTGGCTCAACCGGCGCGTCGGCACCCGCGGCCCGGACGATCACTTCGAACGTTCGCTGACACCGGAGGGTTTTCTCGCCGAGGTGCGTGACGCCGGGCTGGACAAAGCCGTGGTGGTGGGCCGCCACACACCGAGCCAGCACCTGCCGAATGAGCGCATCCACGAAATCGTTCGGGGTCACGACGAGCTGATCGGCATCGGTTCGGTAGAGCCGGTGCTACAAGGAATCGAAGGCGCCCTGGCGGAAATAGACCGGGCGATCGACCACCTGGGCCTGGCCGGCATCGACCTGGAACCGGGCTTCGCCGAGCCGGCCCGGCACCCTGACGATGGGCTGTACTGGCCGCTCTACGAACACCTGCAAAAGCGCGGTATCCCGCTGTTCCTGATGAGCGGGCCGACCACCCCGGACCCGAGCTACAACGACCCGGCACGCCTGGCGGCCGTAGCCCGTGCGTTCCCGGACCTGACGATCGTCGTCTACCACGGCTACTGGCCCAACGTGCAGCAGGCCCTAGGCGTTGCTTTCCGCTTTGAAAACATTCACCTGGTGCCGGACATGTACCTGTTCCAGCCGGGCAGCGAGGGTTACGTGCAAGCGGCCAACGGCTACCTGGCCGACCAGTTGCTGTTCGGCTCTTCCTACACCTTCCGACCGATCCGTCAAAGCATCGAAGACGCCCTGCAACTGGGGCTGAAAGACGAAGTGCTGGAGAAGTTCTTCCACGGTAACGCGCGCAGGGTGTTTGGGCTGGCTTGAGCCGGCGTCGGTTCTGTTTCCCGGGGAGCACTCCGGCACTCCCCGGTTTCATCACGTTGCCTGGCCGATCCATCGCCTATCCCGCAGCCAGGCGCCCTTCTTGCTCGTCGGCCAACGCGGCGCCGTTGAGGTAGTGGTCGCCCAGCAGTCGACGCTGGGTCAGCAATACCGGTTCGGCGCTGTGTGGCAGGGGCCGCGGCAGGCTGCCGCCAGCCAGTTCGAAGTACACGTCGCCGGCCTGGCGCGCCGCCTCGGCAGCCGCCAGACGAAAAGCGATGGCGGCCGACTGGGACTCATCGGCGTATTCCAGCAAGGCGTCAGCAGCGTCGATGCGGATGCGCAGTTCGCCGACGGCGGCGATCACCAGCGCTTCGTGACGGGCACTTTGCGCACGCAGATAGTCGATCAGCGCCACCTCGACATGCCGAGCATGGGCCAGGTCGCTACGGCCTGGGGAATGTAAGTTGGACATGGCGATACCTCAGTTCCAGGAATGACGTTGCGGCTGGATGCCGTTGAGCAGTTGATTGCCGACCAAGTGATATTTCCAGCGCACCGGATCGTGCAGGGTGTGGGTCCGCGCATTGCGCCAGAACCGGTCCAGCCCCTGGCTGGCCGAGACGCTGCGGGTGCCGCCCAACTCCAACAGACGGCTGGAAGCTTCCAGGGAAATCTCGGTGGACAGCACCTTGGCCTGGCCGACAATCACCGAAGCTTCAGCGACCCGTTCCTCGCTGGGCTCGGCGACGGCTCGGTCGACCGCGTGCGCCGCGCGACGCAGAATCGCTTCGGCCGCTTGCAGGCGCCAGGCCAACTCCCCGATCAGCGCCTGGCCAAGCGGGTCCTGCCAGCCGTGTTGCAGCCCACTGTCTACCCATGGCCGCGCCTGGCGCGCTACGCGCAAGGTCTCGGCGAACGCGCCCCGGGCGATACCAGTGTCCACCGCAGCCTGAATGATTTGCGAGATCGGGCCGTCGGAAGTGGGTTGGTCATAGGCCTTCCAGGCCGGCACCACGTCGCTCGCCGGTACCCGTACACCTTCGATGCGCACCTGGCCACTGGCGGTGATGCGCTGACCGAAGCCGTCCCAACTGTCGATCACCGTCAGGCCCGCCGCATCCCGTGGAACGAAGGCGATATGCACGTGCCCCGCTTCGTCCACCCCGGCGACCGGCACGATGTGGGCGAACAACGCACCGGTGCAGTAGGCCTTCTCGCCGTCGAGTACGGCCGTGTCGCCGTCGAAGCGGATCTGCGTCTGGAAGGTGGTGACGTACTGGCTGCGCGCTTCGGAAAAGGCGTTGCCGAAACGATAGCCCCGCAGCACCTTGGCGTAGTAGCGGCGCTTCTGCTCCTCGCTGCCGGTCAGGCTGAGGTTGCTGAGCACACCGAAATGGTTCTGCGGCAACTGGCCGAGGGACGGATCGGCAGCGGAAATGATTGCGATCACTTCGCTGAGGGTGGCATAGGACACCTCGGCGCCACCATAGGCCTTCGGCACACGGATCGCCCACAGCCCGCTCGCGGAAAAACGTTCGAGTTCTTCCCAGGGCAGCCGTCGCTCGCGGTCGCGCAAGGCCGCCTCGCGGGCGAAATCCTCGGCCAGGCGCTGGGCCACCTCGATGGCCTCGGCGTCGCTACGGATAATGTGGGCCGGACTGCGCGGCGCCGGATGGGCCTGTCCAGGCAGATCGAAAGAGGGTGAGGCGGTCATGTGCTACTCCATGCATAACGGGTTCATCCAGCGCTAAAGCACAGCCCGTACCAACATTAAAAACTATTTAAATTCAAATACTTGAAGAAATACCCGGGTGCGTTTGAAAGCCCCGCTAGCGGCAAACTGTCGGTGAACTGTTGCCCAGCGAACAGTTCCTCAGCGAGCCTTGCCACCCAGGTAAAAATGCTGGAGGTCTTCCCGCGCCGCCAGCTCAGTGGCGTCGCCCTCGCCCACTACCCGCCCGTTCTCCAGGATGTAGGCGTAGCTGGCATGGCGCAGGGCGACATTGATGTTCTGCTCGGCCACCAGAAAGCTCACGCCCTCCTGGGCATTGAGCTGCGCGAC
This sequence comes from Pseudomonas sp. NFACC37-1, assembly GCF_900101575.1. Lineage (NCBI taxonomy): Bacteria > Pseudomonadati > Pseudomonadota > Gammaproteobacteria > Pseudomonadales > Pseudomonadaceae > Pseudomonas > Pseudomonas sp. NFACC37-1. The sequence goes on along the minus strand of NZ_FMUZ01000002.1, from coordinate 349,908 downwards.
GATGGCGAAAATCTCTTCGACGAGAATCGGCGCCAGCCCCATCGAGGGTTCATCGAGCAGCACCAGTCGAGGCTGGGTCATCAAGGCCCGGCCGATGGCAAGCATCTGCTGCTCGCCGCCCGAGGTCAGCCCGGCCTGGGTCTTGCGCTTGGTCTTCAACCGCGGGAACCAGGCGTAGATCCGCTCCAGATCCTGCTCCAGCTCCCGGCGCGTCGGCTTGCGCAGGAAGCCGCCGCTGCGCAAGTTGTCCTCGACGCTCAGGTGGGCGAACACATGCCGCCCCTCCAGCACATGGACGATGCCTTGGCGGGCCAGCAGATTGGCCGCAACCCCGGCGGTGTCCTGTCCCTGGAAGACAATCCGCCCACGGCTGACCTGCGCCCGATCGGCCTGGACCAGCCCGGAAATGGCCTTGAGCGTAGTGCTCTTGCCCGCGCCGTTGGCGCCGAGCAGGGCGACGATATCGCCCTGTCCGACTCGCAGGGAAACCCCGGCCACGGCGAGGATCGCGCCGTCGTAGATCACTTCGATGTCTTGCACCGCCAGCAACTCGCTGCTTTCGGCGCCCGCCAGGGCCGCAATGGTCATGGTTCCCTACTCCTTAGGCGCAGTCGCGCCCGGTTGCGTTTCGATTTGCCGAGCCGTGTGCAGGGTCACTGCGCCGCGCAATCGCGAGGGGTCACGCCCTTCTCTTTCGCGTATTCGGCGGCCTTGGCATCGATCAACGGGCGCAACGTGGCGCGATCGGCCTGGACCCAGTCGGTGATCAGGTTCCACTGCTGGCCGTCCCATTGCTGCACCTTGGCCGCCCCGCCGCCCTCGTGGTCGCTGCAGGACAACCGCAACGGCTGCATCAGCCCAAGAAAACCGATTTCCTTGAGGCGCGCATCGTTGAGGTCGAGATGCTCCAGGCCCCAGCGACCTTCCTCACCGTTGAGCGGACGGTTGCCGAAATGCTTCTGCCCGGTGCGGATCGCTTCGACGGCAATGGCGGCATTCACCAGGCCGGAGTTGTAGTAGACGCTGCCAAAACTCTTCGGGTCCTTGAGGTCGCTCTTGCCGGTATCGAGGATGTGCTGGCGGATGCGCTGGTGGATGTCGAAGTCGGCGCCGCCCGGATAGGGTGTCAATGCCAGATACCCCTTGCCCGCCTCACCGGTCGGTAGCACGTCTTCGTTGGAGCTGGCCCAGATGTCGCCGACGATGCGTTCCACCGGATAGCCGAAACGTGCCGCGGTCTTGATCGCCACCGGCGTGGACACGCCCCAGGTCCGCAGGAACACCCAGTCCGGCTTGAGTTGCCGCACCTGGCGCCACTGCCCGGCCTGCTCGTTACCCGGATCGGCCACCGCGATCTGGATGTTCTCGAAGCCGTACTTCTGCGCCAGCAACGCCAACGGCCCCTGGGTTTCCCGGCCGTAGGCGGAGTCGTGGTAGACGGTGGCGATTTTCTTGCCCTTGAGCTTGTCCAACCCGCCCTCCCGCTCGGCCACGTAGTTGATGAACGCCGAGGCCTCGCTGTAGAACGTCAGCATGGCTGGGAAGTTATAGGGGAACACCCTGCCGTCGGTGGCTTCGGTACGGCCATAGCCAAGGGTGATCAAGGGAATCTTGTCGGCCTCGGCCTTGTCCGCGAGGGCGTAGGCAGCCGGTGCGCCGTTGGGCTGATAGACCGCCACCGGCGCGCCATCGAGACCGTTCTTGAAGCGCTCGTAGCATTCGATGCCCTTCTCCGCCGTCCATTCGGTCTCGCACTCCTGCCAGACCAGCTTGACGCCGTTGATGCCACCTTCCACCTCGTTGATGTAGCGCAGGTAGTCGATCATTCCGGCCCAGACCGGAATACCGCTGGAGGCATAGGCGCCGACCCGGTAGGTGGCCAGGGGGAAGAACTGTTCGTTGGCCGCCTGGGCAGCCGGTACCAGCGCCGCGCAGGCGCCGAGTGCCAGGCCGATGGCGGCGAGACGACGTTTGAAGGTTGCATGCATGATTGTCTTTCTCGGTTTGAGTGCCTGGCCGCGTCATGACGGCCGGCGGTTGGAAACCTCCTTTCCCTGGGTCGGGTCAAGGTCTGTTGGGTCGTGGGTCGGCGCTCAGAACCGCAGCGGCCAGACCCTGATGCGTTCGCGCAAGTCGCCAAGCAGGCGGGCCAGCCCTTCCGGTTCCTTGATCAGGAACCAGATGATCAGGCCGCCGAAAAGCACCTTCTGCAGGTTCTGCAACTGCCCGGCGTCGACGTTGCCGTTGAACAGCCATAGCCCGGCATGGCTGAGCAGGATTGGCACAAGGCTGATGAAGGCCGCGCCGATGAAGCTGCCGGCGATGCTGCCCATGCCGCCGATAATGATGATGAACAGAATCTGGAACGAGCGGTTGATGTCGAAGCTGCCGGCACTGGCCGTGCCCAGGTAGGCGAACGCCCAGAGCGCCCCGGCGATGCCCAGGTAGAACGAACTGACCGCGAAGGCCAGGCGCTTGTAGCGCTCCACAGGAATGCCGATCACGGCGGCAGCGGTGTCCATGTCACGGATCGCCATCCAGTTACGGCCGACCTGGCTGCGCACCAGGTTGGCCGCTATCCAGGTCAGCAGTACCACGCAACTGAGGGTCAACAGGTAGCGACCGACTGGGGTGGTCAGGTTATGGCCCAACAGCTCCAGTCGTGGCGCGCTGATGGTGCCGGACGAGGCGTAGTTGTAGAACCAGGGGAATTTGGCGAACACCCACTCCAGGAAGAACTGCGCGGCCAGCGTCGTGACCATCAGGTAGAAGCCCTTGATCCGCGAGCTGGGGATGCCGAACAGCAACCCCACCAGCCCGGCGATCAAACCACCGCCGATCAGCGCCAGTGGCAACGGCAATCCGGGTACGCGCAGCAGCAGGCCGTAGGTGGCAAACGCGCCCACCGCCATGAAGCCGGCGGCGCCGACCGACGTCTGGCCGGTGTAGCCAGTCAGCAGGTTCAACCCCAGGCCGGCCAGCGACAGCACCAGGAACGGAATCAGGATCGCGTTGAGCCAATAGTCGTTGCCCAGCCACGGCAGGCCGACAAAGGCCACCAGCAACAACAGCAGCAAGCCCGGCCGCCAGCGCCGGCGCACCAGGGCCAGGGGCGCCTCGTCGAAGCTGGCAGTCAGGCGCGGAACAGTAGCGGTCATGGCGTCATACCCGTTCAATGATCCGGTCGCCGAACAGGCCGGCCGGTCGGATGTAGAGGAAGATCAAGGCGAGGAAATAGGCGAACCAGGGCGTGATGCCGCCGCCGATCAGCGGGCCGATATAGGCCTCGGCGAGGTTCTCGGCGGCGCCGACGATCAGCCCGCCGACGATGGCCCCGCCAATCGAGGTGAAACCCCCGATGATCAGCACCGGCAGCGCCTTGAGCACCACCAGCGAAAGCGAGAACTGCACGCCCTGGCGCGCGCCCCAGAGCAGCCCGGCGACCAGCCCGACCACCCCGGCCACGGCCCAGACGATCTGCCAGATGCGGTTGAGGTTGATGCCCAGCGACAGCGCTGCACGGGTGTCGTCGGCCACGGCGCGCAGGGCAACACCAATGCGAGTCTTGTTGAACAGCAGGGCCAGCACCGCCACGGTCAGCGCGGACACCCCGGCGGCGATCAGGTCGAACTGGCTGATCATGATCTCGCCGACGAACAGCGGGACGTCCTCGATGCCCAGATCCAGCGCGCGCACCTGGGCGCCCATCAACCCTTGGGCCAGGCCTTCGATAATGAACGACAGGCCGAGGGTGGCCATGAACAGGGTAATCTGCGAACGGTTGACCAACGGCCGCAATACCAGGCGCTCGATCAGCAGCGCACCGACGACCATCACCAACACCGTCAGGAGCAACGCCAGGGCAAAGGACAGGCCCTGTTCGCGCAAGCTGACGAAGGTCAGCGCGGCGAACAACAGCATGGCGCCCTGGGCGAAATTGAACACGCCGCTGGCCTTGTAGATCAGCACGAAACCGATGGCTACCAGCGAATACAAGGTGCCGGCCAGCAGCCCGCCGATCAGGGTTTCCAGAAAGAAGTTCATGGGCGAGGCGTCCCCAGATAGGCAGCGATCACATCGGGATTGGCCTGTACTTCGGCCGGCGAGCCGTCGCCGACCTTGCGTCCGTAATCCAGCACCACCACGTGGCTGGACAAGCCCATGACCACCTGGATGTCGTGCTCGATGAGAATCACCGTGGTACCAAGATCACGATTGATATCGACGATGAAGCGGCTCATGTCCTGTTTTTCCTCGGTGTTCATGCCGGCCATCGGCTCGTCGAGCAACAGCAGCGTCGGCTGCGCAATCAGTGCCCGGCCCAGCTCCACGCGCTTCTGCAGGCCGTAGGCCAGGCTGCCCACGGCGACGTCGCGCCAGGCCTGCAACTCGAGAAACTCCAGCACCCGCTCGGCACGCTCGGCGAACGCCCGCGCCTCGCGCCGGGCACGCGGCAAACCCAAGGCCTGTTCGAGAAAAAACGTCCGTTGGAAGCGCGACAGGCCGGTGAGCAGGTTGTCCACCACGCTCATTTTCTTGAACAGCGCATTGTTCTGGAACGTCCGACCGATACCGAGTCGCGCCGCTTTCAGCGGATGCGGGCGACGCAACGGTTCGGCGGCGAAGAACAACTGGCCGGCGTCGGCCCGGTAGACGCCGTTGAGGATGTTCAGCAGCGAACTCTTGCCCGCGCCGTTCGGCCCGATCAGCGCGCAGATCTCGCCAAGCTTGACGCTGAACGAAAGGTCGGAAATCGCTTTCACGCCCTGGAACGACAGCGACACGTTGCGCACCTCCAGCAGCGCACTCATGCCGCTCGCTCCAGGTACTCCTGCAACCACGCTTGGCGTGCCGGGCCTTGCAGCACCGCGTCTGCGGGCGCGCTCGGCACTTCGATCCGGCGCAGCCGCTGGAAGCCGAGCAGGTGCCGTACCCGCGCCTTGAGCCAGCGTCGCAGGCCACGCCGCGGATCGTCCAGGGTCCATTCGCACAGGCGTCGGCGCCAACTGCCGGGAAGTGGCAGGCGAGCTTCGATTTCCGCCGCCAGCGATTCGACTCGCACCGCGGACAGCAATAAGGCCGTGGGGGCGATCTCGCGACGATCGCGACTGGCTGACTCGCGCGTTTCCGGAAACGCCAAGCCTTCGCCGCCCTCCAGCCAGCGACTGAACAAGTGGGCCAGGCCATCGCGCCACTCGGTGCCTTCATCGACCCACACCACCGCATCCTCGGCAACCTGGGCCCAGCCCTGGCGTTGCGCGGTCGGCGCCGCGGTGACGAACAGCACCGACAGCGACTGCACCTGCCACAGACCACGATTCGCTACGTTGACCTGGGCCGAATACAGCCGCAGCGGCCATTCCTCATTCAGGCCGCACTGCAGCCAGTGCGACACGCTTTCGCGACGCTGGACAAAGGCGAACGCCGGACGGGTCAGGCGTAACTGACGTTGTAGATCCTCACCCCGGCTGTCGCGGTCGATCACCACGCTGTGCCCACCCAGTTGGCGCGCGGCCAGTGCCAGGATCAGCAGGCTCGGCTCGAAGGCGCCACTGAGGGCCAGCCGCGCGCCAGGGGCGAAGCCCTGCTGGCGCAAGCCATCGCACACACGCTCGACCTCGCGCTGCACATCGATCCAACGCCAGGCCTTCCAGAGACCGAGGCGCCGATGGCGCAGGGCGATCTGCGTCGGTCGTTCCCTGGCCCAGCGTTGCAAGGCCGCCAGGGCGCTGTCCGTGACTCGGTCGAGCAGTGGCGAATTGAGTTCGTAGACACTCATGCGCTTACTCCTCACCGGCCAAGGCCGGTTCAGCGAGGCGGGTGCGCGGGGCGAGGCGCTTCAAGTCCCGATAGCCGGCGCCAGGATGGTTAGCGGGCAGTCGCGGACCGTCGCCGAACAGCTTGTCGCGCAAGGTGCCAGGGCGGTATTCGGTCTTGTACGCACCGCGCTGTTGCAACTCGGGCACCAGCAACTCAACCACATCGCGGAAGGTTTCGTGGGCCAAGGCATAGGCCAGGTTGAAACCGTCCACATCGGTGTCCTCGACCCAGGCCTGCAGCTCGTCGGCCACGGTTTGCGCGCTGCCGACAATCAACGGGCCGAAGCCGCCGATACCGACCCAGTCGGCCAGCTCCTGGACGGTCCACTGCTTGTCCGGATCGGCGGTAGAAAAGGTTTCCACGGCCGACTGGATGGCGTTGGTATGGATGTGCTTGAGCACCTGGTCGGGCCGGTACTGACCGAAATCGATACCGGTCCAACCGGAGATCAGCGCCAGCGCGCCCTCGTAGCTGCTGTAGGTTTTCAGTTCCCGCCACTTGGCCTGGGCCTTGGCGTCGGTCTCGTCGACGATCACCGTCTGCAGGTTGAAGATCAGCACCTTGCGCGGATCGCGTCCGGCTTCGGCAGCACGCCGGCGGATATCGGCCACGGTTTTCTTCAGGATCACCTTGGACGGCGCGGCCACGAACACACATTCCGCGTGGCCGGCGGCGAAGTCCTTGCCACGACTCGACGCTCCCGCTTGATAGAGCACCGGCGTGCGCTGCGGCGACGGCTCGCAGAGGTGGATGCCCGGCACCTGGAAGTGCTTGCCCTGGTGGCGGATCTCGTGGACCTTGCTCGGGTCGCTGAAGATGCCGCGCTCACGGTCGCGCACCACCGCGCCCTCCTCCCAACTGCCTTCGAACAACTTGTAGAGCACCTCCAGGTATTCGTCGGCGTAGTCGTAGCGCGCATCGTGATCGCTCAGGGCTTTCTGTCCGAGGTTGCGCGCCCCGCTGTCGAGGTAAGAGGTGACGATGTTCCAACCGATGCGCCCCTTGGTCAGATGGTCCAGCGTGGACAGGCGACGGGCGAAGGGATAAGGGTGTTCGAAGGTCAGCGAGGCGGTGAGGCCGAAGCCCAGGTGTTCGGTCACCAGCGCCATCGGCGTGATCAACGCCAAGGGATCGTTGACCGGCACTTGCGTCGCCTGGCGGATGGCCGCATCGCCATTGCCACCGAGCACATCGTAGATACCAATCACATCGGCGATGAAGATGCCGTCGAACTTGCCGCGCTCCAACAGCTTGGCCAGGTCGGTCCAGTAATCCAGGTCCTTGTACTGCCAGGCGCGATCCTTGGGATGCCTCCAGAGACCGGGCGACTGGTGACCCACACAGTTCATCTCAAAGGCATTCAATCGAATTTCACGTGGCATGGGAACTCCTGCTCGATAGATTCAGCACCCCTTCCGAGTGCTTCTCATTGCTCTATCAACACGATTCGTGCCAAGTAATAAGTCTTTTATTTACAGCACGTTAGACATGCATTCGTTCACGGGAAATGCCTGCATGGTGACAACCTTGTTGATCAGCTGTCCGGTGGCAGACAGTGCGCGGATGATTCCTGTCACGAAACTCGAACCATCAATATTTAGCTTGACGCCCGAGATGATGATCATCATATTTGGTCGAAATATTATGACCATCATGTGAACCGCTACGGGCCGTAGACTCAGGTTGAGGCACGCCCTCCACCCGCGCAGGAGATGACGTATGGAAGCCAGAACTTCATTGGCGATCACCGGTAGGCAACCGCACGCCTCCACACAACCATTGACCGGCAAAGTCGTGGCGCTGCTCGCGGGCCTGGCGGCGATCAGCATGCTCTCCACCAATATCATCCTCCCGGCGTTTGCGGCGATCGGTGAGGACTTGGGCGTGACCGCTCGCGAGCTCGGCCTGACGTTGTCCAGTTTCTTCATCACATTCGCCTTGGGCCAACTGGTGGTCGGGCCGCTGGCCGACCGCTACGGGCGCCAGAAACTGGTGTTGGGCGGCTTGTCGGTGTTCGTCGTCGGCACCGTCATCGCCGGCCTGGCCAGCACCCTTGATGTGCTGATCGCCGGACGCGTCGTGCAGGCGCTGGGCGTATGCGCGGCCTCGGTGCTGTCGCGCGCCATTGCGCGGGATCTGTTCGAAGGCGAGACGCTCGCCCGCGCCCTGTCGCTGACGATGATCGCCACCGCTGCGGCGCCGGGGTTTTCGCCGTTGGCCGGCAGCGTGCTGGCCGTCACGCTCGGCTGGCGTGCCATCTTCATCCTGGTGGGATTGGCCGCCGTGGTACTGGCGTTTTTCTACGTGCGCGACCTCGGAGAAACCCATCCCGCCGATCGCCGGGCGCCACACTCGGCCAAGAGCGTGGTGCTCGCCTATCGCCGATTGGTACTGGATAGGCGCTTCATCCTCCCCGCCCTCTCAATGAGCTTGCTGATGAGCGGCCTGTTCGCCTCGTTCGCGGCGGCGCCCGCCATCCTGATGCAAGGCATCGGCCTGACGTCGGTGCAGACCGGCCTGTATTTCGCCTCTACGGTATTCGTCGTGTTCGCCGCCGGCATGGCGGCCCCGCGCCTGGCCCATCGTCATGGCGCTCGAGTCATCACACTCCTGGGCATCGCCTGCGCCATGATCGGCGGTGGGCTGCTTCTGGCAGGTCCGGCCGTGCCTGGCCTGTGGTGGTATGCCCTCTCGATGGTCACCTTCCTGTGGGGCATGGGCCTGGCCAATCCGCTGGGCACGGCGATCACCATGGGCCCCTTCGGCAAAGAAGCCGGGATGGCCTCCGCATTGCTGGGTTTTCTCTCCATGGGCGCGGCTGCGCTGACCACCTGGCTGGCCTCGGTCTTGAGCTTCGCACCGGTCACGACGCTGGGTGGAATCCAGGCGACGGCCTGCCTGGTGGCGCTGGTGCTGTTTCTGTTGCGGGGCAAGCTTTGAGCAAACCGCTTTGCCGGCCAAGCACGATGGAGGGTTTCTCCCGTGATAAGGGCCAGTCAATACACCGGCCAGGTTTCGACAATCTTCCCCCCACGGCCGGTGAGCCGTTGACCATTTCCTGGTTGGAACTGCGGCCATAGAGTTCGTTACTTTGCAGCCCCGAGGGGGACTCGAACTCGGCCATCCAGTTGCCGCCATAGATGAAGAAGGTTCCGCGCTGATTCGGGTTCCACCAGGAGAACAATCGGGACTTGTCATCCAAAGCGGGAAAATTGACGGCCCCGGTGCTCTTCAACACCGGCGTTGCGATAAAGGCCGCCGGCACATGCTCGGCCAGCGATGGCAAGTCGGTTTGAGAAACGCCGTCCCCACCGAGACTTCGCTGCTCAAGCGCTCCTGTTCATGTATTCGGTAGCTCAGGTAATCCATCAGCCGCCGGGGGGTGTCGAGCAGCCACTGCAATTGCCTGGAAGGGTCAAAGGTGCCCTTGTGGGTCTGGTAGAACAGCTCGACCGAGCGCACCGGCAAAGGCTTGCCGAGCAAGAGGTTGGCCTCGGGACTGCCCCGGTCGCTCGGACGCAACAGCGCCCCCACCCCTGCCATCAACGCACCCACTCCCGCGGTGCCGAGCATAAAGGTTCTACGGTTCATCAGAACGCTCCTTCGCGCGCAGTCAGGTGCACGTTACGGCAGCGCTACTCCAGCGTTGAGGTTATGGGAGCCAGAAAGGGGGTTTAGCGGCCATGCTTCATTGCCTGCCCCACCGCCTTCGCGAGCAAGCTCACTCCCACAGGGGATCTGTGCCTATCTCTTTCACCCGCGCCAACAGAACCTGCAGGGGATGAAGCACAGTGACACCCTCTTGCCGCTTCACCTGGCTGCGGCAAGAGTACCCATCGGCGACCACCCTGCCCGACTGATTGAGTTTCTGCAGGAGCGGCTTCCAGGACTGCCCGTAGATCGTGTCGGACGTTCCAGCATTTCGCGCTTCATGCCCGTAGGTGCCCGACATCCCGCAACAGCCGCTGGCCTGCACTTGAAGCGTCAGCCCCATGCGCTGGAAAATCTTCTGCCATTGCCCGATGCTGCCTGGCTCATTGGTCTTTTCCGTGCAATGGGGCAGGAAGTGGTAAGGCTCTCCCTCCTCCACTGCTGCATCTTCCGGCAGCGCATCCATCAGCCACTCCTGCGCAAGCATCACCTGGGGAGCGTTGCCGCTATCCAGTGTCTTGGCATACTCCTGTCGATAGACCAAGGTCATCGCCGGATCGAGCCCCACCAATGGCACTCGATACTGCTGGAGGCTGAGCAAGGTCTGGCCGTTGAAGCTGGCGGCCTTCTCGAACGCGTTCAGGAAACCCTGAACCTGAAGCGGCTTGCCGTTGGGCGCGTACGGGGCCAGGAAGACTCGGTAGCCCAGCCTCGAGATCAGCTCAACCCAGTCAACAAGCAAGGGCGTTTCAAAAAAACGGGTGAAAGCGTCCTGAACGAGGATGACACTTTTCTCACGCTGCTCAGCGCTAAGCGCTTCCAGGCGCTCCGGAGTTGCCACCTCCACGTTCCAGCGCCGGCACACGGCGGCAAAATCCACCAGGCTGAGCAACGGGCTATCGACCATCCCGGCTACACGTTCGAGCCCCCAGCGGATCGGCCAGGCACTCATCACGAAGTTGTACAGCCGCGGCATCTTGGCGAGATACGGAACCGTGTATTCCAATGAGCCAATCAGGTAGTCCTTGAGGGGACGCAGGTAGCGGCTGTGATAAAGCTCAAGGAAGCGCGAGCGAAACTCCGGCACATTCACTTTGACAGGGCATTGGCCCGCGCAGGATTTGCAAGCCAGGCAACCGGTCATCGCCTCATAGACCTCATGGGAAAAGTCCGGCTGCCCCATCTTCCGGGCCAGGCTATTCACGGCCCGACGCGCAACGCCCGGCGCCCCGCCAGCCCCTCGAACCCGCTCGCTGGCCGCCAGTACATCGACACCCTGCTCGCCCTGCAACCTCAGCCATTCCCGGATCAACGAGGCCCGCCCCTTGGGCGAGTGAATGCGATTGCGCGTCGCCTTCCAGGACGGGCACATGGCGTCGTCAGGGTCGAAGTTGTAGCACGCGCCATTGCCATTGCAATGAACCGCCGTGTCATAGCTTTGCCAGACACGTTCATCGATAGTGCGATCCAGGGCACCGCGTATGTCCACTTCATCGACGCGGGTCAATCGTGCGCCGGGCACTGTGCTCGGGGTGGCGATCTTGCCTGGGTTGAGTTGGTTGAATGGATCGAAGGCCGCCTTCAGCGCTTGCAGCGCGGGATACAAATCACCGAAGTAATCGGGCACGTATTGCGACCTCAAGCCCTTGCCATGTTCGCCCCACAACAGTCCGCCATACTGTTGCGTCAAGGCCGCGACCGCATCGGAAATCGGCCGGATCAAGGCGGCCTGGGCCGGGTCCTTCATGTCGAGGATCGGCCGCACATGCAAGACCCCGGCGTCGACGTGACCGAACATGCCGTACTGCAGATCATGGCTATCGAGCAGCGCACGGAACGCCTGGATGAAGTCCGCCAGGTGTTCGGGTGGAACAGCGGTGTCTTCGACAAACGGCTGGGGCCTGGCCTCGCCCTTGACGTTGCCCAACAACCCCACGGCCCGCTTGCGCATCGCATAGACACGCTTGAGCGCATCGGCGCCGATGGCCAGTGTGTGGCCCAAGCGGACCACGGAAGTATCGCGCTGCAGGTGCAGGACGAACTCATGAACCTGCTGCTGAACCGCCGCTTCGTCATCCCCACTGAACTCGATGAGATTGATCCCCAGCGTCGGTGTATCAGGGTCTTCAGGGAAATACTCGGCGACGCCGTGCCAGACAATGTCCTTCATCGCCAGCATCAGCACTTTCGAGTCCACGGTCTCGATCGACAGCGGCTTCATTGCCATCAACGCCTTCGCGTCACGCAAGGCCTCCATGAACCCGGCGTAACGCACGTTCACCAGGATGGAGTATTTCGGGATAGGCAGGACGTTCAGTTTGGCTTCGACGATGAAGCCCAGGGACCCTTCGGAGCCGCAAAGAACGCTGTTCAGATTGAAGCGCCCATCGGCTTCGCGCAAATGGGCCAAGTCATAACCGGTCAGGCAACGGTTGAGTTTCGGGAAGGTGTCCCTGATCAGCTCGGCGTGGGTATCGGCGATGTCCAACGCGCACTGGTAGACCTCCCCCACCCGATCCTGGCGCTCGACCAACGCCGGCAACAGCGCGGCGTCGACAGCTGAACTGGTGAGACGATCACCGCCCAGCAACACCGTCGAAAGTTCGAGCACGTGATCGCGCGTCTTGCCGTAGGTGCAGCTCCCCTGGCCACTCGCGTCCGTATTGATCATGCCGCCAATCGTGGCGCGGTTCGACGTCGAGAGCTCGGGGGCAAAGAACAAACCGTAGGGCTTGAGCGCTGCGTTCAGTTGATCCTTGACCACACCGCTCTGTACCCTGGCCCAGCGTTCCTCGACGTTGATTTCCAGGATGTTGTTCAGATGACGGGAAAGGTCGACCACCACACCATCGGTGAGCGATTGCCCGTTGGTGCCGGTGCCGCCACCGCGTGGCGTGAGCACGACCGCACGGTGCGCGGGTTCGGCGGCCAAGCGTGACAGGATCATCACGTCCTGTTCGTCCAGGGGGAATACCGCCGCTTGGGGCAGGCGCTGGTAGATGGAATTGTCGGTGGCCAATACCGTCCGGTCGCCATGGTCGCGGGCAATCTCGCCTTGGAACCCCGCCACTTGGAGCGCATTCAGAAAAGCGTCATAGGTCGCTTTCTGGGGATCAGGAGGCGATAACCGGGCAATCATGATGTATTCCTACAGGCTGAAAAGCTAATCTATGCATTCACATTACGTATGCTCAGTACAGGACGTATCGAGCAGCCGCATAAGGTTTTCATGATTCTTGCCTTCCTATACGGTCGGAGCAAACGTAATTCCTGCTGTTTTTGCATGAGCTTTATGAATGAACCCTAGACGCCTTACGCCCTCGATGTCGCTGCTGGTTGCCTTTGAGGCCGCCGCACGCCACGGCAGCTTCACCAAGGCCGCGGAAGAGTTGGCACTGACCCAAAGCGCCGTCAGCCGACAGGTGCAGACCCTGGAGGCGCAACTTGAAATCGAACTCTTCCGTCGCGAAGGCCGAAAGATTGAACTGACCGCCGCCGGCGCGCTGTATCAGCACGAACTGGCGGCCGCGTTGGGGCGTATTCGAAGCGCAACGTTGCAGGCCATCGCCTACAAGAGCGACAGCGGCCCATTGAACCTGGCCGTGCTGCCAACCCTCGGTTCCAAATGGCTGCTGCCGCGGATGCATGAATTCTATGCCAGGCACCCGGACCTGCTGGTGCACATACATTCGAGGATCATCCGCGAAGACGTTCAATCCTCCACCCATGACATGAATGCAATCATCTGCGCAGGCTCGGGGGAGTGGCCTGGCTACATTGCACATCAGTTGCTCACGGAAAAGCTGGTGGTGATCGCCAGCCCGACCGCACTGCCCGAGTACCGGACAATGTCGCCGGCGAACGTTGCCGAGCATGCCTTGTTGAACGTTGTATCAAGGCCGGGTGTCTGGTCGGACTGGTTCGACAAGCACACCGTCGACCACCGCAACATGCGATCCGGCCCGAGCTTCGAACTCACGGCCCACCTGATCCAAGCCGTGTCGGCGGGGATCGGGATTGGGCTGGTTCCACAAATCCTGGTCCAGGATGAACTGAAGAGCGGCGACCTGGTTGCGCTGTTTGAACCAATGGAAAGTGGACGCCGCTATTACCTTGTCTACGCGAGCCGATACCAACACCTGCCGGCGTTGAAGGCCTTCAGCGCCTGGCTTCTGTCGTTGCCATTTCCTGACAACTGAGGTTGCCCTCACCCATTGCCAAGCATCTGCCACAACGACGCCCCCACCCCGGTAATGCTCTCCCCGGCAATCAACCCCGCCGCCGCGGTAATGGCGAAGCGTTCCGTGAGGCTCGGCCAGCGACAGCTCACCAGCCACGTCAGCACCGCACCGAGCGCCATCATCAAGGACACGGAGGCCGGCAGGACGAAGGCCAGGCCCAGGGCCGCCGTGCTCGGCAGGTAGCGGGCCCGATGCGCTGGCAGCAGGCTGTCGAGGATCCCCAACAACAAACCCACCAGGCCGCCGATGAAAATCGCCCAGCGAATGCTCGCTGACAATGAATCCAGGCCCAGGGTCAGGGTTTGCGCCACGGCCTTCCAGGTGGCGACCGCCGGGGCCGGCCACTCTTCGGTGAGCAGCATGGTTTGCGGGTCCGGGATCAGGGCCAGATAGGCCAGCACGCCGACGATGCTACCGATGAAAATACCCAAGGTCTGTGCGATCAATTGCTTACGCGGCGTGGCGCCAATCGCCCGGCCGACCTTGAAGTCGTTCATCAAGTCGGTGCACTGCCCGGCCGAACCACCGGCGGTATTGGCGCTCATCAGGTTGATTGGCACCTGCCCCGGGGCGACGATGCCAAAACTCAGTTGAGACAATTGCCCGATGGCCCCGATCGGCGGAATACCCGTGGCGCCGACCACCCGGGCGGCCACCGCCGCCAGGCAGATCGCCAGGGGAATGGTCAACAAGGCCATCCACGGGTTGATACCGAACAACAGCACTTGCAGGCTGACCACCAGGATGATCGACAGTGCGAAACCGGCGGCAGGCCCAGGCTTGGGTATCGTCCAGATCGCCCCGCCGCCCGCCTTGGTGGACCGGTGCAATGCCCACAAGCGAATCGCCAGTGAGGCCAGGGTCGAACAGACCATCAGGCTCACCCCCGGCCAGAGCAACCACTCCACCAGCGCCGCGAACTGCGGGCCGCTGCTGCCGTGCGGCAACGTCACCAGGCCCTGTTCCAACAGCCACGGCGCCAACCCGCCCCACGCCAGCACAGCACCGAGCAGCAGGGTCAGGCCCACGCGAATACCGATGATCCCGCCGAACCCCACCAATAGCAGCGAAGGGTCAGCGGTAAAGGTCAGGCGCTCCAGTTGAGCGCTCGGAGACCAGCGCGGGATGACCCACATGAAGGTGTCGACCGCCTTGACCAACCCGGACAGCAGCGCGGCGCTGAGCAGCACCTTCAAACGCGTCGCGGCTTCGTGGCCGTGGTTGTAGATGTGCAGCAGCGTTTCCAGGGTCGCCATGCCTTCGGGAAATTTCAGCGCCTTGTCATTGAGCAGTGAGGGGCGCAGGTACCAGGCAATCCAGATCCCCAGGAAACTCACCGAAAAGACCCAGGCCACCATGGGAATGGCATCCAATTGCTGGCCAGTCAGCAGGGTGTAGGCCGGGATGGGTGCGACCAGCCCACCGGAAATGATCGACGCCGCGGCGGAAGCCACGGTCTGGTTGATGTTGCTTTCGTGCAGGGTCCAGGGCAGTCGCCCCACCGATCGACTGGCCAAGCCTTGCCAGATGCCATAGCCGATCAGCAAGGCAATGATCGACATGTTGAACGACCAACCGATCTTCAACCCGGCGTAGACATTGGAAGGTGTCAGCAGGATACCGAGGACGATCCCCGTACTGACCGCACGCGGGCTGAGTTCGCGTTCGACTGTGGCGTTCAAAGGGATAGTGGATGAGGTTGGGTGCATGCGAAGTCCTTATCGGCACTGGGGCCACCGTCAGATTCAGACTGCCCCCTTGTGGGAGCGAGCTTGCTCGCGATGACGGTGGATCAGTGACAGGGATAGAGACTGACGCTCCGTCATCGCGAGCAAGCTCGCTCCCACTGGGTCATGTAAAGCGGCAACTCAATAAGTGAACGCAGTATTGGCGCAAGGTTCACACGATGGAGGGAAAACCTGGCAAGCGTACTCGCCAGAATCGTCAATCCATGGGCAGGAAGTGAGGCCTGTCGCGAGCGCTGCCAAGGGCCAGGCGGCGCATTGCGACCAGGCAGCGTTCGACTTATGGCTGGCCCTCGCAATTGACCATCCAGGCGATTCCGAAACGGTCCTCGAACATGGCAAAGCGTTCCGCCCAGAAGGTCTTGTCCAAGGGCATCTGCACGTGACCGTCCTCACTCAAGCGTTCGAACAGCCGCTCGGCCTCCTTCACGCTGTCGACATTGAGGGAAATCGATACGCCTTGTGGTTTGCTATACGGCTGGCCCGGTGGGCAGTCGGACGCCATCAGGCTGAAATTGCCCACGGTCAGGCAGGCGTGCATGATCAGGCTGGCGTCCTTGGGCATGCCGACGTCCTCGGGCGCCTCGGCATAGGACATGGAAAACAGATCGCCGCCAAGCACATCCTTGTAAAACGCAAAGGCTTCCTTGCAGCGGCCGTTGAAGGTCAGGTAAGGGATGATTCTCATGCTGGGTTCTCCTGTCGTCGGCGTCACGATTGACCGGCCATCTGCGCCCGCAAGCGTTCTTCCTGCTCGCGCAATTCGGGGGTAAAGGACTCGCCGAACTCCTCGAGTTCGAAGATCTGGCGGATTTCGATTTCGCTGTCGCTGACCATGGGGTTCGGGCAACGCTTGACCCAATCGATGGCCTCCTGCAATGACTGGACCTTGAAGATCCAGAAGCCGGCGATCAGCTCCTTGGTCTCGGCAAAGGGCCCATCGACGACAGTCCGGTTCTTGCCGGAAAACTGCACACGCACGCCTTCGGCACTGGGATGCAGGCCTTCACCGGCGAGCATCACCCCGGCCTTGACCAACTCTTCGTTGTAGGCGCCCATGGCCGCCAGCAGTTCTTCGCTGGGCATTTCTCCGGCTTCAGACTCCGGACTGGCCTTGACGATCACCATAAATCGCATACTCGTATCTCCTGAGAATGGTCGCCCTTGTGGCGGCTCTACGGGCTAATCGAATGGCAATGGTCGAAATCGACAGCTCGACGGGATTATTTTTCGATAGATTGCTGGCGGCCTGGGAGCCAAGGCTCCCCTGCCGTGAAGTCACGTCCAACGCTCAGGGATTCCACTGGAATCGATAGATGTCTCGATAACCATTGCTTGGGTCGTACAGGAGCTTCGTCCCGCCGTCCAAGGTGATATTGTCGGCGTTGACCAAGTGAACCGGTGCCACGAAGCCGCTCACCGGCTGGCCAGCCATCAGTCGATTCAAT
This sequence comes from Pseudomonas sp. NFACC37-1, assembly GCF_900101575.1. NCBI lineage: Bacteria > Pseudomonadati > Pseudomonadota > Gammaproteobacteria > Pseudomonadales > Pseudomonadaceae > Pseudomonas > Pseudomonas sp. NFACC37-1. Next base: position 333,003 of record NZ_FMUZ01000002.1, on the reverse strand, counting down.
TCATCGATCACTTGCCAGCCATGCACATTGAGCGGTTCGGCCACGGTGACGGTCTGGTAGTTTTTTTCCTGTATGCGCAAGAACGCCGAAGCGCTACCGTCGCCGGCAGACAACAGACTGATGCCGTCGCGGGGTATCGCGGCGCTGGCCAAGGTGTCAACCGCATAGTCGAAATAGATATCGTTGATGGCCAGCGTATGGGTCCAACGCTTGCCATGGCGCTGAAGCAGTTCCGTGGTGATCGCCGGCATCTTCTCGCGACTTTCGGAGATCGCGACATCGCGCACCTCCAGCAACGAGCACTCCCGACAGGCTCGAATGACGCTTTCCATGGCCCTGGCTTTCGCCATCGCGATGCTGTACCTGGAGTCGGTCAGGATCACCACTCCGGCCTTTCCGTTCGACTGCGCCACTGCCGCCATTGCCGTGATGCGAGCCACTTCCAGCGGGTCGGTCGTGACGTTCATGGCCATCGACGTGCCAACAATCGGCCCGGGGCGCTCCCCGGCGTGCCAGCCCACCACCGGCACGCCCTTGTCGGCGAAGACAGCCAGCGCCGCCTTGTTTTCAAGGGCATCGGCGCCACACAGGATGAGCCCATCGGGGTTCGCCGCCAGGGCATCGGCAAAGGCCTTTGCACGCCCGGCCGAGGATCCAGCGCCATCGAATACCCTCAGCGTCCAGCCCATCGCCTTGGCGGCCTCGCGGGCGCCCTGGGCGACGCCGACAATGCCGCCGTTGCGCATATCTTCTGCGACAATGGCGATGCTCTTGCCGCGCTGGGCCCGCGGGCCGGACTCAGGGCCGCTCCAGGGAACGGCGCCGAGGGTGGCCTTGGCCACCATTTCCTGCGCTTGCGTCACCGTCACCGGCGTGTCCGTCGCGGCTGGCAGGTCCTGGGCATACCCAGGCGTTGCCGTGAAAAGACAGAGCATCGTCATTGAAACTATCCGGAGCAACCGGGACTTGATCAAACAGGTTCGATCACCGCGCGTGATGCCGGGTCTGGAGCCGATGGCGCAATCATAATGTGACATGGCGTCTCTTTTTTTATGGATGCAGCGTTTACGTTCAGTGTCCGCAAGGATAGTCGGCTCTGCTGTCATCGGCCCAAAAGGGAAATAGCAAGTTTGTAACATCCTTTCTGCCCCGGCCCTCTGATCAGTTCCGGATCGCTGAAGGCCCACCCTTGCCGCGTCCGGCCTGGATCTGGCCAAGCCATCGTGCTCGACATCCATTGTTCGACGCACCACGAAGTGAGGAGCCTGTCGCGCGCATAGTCTGCGAGCCACCCTGGAGGAGATGGCGATGACGCACACCCGTTTTTTTGGCAAAACCGTACTGGCCTGCACGTTCATCCTGGCGATGATCGGTTGGGGAATCGGCTTCTATGGCCCGCCAATTTATATGCAGGCGGTCATTGAGCGCACGGGTTGGCCAATCGCCCAGGTCTCGGCTGCCGTGACCTTGCACTTTCTCAGCGGCACGATGGTCATCGCCAATCTGCCACGACTTTATGCACGCTTCGGCATCCCCGCCATCACCTTGCTTGGCAGCATCGTCCTGGGCATCGGCGTGAACCTCTGGGCGCAGGCCAACCAGCCCTGGGTGCTGTATGCCGGCGCCGTCTGCTCGGGTATCGGCTGGGTGACATTGGGGGCCGCGGCCGTTAACACCCTCATCGCGCCGTGGTACGTCAAGGAAAGACCCAAGGCCTTGGGCAAGGCCTATAACGGCGCCAGCCTGGGAGGCGTGATCTTTTCGCCGCTGTGGGTGTGGCTGATCGAGCGTTTCGGCTTTGCCCCGGCGGCGGCGCTGATCAGCGTCATCGCGGTGCTGCTCATAGGCGCTTTCGCCTTTCTGGTCTTCAACAAAACCCCACAAAGCCAGGGACAACATCCCGACAATGCAGCCCCGCCGGCCCCCGTGCCAATCAGCGCCAGCGCCGCGCCGTGGACCGTCATGCAGACGCTCAGGTCGGCCAGTTTCCGCACCCTGGCAGCCGGCATGTCCTTGGGGCTGTTCGCCCAGATCGGCTTGATCGCGCACCTGTACTCGATCCTGGTGGGACGCATGGGGGCACATGACGCCTCATTCGCCATGGGTCTGGCCACCGCCAGTGCGATAGGCGGGCGATATGTCGCCGCACGCTTGATGACCCAAGGTATGAATCGCCGACAGCTGGCTTGCCTTGGTTATACCGTCCAGATGCTGGGCACGCTGATGCTTCTGGGCCTGGACCTTCACCCGACAGTGGCCTGGATAGCCGTGGTGCTGATCGGTTCGGGCATTGGCAATGCCACCTCCTTGCCGCCGCTGATAGCACAGGCCGAGTTCAGCCGTGAACACACTGCCAGGGTGATCGCCCTGATGGTTGCGATCAGCCAGGCCACCTACGCCTTCGCCCCGGCCTTTTTTGGCCTGTTGCGCGCCACCTTCACCGATCCGAATCACGCCATCGTCGCTGTCGTGACAGCAGCCGTCATCGTGCAGGTGCTGGCCATTCTGTCGTTCTATCGGGGTGTCTCCGCTCGCCCCTTCAAGAAAACCGTTTTCTGATCTTCACTTGGGCACCTCGCCTTCCTGCAGGAGACGCATCAAGCTGACCTGCACATCGTGGTGCAGCGGCAATAATCGGACGCTGTCATTTGAAAGAAGCACTTGATAGCCGCCTACTTCCCTCCGGTCACATCCAGAAAGGTCCCCGTCACAAACGAAGCCTGCGGCCCCGCCAACCAGAGAATGGCCCGCGCCACCTCCTCCGGCTGGCCGCCACGCCCCATGGGGATCGTCTCCTTCACCCGGTCGACTCTGCCCGGTTCTCCCCCACTCGCATGCATCTGGGTATAGATATGCCCGGGGCGAACGCAGTTGACACGAATGCCCTCCCGGGCCACTTCCTTGGCATAACCGGTCGTGAACGTTTCAACCGCCCCCTTGGACGCTGCGTAGTCCACGTATTCATTCGGGCTGCCGAGGCGGGCTGACGCCGAAGAGATATTGATGACCGCACCACCACGCCCGCCATAACGGTAGGCCATGCGCCGGGTCGCGTGTTGCGCGCAGAGCATCGGGCCCAAGGTGTTGACCGCAAAGATTCGCTGCATGCGCTCGAAACCAAGATCCTCCAAGCGAGATTGGCGGGCCAATATCGAAGCGTTGTTGACCAGCACATCGATTCGTCCGAAGCGCAGGTCCAGGGTGGCGAAGAGTTCGGCAACCTGGGCTGGGTCGGCGTTATCGGCACGCACTGCCAAGGCACGGCCCCCCTTGGCTTCGACTTGCGCTGCCACCGCCAATGCCGACGCCTCATCGGCGATGTAGGTCAGCACGACGTCGTAACCTTGCTCAGCGGCCAGCAGGGCGGTCGCCGCCCCGATCCCGCGCCCGCCTCCGGTGATCAGAATCACGGGTTTTTGCGAACGGTCATTCATGGTCAATCCTCACAGCCAAATGAAAAAAGCGGCGTCAGCCGATCACCAGCGTACCGAGGGCAATGACGGCGCAGGCCAACAGCTTGCGCAAGGTCAATGCTTCGCCAAGAAATGCGTACCCGATCAAAGCGGCGAACATGACACTGGTTTCGCGCAGGGCGGACACCGCCCCCATCGGGGCATGGGCCATGGCATAGATCACGACGCCGTAGGCCAACAATGAAACCAGGCCGCCAGCGAAGGCCACGGCGATACCTGGCCGCAAGGCAAAGAGGCTTCTGGCATCCCGCAGTCCGATATAAACCAGGGGCATCATCACGCCCCACAACAGGCACATCCAGGCGGTGTAGGCCATTGGCGCCCCGGAGAGGCGAACACCTATGCCATCGACAACGCTGTAGGCGGCGATGAAAAAACCGGTGCCCAGTGCGTAGGGCAAGTCAGGCAACGCCCGCCGGCGCCCGGTATAAGCCAGCGACAGGATTCCGGTCGACACCAACGCAATACCCAGCAGTCCACTCGGCGCCACGCGCTCGCCCGCGAACAGCGAGGCGGCCAGGACAATCAGGATCGGGGATACACCGCGGGCGATTGGATAGGTCTGGCCCAGGTCGCCGGACTGGTAACTGCGCACCAGGAACAGGTTGTACCCCACGTGCAATACAGCGGAGAGTCCGATGCAAAACCAGCTGGCACGGGCGGGTAGCGCCAACAGCATCGCCACGACGACGCTCGCCAAGGCTATCGCCACGCACATGATGGTCATGGACCACAAACGGTCGGTGCCCCCACGCAGCATGGCATTCCAGCTGGCGTGTAGCAGCGCGGCGAACAAGACGAGGCAGATGATGTGTAAGGGCATGCATCATCCTAGACCGATCCAGTAGCGCTGAAAAAGCGAAGTCTCTTCATCCCTGCATGAGGAAAACCTCATGCATAAGCGTGCTGAGCGTCCAGGGCCTGGGTCACCAGCCAACGACGAAAACGGGTGATATGAGGCTGAGTCTCGATCCCTTTGGGGCATACAAAGTAATACGCCAGAGGCGAGGCGCACGGCAGTTCGAAAAGCCTTTCAAGACGGCCGTCATTGAGTTCGGCTTCGACATGCCCGCTGCGTGCCAGCGCGATACCTTGTCCCAAGAGCGCCGCCTCGATAGTCATATTGGTATCTGCGTAGCGAATGCTTTCCTTCAAGGTCGTGACCTCGACGCCCACCTGGGCAAACCACTGCTCCCATTTCGGCACCAACGCCGCGCCATCGCGTGTAAGCAGTGGATAGCGCAGCAATTCGGCGGCCGTTTGAGGCGTACCAAAGCGGGCAAGCAACACTGGGCTGGCGACCGGGAAAATCTGCTCGCGGAACAGGAATTCTGAAAACAGCGAAGGGAAATGCCCGTTGCCCAGGCGGATAGCCACGTCCGGGTCTGTCGTCGAGAAGTTGATGGGGCTATCGGTGCTGTCCAGGGTAAGCAGGATTTGCGGATGCGCTTGCGCCAAATCAGGAAGCCTGGGCAGCAACCACTTCAAGGCGAAAGAATAGGTCGTGCTCACACTCAGCCGCTGCCGCCCGTTTTGCTCGCGCAAATCGGCCAGGGTGGCCTCGAGCTTCATGAAGAACTCCCGCACGATGGGCGCAAGCGCTGCGCCTGCCGAGGTCAGGTGCAGCGAGTTACCGCGATGAAACAGTTGCAGTCCCCAGAGCTGTTCCAAATGCTTGAGCTGGTGGCTCACTGCGCTCTGTGTGACATGCAACTCCTCTGCTGCCGCGGTGAACGTGGCGTGCCGCGTAGCGGCTTCAAAGGCGCGCAGGCTCGAAGAAGGAGGAAGGTTTCGCATGATGTTCCCTTCTATGAGTAAACGCTCATGCTAGCGCCTTTGCCTCTGTCGTTGTAGGCAAGCCGTGCAACGACGGGCTTGCTGACGCGGGGTCAGCTTGTAGTGATGTTGGATGTACCGACGCTATCACGAGCAAGCTCGGCTCCCACAGGGGTTCCCGGGTGTTCATGGCCCCCGCGTTCACCCCCTCCCCTGCGCACGGATGACGCCAATTTTCCGGCATAAAAATCAATGAAATAAAAATATATTAATAAAGCGACAGTTTCCCGACGCGCGGTACCAACGTGCCATTGCTGGCTATTTAAATCGAAGCTCATTATCCGCAGGCAACTCCCGCTAAACGTTTAGGCCAGCCGACCTGAACTACAGGATGTAATCACTCGCATCGCGCAAGGGAGCAATACTGAGATGATGACTGTTTACTTTGTTGTGATGACGATCTGCAGTGGCATCGAAGGTTGTGTCGAGGAGCGAAAACCAGGGCCTACCTTTGCTACCAGGGCAATGTGCATGGAGACAGCCCGGGTCATGGCGCCGCGCAAAGGTGTGAAGTTCAAATGTCGCAGCGAGCGTACGACGGTGGTCGAGACCTCGCCGATAGAAGGGTACGGCAAAATCGTCTCCACCAAGAGCACTGTCCAGCCTTAGCATTACGGTTTTTTCGCCGACAACAGAGGTTCATCGGTAGCTCGGCAGAGAGAGGCTGACCGCGAATATCGTCAAGATGAAAAGAGAACGCGGCGCGATGATATTTATTGCACACAGGGCTATGCTACGGTGCCATCCGCCCGGCTGGCCTGGCTTGCAAGGAACGCGTCATGGAGTTCGTGGTTCATAGCTATTGCCTGAAAGGCGCACGCCAAGAGCCTTTGCTGCCCCCTGTCACCCTGACGCCGACCGCGTCGACCTTGACAGTCGCCGAGCTCATTCGCCTGACCGTTGCCGAGCAGATCGCCGCGCTGTCGGTCCAGCACTGGCTGGAACAGATGTCGATGCGTGAAGTGCTCGACCGCCAATACCTGAGCGAGCGGGACATTCTCCGACAAGCCAGTGAAGGCGCGGTGCTCATGCCTCAGGCCAGCGCGCCTCCAGACCTGGATGTCGACGTTGAGGTCGAACGAGCCTTGAAGGGTTTTGAAAGCCGTGCGTTCCGCGTCCTGCACAACGGCGTCATGCTGCAAGGACTCGATGAGACAATCGAACTGAGTCCCCCTTCCACCCTCGCGTTTATCCGCTTGGTGCCGCTGCTTGGCGGTTGATCCTCGTTACTCACTTCTTCGGACAACATCATGCCGTCACGCCGTCCTGTGCCTGAACAAGCCACACGCCTCGCAGCACTGCGAGCATTCTGTGATAGAGCGCTGGATGACTATCCAGAGCTCAGCCACCATGACGAATTCGAGCCCGACTTCCGGGACGGCATCGACTTCCTGCGCCTGGCCGATGACTGGGTCAGGCAGCATCCCAAGGATGGACCCAAGGCACTGGCTGATGGTTTTGTGTTCCCGACCGTTTGGGACGATCTGGAGGACCGTCGCGATCAACAGCGCTACGGTCTGCAACATCGACTCTGCGATGCCTGGGTCACGGCTCATCCGGATGCCTATGGGCTGGAGCAGATCTGCGCCCGACTGCGGCACATGCTGCAATTTGCCTTCGAGGACAGCGACTATCCATTGCCCACTGACGAAGATGGCCCTGCCTATTACCGAAGAAGCCCAGACCAGGCCTGGGCCTTCCCCGATGTTCAGGCCTGCCTCCAGCGCCTGAGCGATTACCCGTCCACCCCGGCCTGGCAGACCTTCGCCGAATGGTTGCTGGATGGCAGCTGGAACCGCGAGCAGCCCCCTTCAACGCCGGGTGGTGAACAAAGGACAATCGCCGATGCGTATATCTATGGGCACAAGGAAACCAGGCGCATCGCCCTGGGCCTGATGGAAGCAGGTCGCCTCGATTACCCGCGCTTCGTTCGGGCGGCCAATACCTGGGGCCGCGCCATGATGTTCTACTCAGACGACACCGGACTGGACAGCGATGATGCGGACCTGAATCGGTACGTCGATGAAGATTTCGACGAAGACGACTCAAACGACGATGACCCGCAAGACCTCGATGATGAGTCATCTCAGCCTGACGACACTCCCACCGAGGTGCCCTCGGAACTGGCGAACTTCACCGTTCGTTACGTCGAGGACGCCCTGGCTGGATTACCCGACAACGCCGTGAGGCTGGCTGACACCTTCCGCTCCGTCGAGGTGTATCAGACACGCTGGTTGCTAGAGGCCTTGGCGGTCATCGAACGACTGGGCATGACGCCGGATGACTTTGACAGCTTCGGCGATACAGCCGCGGTGCTCCAATGCTTCCTGCTGCTCCAGGATTTGCCCAAAGACCAATCGGCAACGCTGCTCGCGGCGTTGTCCGGCTTTTCAAGAAATACCCTGCTGACCGCCCTGCCCTACGCCGGACAAGCCAGTCGGGTGGTGCTCGACGCGCTTGGCTGGCGTGATCTGCAAGCCTTCCAGCGCGAATACCTGAACATTGCACTGGCACCTCGATCCGGCTGGGGCACCGACCTGCCCAATACGCTGGATGAAACCGTGGGCGTGGTGGACCGCTACCTGCTGGACAAGGCGCTGGCCGAGGCCGACCCAGACCACCTGCGCGAGTACCTCGCGGCGCTCGAACCCTCGCATTGGGCATTTCCCGAGACGCGTGTGCTGCTCAACGCCTACCAGGGCATCGGTCGAGCCGCGCTGGAAAAGAAGTTGACCCGCCATGCACAGGCGGCAATGCGTATCTATGGCCTGCTGCCCGTCACGGATTCGGACGATGTACGCCAGCGTTATCTGACGCTCAAGAAACTGCACAAAGAGGTGCGCAAGTACGGCGCTGAACGCCAGGCCAACTCCCACGCAGCGGTGCAGGCAGGCCTGGAAAACCTGGCGCGTGTCGCCGGCTACCCCTCGGCGATTCGCCTGGAATGGGCCATGGAATCGGAGATCGCCGAATCCACCCTGACCGCCGCCACCATCGATGACTATGACGTCACCCTCGTCATCGACGGCTTGTCACCCACGCTGCACATCTGCAAGGCCGCAAAGACGCTCAAGACCGCACCGCCGGCGATTCGCAAGAACGCAGACTTCATCGCCCTCAAAACGCAGCAGACCCAGCTCAAGGAGCAGATCGGCCGCTTCTGCCGCACCCTGGAAGCGATGATGAGCAGCGGCGAAACCCTCGCCCTGGACGACCTGAAGCCGCTGTTGAAAATGCCCGCCGTTCGCCTGCTGCTGGAACAACTGATTGTGCAGGCCGACGACGCTGCGCTGGGCTGGCTCGATGCCGCGACGCTGACGGTGACTGACCTTGAAGGCCGCCAACACGTCGCTGAAAAGACTCTGCGTATCGCTCACCCTTTTCATCTGTTCACAGCAGGGCAACTGTCGGCCTGGCAGAAAGACGTGGTGACCCATCGCCGCGTGCAGCCGTTCAAACAGGCCTTTCGCGAGCTGTACCTGCTCACACCGGCCGAGCGAGACACCGGCCTATGGTCCAACCGCTTTGCCGGTCACCGCCTGAAAGCCAACGTCGCCGCCCGGTTGCTACAGGTGCGCAACTGGTCGACCGCCAGCGTCGAGGACATCTATTACGAGAGCAAGGAGCACGGCATTTACGCCCTGTTCAACTTTCTGGATACCGGTCATTACCTCTCGGAAACAGAACACTTTACCTTCGACACGATTGCGTTCCTCCGCGACCACAAAGCCATCCCCCTTGAGCAAGTACCGCCGCTGCTGTTCTCGGAAGTCATGCGTGACGCCGACCTGCTGGTCTCCGTGGCCCACGCCGCAGACGACTACAGCACCAGCCACGAAACCGTGCAACGACGCGCCGAACTGGTCGGCGAGCTGATTCGAGGGCTAGGGTTGCAAAACGTTAAATGCGAAGGACATTTTCTGCACATTACCGGCCAGCGTGCGAACTACCGCATTCATCTGGGCAGCGCCGCCATCCATATCGAACCCGGCCATTACCTGTGCATCGTGCCCGCAGGCAGCCACGTCACGGAGTTCTACCTGCCGTTCGCCGACACCGACAAGAAAATGGCCGAGGTGCTGAGCAAGATGTTCCTGTTGCTGGATGACATGAGCATCACCGATAGCCTGATCCTGGAGCAAATACAGCGCGGCGGCTGACGGTCAAGAAAATCGAATGACGTCATTCAAGCATTGAAAACACACTCACCCGGCTCAGAGCTTGGCTTTCGCCAGATCCGCAATCAGAAAATCCCTGAATGCACAAACCGCTGCCGGTAAATTGCGTCCAGCCATGCTTTGCAGTTCGATGCGCCGCGCATGCATGCCTTCGTCGAGGATCGGCAAGCATTGCAGTGCCTTGTCCGCCACCTGCTTGTGCAAGGTCATTTCGCTGGCCAGGCTGATGCCCCCCTCTTCGCGGACGAAGCTATAGAGCGAGGCAACGTAATTGGTGGTCAACACCGGGTCGAACAACAACCCCTGCACACCGCAACAGATGTCGAATAACTGCCGTATCGTGGTGTCGGCCTTGGGTAACGCAATGGGCCAGGGTTGCAACTCCGCGAGGCTGACCGCTTCACGCCCGGCCAGAGGATGAGCGTTGGAGACCACGGCAAAAATCGCCCCGCTCAGGACATGTTCGACCTTGATTTCCTTTTGCGGCGTCAGGCTGAAGGTCATCGCCAGATCGGCTTCGCCGGAGCGAACCTTCTCGGTCGCTTCGGCAGGCGCACAGACCTCCAACGTGAAATGAATGCCCTGATACTCACGCCGGAACGCGCTGATGGTCCTGGGCATGTATTCCAGCGCAAATCCTTCCGAGCAGGCCACATGCACATGACCTCGTTGCAAGCCATGCAGCTCGGTAATTTCCAGCACCACCTGCTCAGCCTCAAGCTGCGACTTGCGCGCATAAGCCGCCAGTCGTGCCCCCGCCTCGCTCAGCACCATGCCCCGGGCACGACGCTCGAACAGGCTGGCATCCAGGGCCAATTCAAGCTTGGCAATCTGCCGGCTCACCGCTGACGCCGCGACGTTCAGCCGTACCGAGGCTTCGCTGATCGATCCGCATCGCGCCACTTCAAGAAAATAGCGCAGTGCCGTGGACTGCACACCATACAGCTGCATCGGCGCCCCCAAGGTTTGCCTTTTCGGCAAAGGAAGTATCGAAATATTATTCTTGTGGCATTGATAGCCTTTCCCTACATTCGTGTCCAGATCAAAAAAAACATGACCTGGTCTTTTTACCCTCCTTTCCGCGTTTGCGATTCGCTGCCCTTTGATTCAACCACTCTCGCCAACGGAGACGACGGCATGGGCATCAAAGGTTTCGCCTGCACTATCGCGCTGATGGGCCTCATCAGCAGTTTTCCGGCTCATGCCGGTAAAGCCAACGACACCCTGGTTTACGCTTCCGACAGCGAGCCTGAAAACATCAGTCCCTATCACAACGACCTACGCGAAGGCGTGATTCTCGGCCGGCTGATCTGGGACAACCTGATCTACCGCGATCCCAACAGTGGCGAATACAAACCCATGTTGGCCACCCGCTGGACACAGGTCGACGACACCACCATCGACTTTGAGCTGCGCAAAGGCGTCAAATTTCACAACGGCGACGCCTTCACCGCCGACGACGTGGTGTTCACCCTCAATTACGTGGTGTCGCCCGAAGCGAAAGTCGTGACCGTGCAAAACGTAGACTGGATCAAGAGCGCCGAAAAAACCGGTGACTACAGCGTCCGCCTGCATTTGAAGAAGCCCTTCCCTCCGGCGCTGGAATACCTGTCCAACGCCGTTCCGATGTTCCCCAAGCAGTATTTCGAGAAGGTCGGCCTGGCGGAATTCAGCCGCAAGCCAATCGGTACCGGGCCCTATAAAGCGGTGTCGGTGGTGGCTGGCGAAGGCGTGACCATGGAGATCAACAAGGACTACTTCCCGGACAGCCCGCAAGGCAAGCCCCATATCGGCCACCTCAAGTTCCGGGTGATCCCGGATGCCGAAACCCGCCTGGCCGAGTTGATGACCGATGGTGTCGACTGGACCTGGCGTGTGACCCCGGACCAGGCTGTCGATCTCAAAGGTATGTCGAACCTGACCGTGACCAGCGGAGAAACCATGCGCATCGGCTTCCTGATTCTTGATGCGCGAGGCACCTCCACTGAAAACTCGCCGATGAAAAACCTCAAGGTGCGTCAGGCCATCAACCATGCGATCAACCGCAATGCGCTGGCCACGCAATTGGTAGGGGGCGAAGCCAAACCCCTGCAGGTTGCCTGTTATCCAGGCCAGTTCGGCTGCGATACCTCCGCGGCCACGGTCTACAACTACGACCCGGCCAAAGCCAAGGCGCTGCTCGCCGAAGCCGGTTACCCAAATGGCTTCGAGACCGAAATCTTCGCTTATCGCGACCGTGACTACGTCGAAGCCATCATCGGCAACCTGCGCGCCGTGGGCATCAACGCCAAGCTGCGCTTCTTGAAGTACGCCGCCCTGCGCGATCAGCAACGTGGCGGCAAGGTGCCCATGTCGTTTCAGGCCTGGGGCTCGTTCTCGATCCTCGACACCTCGGCGTCGGCCGGCACCTGGTTCAAGGGCAACCCGGACGACAACATCAAGGATCCGCAAGTCCAGGGCTGGCTGCAGACCGCTGACAACGCCCTCGAACCGCAACTGCGCAAGGACAACTACCGCAAGGCGTTGCAGCGCATCAGCGAACAGGCGTACTGGGCGCCGCTGTTCAACTACTCGATGAACTACGCCTACACCTCCGAACTGGCGTTCACGTCGTACCCGGACGAGCTGCCGCGTTTCGTTCAGTCCAGCTGGAAGTAATCCGCAACCGAGCGGATTGATCGAGAGGTGCCGTGGCTTGCGGACCAACCGCACCACGGACACCTCCTCACACCTGCCATCCATTGGATATGAGGAAACTTGCCATGCTTGGATTCCTTCTGCGCCGGCTGGGCATCGCTATTTGCGTGGCCATTACCGTGTCGGTGATCAGCTTTTCCCTGTTGCACCTGTCCGGTGACCTGGCCACGGCCATTGGCGGACCGGAAGCCACCAGCGAACAGATCGAACAGATCCGCGTGCAATACGGTTTGAACAAACCGCTACCGACCCAGTACTTCAACTGGCTGGGCGATTTGCTGCGACTGGACTTGGGTAACTCGTTTTTCTTTCAGGAATCGGTCTACAACCTGGTCGCCAGCCGCTTGCCGATCACCCTCGGGTTAGGGGCCCTGGCGCTGGGCATCGCCTTGTTGGTGGCGATTCCACTGGGGGTGCTGGCCGCGGTCAAGCGCGACACCTGGGTCGACCGACTGGCCTTGAGCATTGCCGTACTGGGCCAGGCCATGCCCAGCTTCTGGTTCGCGCTGATGTTGATCGTGGTGTTCGCGGTGACACTCAAGTGGCTGCCGGTGTCCGGCAACTCGACCCTGCTGCACTTCGTCATGCCGGCCATTGCCCTGGGCTACTACGCGACGCCGGCGATCATGCGCCTGACCCGCGCCGGCATGCTTGATGTGCTCAGCTCCGATTACATCCGCACCGCCCGCGCCAAGGGCCTGCGCCCTGCCCGCGTGTTGTTCAAGCACGCACTGCGCAACGCCTTGATTCCGGTCGTCGCGCTGGCAGCGGTGGAGTTCGGCTTCATGCTCGGCGGTTCGGTGGTGATCGAAACCGTGTTCTCCCTGCAAGGCATCGGACAACTCGCCTGGGACGCCATCGCCCGTGACGACTTTCCGGTGGTACAGGCCGTGGTCCTGCTGATTGCGGTGATCTACATCATCCTCACCTTGCTGGCCGATGTGCTCAACGCACTGCTCGACCCGCGCATCCGCGTGCGCTAGGAGGCTTACATGAGCACCCCCACGACCCTCGCGATCAATGACTACCTGCCACCCCCCAGCAGCCTGAGCCGAGTCCTTGGCAAGAGCTTTCGCCATCGTGGTTTCGCCATCGGCGCGGTGTTGTTGCTGATCATCTTCACCGGCGCACTCTTCGCCCCGTGGCTGGCGCCTCACGACCCTTATGCGCAAGACGTGATGCTGCGCATGAAACCGCCGGTATGGATGGCCAACGGCACCTGGGAATACGTCCTGGGAACCGACAAGCTGGGCCGTGATTACCTGTCGCGATTGCTCTACGGCGCACGGATTTCGCTGTTCATCGGCATCGCGGCGGCGCTGATTTCCGGCTTTATCGGCACTGTCATGGGGCTGTTGGCGGGTTACTACGGCGGCAAGGTCGATGCGTTTATCAGCTACCTGATCACCACCCGGCTGGCGATGCCCGTCGTGATGGTCGCGCTGGCCTCGGCCTCGTTGATGGGCGGCTCGCTGAAAGTGGTGATCGTGCTGCTCGGCTGCCTGTTATGGGATCGCTTCGCAGTGGTGGTCAGGGCTTCGGTGCAACAGATTCGCGATGCTGAATATGTGGCCTCGGCCCAGGCGCTGGGCTGCTCGACCCTGCGCATCCTGGTCAGTGAAATCCTGCCCAATCTGGTCGGCGCACTGATCGTCGTGGCGACGCTGGAAATGGCCCACGCGATCCTGCTGGAGTCGGCCCTGTCATTCCTTGGGGTTGGCGTGCAGCCACCGACGCCGTCCTGGGGTTTGATGATCGCCGAAGGCAAACCCTACATGTTCTTTTCCCCGTGGGTCATCGCCATTCCCGGCGTCGCCCTGATGGTTCTGGTGCTGGGCATCAACCTGGTCGGCGATGGTCTGCGCGATCTGATCCTGCCCGACGGTCGCAACTGATAGACGGCCTTATTGATAGACGGCCTTACTAATAGAGGGTACCGAACATGGCACTACTCCATGTTGAAAACCTGCGTGTGGACATCCCCATGGGCAACAGCCCGACGCCGGATGACATGCTGCATGCCGTGCGCGGTCTGAGCTTTGAAGTCGAACGCGGTGAAATGTTGTGCATCGTCGGCGAATCCGGCTGCGGTAAATCCTTGACGTCGCTGGCGCTGATGGACCTGTTGCCACGCAAGGCCAAACGCACCGCGTCCCGGCTGACACTGGACGGTATCGACATGATCGGCCAGAGCGAGCGGCGCATGTGCGACCTGCGCGGAAACCGTCTGGCGATGATCTTCCAGGAGCCGATGACCTCGCTGAACCCGGCCTACAGCATTGGCGATCAACTCAGCGAAGTGCTGACTCAGCATCGCAAGGTGTCACGCAAGGATGCCCTGGCTCGCGCCGCGCAAATGCTGGAGAAAGTCGGTATCAGCAATGCCACCGAACGCTTGCGCCAGTACCCGCATCAACTTTCAGGCGGTTTGCGCCAGCGGGTGATCATCGCCATGGCGTTGATGTGCGAACCGGACCTGATCATCGCCGATGAACCCACCACGGCCCTGGACGTGACCATCCAGGCGCAGATCCTGCGCTTGATCCGCGACATTCAGAAAGAACTCGGCCTGGCGGTGATTTTCATTACCCACGACCTTGGGCTGGTGGCACGGATCGCCGATCGGGTCGCGGTGATGTATGCCGGGGAAATCGTCGAAACCGCCCCGGCCCGGCAACTGTTCGAGAACCCGCAGCATCCGTACACCCGTGGTCTGCTGGCCAGTATTCCCATCCCTGGCCGGACCAAACCCGGCGAGGCCCTGGGTTCGATTCCAGGCCTGGTGCCAAGCCTGGTGGGCGAACAGCAGGGTTGTGCGTTCCGCAATCGTTGCGCTCAAGCGATAGCGGCCTGCGCGCAAGACATTCCCGAAATCGAGCAGGACGGACACATGGCGCGCTGCCTGTTCGCCGCACCGGCTCCGGCACCGATTCGCCTTCTGGAGCGCGCAAGGTCATGAAAAAAGACATCACGTTGGAGCTGTGTGACATCCGTCGCGAGTTTCGAATCAACAAGGGCTTTTTCAAACCCGCCGCCACCCTGAAAGCCGTGGATGGTGTTTCCCTGCGCCTGATGCGTGGCGAGACCCTCGGCCTGGTAGGTGAGTCCGGTTGCGGAAAAAGTACCCTGGCAAAGCTACTGCTCGGTCTGTTGGCGCCGACCAGCGGTGATGTGCTGGTCAACGGCAAACATCTGGCGGCGACGGATCGCAAGGAAATGGCCCGGCACATTCAACCGATATTCCAGGACCCGTATTCCTCGCTGAACCCACGCAAGACACTGCGGGAAATCATTACCCTGCCGCTGATCGTGCATGACATCGGCAGTCCCGCCGAGCGGCGTAGGAAAACCGAAGCGATGCTCGATGTGGTCGGTCTGCCCAAGCGGGTCATCGACAGTTATCCGAGCCAACTGTCCGGCGGCCAACGGCAACGGGTAGCCATTGCCCGGGCGTTGATCATGCGCCCTGACGTGTTGATCTGCGACGAACCCACCTCGGCGCTGGACGTGTCGGTGCAGGCGCAGATTCTCAACCTGCTGCAAGACCTCAAGCGCGAGTTCGGCCTGACCTATCTGCTGATCAGCCACAACCTGGCGGTCATCGAACACCTCGCCGACCGGGTCGCGGTGATGTACTTGGGGCGCATCGTCGAAGAACGTACCCGCGAATCGTTATTCGCTGAACCCGGCCACCCGTATACCCGCGCCTTGCTGGATTCGGTGCTCACCCCCGATCCACGCCTGGGCATTCCCGAAATCGGCCTGCGCGGTTCCTTCCCCAATCCGATGTCACCGCCCTCCGGTTGCGCCTTCCATCCGCGCTGCCCGAGCTGCTTCGCTCCCTGCAAGACGGCCTACCCGGCCAATGATCCGATTATCGGCGGCAACGTGCGTTGCCACCTTCACGACAATCCCGCCCAAACACTGGAGCTCGTCCACTCATGAGTCGTTCACTGGCCATCAGCAACACCACCGAGCAATTTGATAACGGCGCATTTTTCAGTTTGCTCGAACGTAGCGTCGCCTTGCACACCGAAAGCCAGGCAACGGACAGCCGGCCCGAGTTGTATCGCTATCTCCATGAGTTCATCACCCCCCATGTCGAGGCGATGGGCTTCAGCGTCAAGATCTATGACAACCCGGTGGCAGAGCGCGGTCCCTTCATGATCGCCACACGCATCGAACACCCGGAACTGCCGACCGTGCTCAGCTACGGCCACGGTGATGTGGTGCGCGGCTATGAAGCCCAATGGCGTGAAGGCCTGTCGCCATGGCAAGTCATTGCCGAGGGCGATCGCTGGTACGGCCGCGGCACGGCGGATAACAAAGGCCAGCACCTGATCAACCTGACCGCGCTGGAGCAAACGCTCAAGGCTCGCGACGGCAAGCTGGGGTTCAACGTCAAGCTGCTGTTGGAAATGGGCGAAGAAGAAGGCTCGCCGGGCTTGAACGCGTTCTGTGCCGCCCACAGCGAAGAGCTTGCGGCGGATATATTCATTGCCTCGGACGGCCCGCGTCTGGCAGCGTCACGACCGACGATTTTTCTCGGCTCACGGGGGGTGTTCAACTTCGAGCTGGTGGTCAATCTGCGTGAAGGCGCCCATCACTCTGGCAACTGGGGCGGGCTGCTGGCCAACCCCGGGATCATTCTGGCCAATGCCATCGCGAGCATGGTCGATGAACACGGTCGGGTGAAAGTGGCGGGGCTGATGCCCGCGACACTGCCTGAGCCGGTTCGCCAGGCACTGGCCGATATTGACGTCGGCGGTGGACCGGGCGATCCGGAAATCGACGCCAACTGGGGCAACCCCGAGCTATCCCTGAGCGAAAAGGTGTTCGGCTGGAACACCCTCGACGTCATCGCCTTCAAGACCGGCAACCCGGACGCCCCCGTGCATGCGATCCCCGGCAAGGCCAATGCCCACTGCCATATCCGTTTCGTGGTGAACAGCGACTACACGACCTTTATCCCGGCTGTGCGTGCCCACCTGGATGCTCATGGTTTCAGCCATGTCGAGGTCAAGCAAAGCCACGTCGAGGTGATGCATGCCACTCGGCTGGACCCGCAAAGCCCGTGGGTCAATTGGGCACTCGGCTCCTTGGCCCAGACCACCGGGAAAAAACCCGCGTTGTTGCCAAACCTCGGTGGCTCGCTGCCCAACGATGTGTTCGCCGACGTGCTCGGCCTACCAACCTTGTGGGTGCCGCACTCGTACCCGGCCTGCTCGCAACATGCGCCGAACGAGCACTTGCTGGCACCGGTGGTCAAGGAAAGCCTGCAAATCATGGCCGGGCTGTTCTGGGACCTGGGCAACGACGCGGCACGCCTGGCCCAGGAACATCAGTTGCGGGAGCAGGCGCAATGAGCGCCACGGCACAACAGGCGCTGGACTGGCTTGCCGACCAGCGCCCCGCCATGGAAGCGCTGCTGCAGCGTATCGTCGACACCGACTCCAACAGCTATGACAAAGCCGGCGTCGACGCGGTGGGGGCACTGCTTGCGGCAGAACTGGAAGCCGACGGCATCCTGCTCAAGCGCATGCCGGTCAATGGTTTTGGCGACGTGATGCTCGCCGAAGTGCCAGGCGAACCTGGAAAGCCGGTGTTGCTGCTGGGCCATCGCGACACAGTGTTCCCCAAAGGCACCACCGCGACGCGCGGCTACAGCCGCGATGGCGACCTCGCCTATGGCCCCGGCGTCGCCGACATGAAAGGCGGCCTGGTGCTCAATTGCTTCGCCCTCAAGGCACTCAAGCGCGCCGGCCAGTTGCCCTATCCGGTGCAGGTCCTGTACACCGGTGACGAAGAAATCGGCTCCGGCAGCGCCAGGCCCCATATCGAACAGGCAGCCCGTGCCGCCCGCGCCGTGCTCAATACCGAACCCGGCCGGGCCAGTGGTAACGTGGTCAGCGCACGCAAAGGCGGTGCCACGCTGATCATCGAAGTCAGCGGCCGTGCGGCGCATGCCGGGGTCAACCATGCCGACGGCGCCAGCGCCATCGAGGCCCTGGCACGCAAGATCGTCAAGCTCCATGCCTTGACCGATTACCCGGCAGGCATCACCACTAACGTTGGCCTGATATCCGGTGGCACGTCCAGCAACACCGTCGCACCGAGCGCCTCGGCCCGGCTGGACGTGCGCTTCATCGAACTCAAGCACTGGGACCGGATCCTTACCGCAATCCTGGGCATCGTCGCCGAAGAAGAACTGATCGGCACCCACGCCATCCTCAAGGAAGCGACCACCTTTCTCCCGATGGAGGCCCGTCACAGCGAACGATTGCTGCACATCTACCAACAAAAGGCCCTGGCCCTGGGTTTCAGCGTCGAAGGCGAGTTCACCGGCGGCTGCGCCGACTCCGGGTTCACCGCCAGCCTGGGCGTTCCAACCCTGTGTGGCCTCGGGCCGGTGGGGGGCAAGGTTCATACCGATCGTGAATATCTGGAACTGGACACGCTGGTGCCTCGCGCCCAGGCGTTGGTGGCGACCATCCTGGCTGTTGGCGAGAGCCGTTGAGCTAACGGGGCGTCGAGATCAAAGTCCAAAGCAAGAACAAGAGCGGGACACATGTCCAACCTCTATGTAGCTCTACCACCGCTATCGCGAGCAAGCTCGCTCCCATAGGGGGTTGCGGGTGTTCACAACATTTGCACACAACGCAAAAACCTGTGGGAGCGAGCTCGCGATAGCGGCGGCTCAGGCGACGTCAATGTTGATTGTGTAACCGCCATCCCAAGCCAACTCACTCATACCTTGACTCCAAACCGATCACAAATCCGCACACCAGACAAAATCCCGTTAGTCGCCACCCCCCGCCATGCATTAAAGTAACGCCCCCAGCCCCGGCGTTATCCGAACGCCTGGGGCCACCCTTTCCAGGAACAGTCATCGATGGAACATCGTGAAGCGCTGCTTGCGCTGCGAACCTTTCTTTCAACGCAGATTCTCGGCCAGGAAAAACTCATCGAGCGCCTGCTCATCGCCTTGCTCGCCGACGGTCATATGCTGGTGGAAGGCGCGCCTGGGCTGGCCAAGACCAAGGCCATCAAAGAGCTGGCCGAGGGCATCGAAGCGCAGTTCCATCGTATCCAGTTCACCCCTGACCTGCTGCCCGCCGACATTACCGGCACGGAAATCTATCGGCCGGAAACCGGCAGTTTCGTGTTCCAGCAAGGGCCGATTTTCCATAACCTGGTGCTGGCGGACGAAATCAACCGCGCCCCGGCCAAGGTCCAGTCGGCCCTGCTCGAAGCCATGGCCGAGCGCCAGGTCAGTGTCGGGCGCAGCACGTATGAACTGTCGCCGCTGTTCCTGGTGATGGCCACGCAGAACCCGATCGAGCAGGAAGGCACCTACCCGCTGCCCGAAGCCCAGCTCGACCGATTCCTGATGCACGTCAAGATCGGTTTTCCCGATGCTGCCGTGGAACGCCGCATCCTCCAGCAGGCCCGGGGTGAAGCGCTGAACGGCGAGACCAAGCCCGAGCGCCGCGTGAGCCAGCAGGCGATCTTCTCCGCACGCAAGGAAATCCTCGGGTTGTACATGGCCGACGCCGTGGAGGAGTACCTGGTGCAACTGATCATGGCCACCCGCAACCCGGCCAAGTTCGATCCGGAAATGGCCGAATGGATTGCCTACGGCGCCAGTCCGCGGGGTTCCATCGCCCTTGATCGCTGTGCCCGTGCCCATGCCTGGCTGGCCGGGCGTGACTTTGTCAGCCCGGAAGATATCCAGGCCGTGCTGTTCGACGTGCTGCGCCATCGCATCATTCTGTCGTTCGAAGCCGAGGCCGCCGGCATCGACCAGGACCGGGTCGTGCAGCGGATTCTCGACGTCGTCGCTGTCGCTTGAGCATGCGTCATGAATAACCCCCTGGCGCCCGCACCGGGCATCCGCGTCAGCCTTTCGGAGCTGATCGAGATGCGCCATCGCGTGCGCGAGGTGCAACTGTTCTCGACACCGGGCCAGCGCAGCCCGCTGATCGGCCTGCACCACTCCAAGCTGCGCGGGCGCGGGGTCGATTTCGACCAGGTGCGGGTCTACCAGGCCGGCGACGACGTGCGCACCATTGACTGGCGCGTCACCGCCCGGACCCAGGAGCCTCACACCAAGCTGTTCCACGAAGAGCGGGAGCGGCCGATCTTCATCATGATCGAGCAAAGCCACCGGCTGTTCTTCGGCTCGGGGCTGATGTTCAAGTCGGTACTCGCCGCCCAGGCCGCCAGCCTGATCGGCTGGGCCGCGCTGGGGCACAACGACCGGGTCGGCGGTCTGGTGTTCGGCAACAACACCCATTACGAGGTCAAGCCGCGGCGCAGCAAACAGAGCCTGTTGCAATTGCTCAACCGGCTGGTGCGGGTCAATCAGTCACTGCACACCGAGGGCGAGCCGGACCGCGACTCGTTCGGCATCGCCCTGCGCCGGGCCCGGGAAGTGCTGCGGCCCGGCAGCCTGGTGATCGTGATTTGCGACGAGCGTGCGTTGTCCGACACCGCCGAACAGCAACTGAGCCTGCTGTCGCGCCATTGCGACCTGTTGCTGCTGCCGCTGTCGGACCCGCTGGATCACGCCTTGCCCGCCGCCGGCTTGCTGCGCTTCGCCCAGCGTGGCGCGCAGTTGGAGCTCGACACCCTGAATTTCGAACTGCGCCAGGCCTATCGCGCCCAGGCCGAGGCACGCCAGGCGCGTTGGGAATTGCTGGCGCAAAAGCTGCGAATCCTGATGATGCCCCTGAGTACCCAGGGCGACATGGTCGAGCAGTTGCGCGAATACCTGAACCCCAAGCGGGCCGGGAAAAGCCGATGAGCAGTCTCGATCAATTGCAGCCGCTGATGGCGCCACCGCCCATTGGTTTCTGGCCGCCCGCGCCAGGCTGGTGGTTGCTACTGCTGCTGTTGCCATTGCTGGGCCTGGGGCTGTGGCAATTGCGCCGGTTCATTCCCGCCAAGCGCACCACCGTCCGCAGCGAGCACCCCCTGGACCCGGTGCGCCTGGCCGCCCTGGCCGAACTCGCCCAGCTGCCCAAGCCCTACGACGGCGCGCCGGCCGGGGCCTGGTTGCAACAACTCAACGGGCTGCTCAAGCGCCTGTGTCGCAACCACTACCCCTACAGCCAGAGCCACACCCTCAACGGGCGCAAATGGCTGGCCTTCCTGGATAACCGTTGCCCGGCCGCCGGCCTGACGCGCTGGATGGTACTGGTGGAAGGCGCCTACAAGCCCGAATGCAAGCTCGATGACAAAGCCATCGCCGGCCTGACCCAGGCGGTCGAAATCTGGATTCGCAAACATGTTTGAATTCGCCTGGCCGTGGGTGTTCGCCCTCTTGCCGCTGCCCTGGCTGATGCGCCTGGTACTGCCGGCGGCCGACAGCGGCGAGCCGGCGCTCAAGGTCAGCTTCCTCGACGACCTGGAAGGCCTGGTGGGCCGTCGAGCCCGGGCCAATCTGCCGACCTGGCGGCAACAGGCGCCCTTTATCCTGCTCTGGCTGCTGTTGCTGATCGCCGCTGCACGACCGCAGTGGCTGGGGGAACCGCTGCCCATTGCCGCCAGCGGTCGCGACCTGCTGGTGGCGGTGGACGTCTCGGGCTCCATGGACTTTCCCGACATGCAGTGGAAGGACGAAGAAGTCAGTCGCCTCGCGCTGGTCCAGCACATGCTCGGGGATTTTCTCGAAGGCCGCGAAGGAGACCGGGTCGGCCTGATCCTGTTCGGCAGCCAGGCCTACTTACAGGCGCCGCTGACCTTCGACCGCCGCACCGTGCGTCGTTGGCTCGACGAGGCGCGCATCGGCATCGCCGGCAAGAATACCGCCATCGGCGACGCCATCGGCCTGGCCCTCAAGCGCCTGCGCCAGCGTCCGGCCCACAGTCGCGTACTGATCCTGGTCACCGACGGCGCCAACAACGGCGGCGAAATCGACCCGCTGACCGCCGCGCGGCTGGCCGCCGACGAAGGCGTGAAAATCTACCCGATCGGCATTGGTGCCGACCCGGAACAAAGTGGCACGGCGGGCTTCCTCGGCGTCAACCCGAGCCTGGACCTCGACGAACCGTCCCTCAAGGACATTGCCCAGGTCACAGGCGGTCGCTATTTTCGTGCCCAGGATGGTGAGCAATTGCTGGCGATCAAAAGCACCCTCGACCAGCTCGAACCGGTGACCCAGCAACCGACCCAGGCGCGCCCTGCCCTGGCGCTGTATCACTGGCCCCTGGCCGTTGCGCTGCTGTTGAGCATATTGCTGGTGGCCCGGGCGCGCTGGCCGGATAACCCACTGCAACGCCTGTTCAACCAGCCGTTGTTCCAGCCGTCCCAACATACCGAGTGGCGCCAGCGGCTCAAGCGCCTGCGCTTGCGGAGGCGTCGATGATCGCCCTCTGGCCGCACTGGCTGCGCCCCTGGTTCGTGTTGCTGCTGCCGTTGCTCGGCTGGTTGCTCTGGCAACTGTGGCACCGGCAGAAACGGGTGGGCCGCTGGCAGATGATCCTGCCGCCGGCCTTTCATGCGGTACTGCTCAGCGGCGGCAGTGGTCGGGAAAGCCGGCTGCCGTGGATTGCCCTGGGCCTGGGCTGGCTGTTGATCGTGCTGGCGTTGCTGGGGCCAAGCTGGGCGCGGGTCGAACAGACCAGCCAGAAACCCGCCGATCCGCTGGTAGTGATACTGGAACTGACCCCGGAAATGCTCGCCACCGATGTCCCGCCCACGCGCCTGGAACAGGCCCGGCGCAAGGTGCTGGACCTGTTGCAGAACCGCAGCGATGCCCAGACCGCGATCATCGTCTATGCCGGCAGCGCCCACACGCTGGTGCCGCTGTCCGACGACCTGGCCACCAGCACCAACCTGCTCGAAGCCCTCGCGCCGTCGATCATGCCTCAAAGCGGCCATCGCGCCGACCTGGCCGTTCATAAAGCCATGGCCCTGCTGGACCAGGGTGAACTCGGCCACGGCCGGATCCTGCTGATCGGCTCGTCGTTGAACGAACAGGAGCGTGAAGGCATCCGCCGAGTCCTGGACGGTTCCGCTACACAATGGCTGATGCTGGGCATCGGTACCCGCGAAGGCGCACCGGTGGCCCAGGAAGATGGCAGCTACCTCAAGGATGCCCAGGGTTCGATTCTGGTACCGCGCCTGGACAGCCCGGGCCTCAAGGCCTTCGCCAACGAGCTGGACGGCCGCTACCGACCCGCGCGGCTGGACGACAGCGACCTGCGCGGCCTGGGTCTGCTGGACGGTCCTCGCCATCTGCGCAGCGACGGCCAGACGTTGCGCCTGGACACCTGGGCCGACCAGGGTTACTGGCTGCTCCTGCCCTTGTTGCTGCTGGCCGCTTGCGCCGGGCGTCGAGGCTGGCTGTTCTGCCTGCCGCTGCTGTTCGTCTTGCCGCAAACCGGCCACGCTTTCGAGTTTCAGGACCTGTGGTTGCGCCCCGACCAACAGGGCCAGCACTTGCTCAAGCAAAAGCGCCCCGCCGAAGCCGCCGTCCACTTCGAAGACAGCCAATGGCAAGGCGTCGCCCTGTACGAAGCCGGCCAATACAGCGAAGCCGCCCGGCGCTTCGCCGAAGGCAACGACGCCCGTGCCCACTACAATCGTGGCAACGCCCTGGCCCGCAGCGGTGAGCTGGAAGCCGCACTGGATGCCTATGAACAAGCCCTGGAATTGCAACCCGACCTGCGCCCGGCCCAGACCAACAAGGCCCTGGTGCAGAGCCTGTTGAACGAACAGGCACCACCGACGCCAGAGCCCAAGCCCGCCGAACGCGAGGAACCGGGCCAGGGCGAACAAACGCCGGATAGCACTTCGACGAGTCAATCTTCCGAAGCAGGCCAACCCTCCGCCGAGACAACCTCGACACCGGACGAGTCCCAGCCGCCACGGACCGCGCAAGCGCCCACCGCCCAGGATGTGCCGGGCAGCGAGCTGCCTGACGAGCAGACCACCACGCCGCCGCTGCGTCCCGCCGCCGGCCAGCGCAATGAAGAAGAACAACGCCAGGCCATGGAACAATGGCTGCGCCAGATCCCGGACAATCCCGGCGAGCTGCTCAGGCGTAAATTCTGGTATGAACAGCAAAGCCATCAGGCCCAGGGAAAAACCCCATGACCCGCTTCACCGCCTACCTCCTCGTCTTGCTGCTCTGGGCCTCTGGAACCCAGGCTGCACAGCTGACGGCCAGTGTGGACCGCAGCCGCCTGAACTCCGGGGAAACGGTGGAGCTGACCTTGGAATCCAACGACGCCACACTGTTCGGCAAACCCGACCTGGGCCCGCTCCAGGCCTTGTTCGATGTGCGCGGCACCCGTCAGGTCAACCAGTTGACGACCCTCGACGGCGAGAACCGCGCCACCACCCGCTGGATCGTCACCCTGCTGCCGCGCCAAAGCGGTACCGTGATCATTCCCCCGCTGCAACTGGGCGAAGTGACCAGCCAGCCGATCACCTTGCAAGTCATCGAAAGCGAAACCCGCAATGCGTCCGGAACCCTGGCACCGGTGTTCATCGAGGCCAGCCTCGACCAGACCCAGGTGTATGTGCAGGCCCAGGCAATCCTGACGCTGCGCATCTACCATTCGGTGTCGCTGTACGACGACAGCAGCCTGACGCCGCTGCACATCCCCGATGCCCGCACCGAACAATTGGGCGAATCGCGCACCTATGAAAAGGTCATCAACGATGTGCGCCACGGCGTGATCGAACTGCGTTATGGCATCTACCCGCAGCGCAGCGGCGAACTGACGATCCCGGCGCAGACCTTCAGCGCCACCCTGGTCGAACCGGTGGCCCGGGACGCCGCCCCTTCCGGCCCCAAGCCCGGTCAATTGATGCGGGTAAGCTCCGAGCTCCTGCAACTGAGCGTCAAGCCCAAGCCCGCCAGCTACCCGGCCGACGTGCCTTGGTTACCGGCACGCAGCCTGTCCTTGAGCGAGAGCTGGAGCCCGGAACCGACCCACAGCCAGGTGGGCGACTCCCTGACCCGCAGCCTGACCCTGGAAGCCGAAGGCCTGGCCAGCGCCCAATTACCACCGTTGCCGGCCACCGAGATCAATGGCCTGCGACGTTATCCGGACCAGCCGGTACTCAGCAGCCGCAGCAGTGAACGCGGGCTGGTGGGCAGCCGCGAAGATCGCGAGGCGCTGGTGCCCAACCGTAGCGGCACCATCGAGTTGCCACCGGTGGAAGTGGTCTGGTGGAACACCCTGGAAGATCACCTGGACCGCACCAGCCTCCCGGCGCGAACCCTGCAGGTGGCGAACAATCCGAGCCTGATGGTGGATACGCCCGCCGGCACGGCGCAGATCGTGACAACAGTCGACAGCGAGACCCTGTGGTATTGGCAACTGAGCAGTCTGATCCTGGCCTGCACGACGCTGCTCGGCTTTGGCTTGTGGTGGCGCGCCCGCTGGCAGCCGGCCATCCTGCGCTCGACCCAGGCCGGACCGAGCCCGCGCACTCTGCTGGACGACCTCAAGCGCACCTGCCTGGCCAACGACCCCCACGCCACCCGCCAGGCCCTGGACGCCTGGGCCCGCCAGCAACCGGAAACCCTGGCCGACATGGCGGCGCGTTTCGTGCCGCTGTCCGATGCCCTGGACGGCCTCAACGGCGCGCTCTACAGCGAGACCGGCCAGCATTGGCAAGGCGAAGACCTGTGGCGCGCCATCCGCACCATCCCGCCCACCGAAGGGGCGCAAGCCTCGGCCAGTGATTCCGGGTTACCGCCGTTGTACCCCAAGTAGCTCACGCATTGATGCAGAGAAATAAACCCAGCCACAGCACCTGTGGCGAGGGGATTTATCCCCGCTGGGCCGCGAAGCGGCCCCAACACTGTCGACGCCATCAAACAGACAAATGGAGAGGTAGGATTCCAAGGCTGCTTCGCAGCCTATCGGGGATAAATCCCCTCGCCACAGAGTTGACTCCAGACTTGATCGGTACATCCAACGAAGTTGAACAAGTCCTCCCCCCCGTTTCCCAGTAAACTCTCCTTCTTTTAGCCGCCCTTCTCTTCATCGCGGCCACCATCTGTTTTCTGGAGTTTGCCTTGCGTCTGTTTCACACCTCCGACTGGCACCTGGGGCAAAACCTGCACGGTCAGGAACGGGATTTCGAACACGCCTGTTTCCTCGACTGGCTGCTGCGTCAGCTGACCCACGAAAAACCCGACGTGCTGCTGATCGCCGGCGACATCTTCGACACCGTCAACCCGCCGGTCAAAGCCCAGGAGCGGCTCTACGACTTCATCGTCAGCGCCCATGAGCAAAACGCCAACCTGACCATCGTGATGATCGCCGGCAACCATGACTCCGGCTCGCGAATCGAGCTACCTGCACCGCTGATGCGCCGCTTGCGCACCCACGCCTTGGGCCGGGTGCTGTGGCTGGACGACGGCCAACTGGACGTCGAACGCCTGTTGTTGCCATTGCCCGATGCCAAGGGCAAGGTCAAGGCGTGGTGCCTGGCCCTGCCGTTCCTGCGTCCCGCCGAAGTCACCGGCGCGCAACTGGGCGACGACTACCTGCGGGGTATCGGCCAGGTGCATGAGTGGCTGATCGCCGCGGCCAACAGCAAGCGCAAGAAAGGCCAGGCGCTGATTGCCATCAGTCATGCGCACATGGCCGGCGGTTCGGTGTCCGAGGACTCCGAGCGCAGCCTGATCATCGGCAACGCCGAGGCCCTGCCCGCCAGCCTGTTCGGCCCGAGCATCAGCTATGTCGCCCTCGGCCACTTGCACAAACCGCAGAAGGTCAACGGCGAAGAGCGCATCCGCTACAGCGGCTCGCCGATCCCGCTGTCATTCTCGGAAATTGGCTACCAGCATCAGATTCTCGACATCACCCTGGACGGCGAAACCCTGGTCAAGGTCGAGCCGCGCCTGATTCCCCGGGCCGTCAACCTGCAACGCCTGGGCCCGGCTCCCCTGGCCGATATCCTTGGGCAACTCAAGGAGCTGCCCGACATCGACCTGCTGGCCGACATCCAGCGCCAACCCTGGCTGGAAGTGCGGGTGCGCCTCGACGAACCGCAGCCGGACCTGCGCCACCAGGTCGAAACCGCACTGCAAGGCAAGGCCGTGCGCCTGGTACGGATCGCCGCCGAGTACGCCGGCAACGGTGGCGCCGGCAGTGCCGATGACGGCAGCGCGCTGGTGGAACTGGATCAACTCAGCCCGCAGGAACTGTTCAGCCGCGCCTGGCAGGACACCTATGGCAACGAAGTGGATGAACAGACCCTCAAGGACTTTGCCGTGCTGTTGCAAGACGTGCAGATGGAGAGCGAGCAACCATGAAGATCCTCGCGATCCGCCTGAAAAACCTGGCGTCCCTGGCCGGGCCGTTTGAAATCGATTTCACCGCAGAACCCTTGGCCAGCGCCGGCCTGTTCGCCATTACCGGCCCAACCGGCGCCGGCAAGAGCACGCTGCTCGACGCCTTGTGCCTGGCGCTGTTCGGCGCTGTGCCGCGCCTCAACAATACCGGGCGCGATGCCAAGGTGCCGGACGTCGATGGCGAGATTGCCACGGGCGATCCGCGCACGCTGCTGCGCCGTGGCACCGGCGATGGCTTTGCCGAAGTGGATTTTCGCGGCATCGACGGGCGCCGCTACCGGGCCCGCTGGGAAGCCAATCGCGCCCGGGAAAAGGCCGGCGGCAAATTACAAGCCAGCCGCCAGAGCCTGCGGGACCTGGACAACGATCAACTGTTGGCGAGCCAGAAAGGCGAATACAAGACCCAGCTCGAAGCCGCCCTGGGGCTGAACTTCGAGCAGTTCACCCGTGCCGTGTTGCTGGCCCAGAGCGAGTTCAGCGCGTTCCTCAAGGCCGACGACAACGACCGCAGCGAACTGCTGGAAAAACTCACCGACACCGCCCTGTATACCCGCCTCGGCCGCCGCGCCTTCGACAAAGCCAAGCAAGCCAAGGAAAACCACAAACAGCTGCAGGACCAGGCCACCGGTGTCACCCCGCTGGCCCCCGAAGCCCGGGCCGAGCTCGACCAGCGCTTCAACGACGCCCAGCAACAACTCAAGGCCCAACAGGCGCAACTCAAGCAACTGGAGCAGCAACACACCTGGCTGCGTGACCTGCGCCAATTGCAGGATGAACACGCCAGCGCCGCCGAACAGCTGCAACAGGCCCAGGCCGATTGGCACGTCCTGGCCGACGAACGCCTGAAACTGACCCGCCTGGAACAACTGGCGCCCCAGCGCCATCAGTTCATCCGCCAGGCGGAGCTGAGCCGACAACTTGACCCCTTGGCCGCGCAGATCCAGCAGCTCACCCAGCAACAAATCGACCTGCACCAACAGCAAGCCGAACTGGAAAAGGGCCTGGGCGTCACGCAACTGGCATTGGCCGCGGCCCGGCAACAAAGCAGCGACAACGCGCCGTTATTGCGCCAGGCTTTCGAGGAACAAAGCACCCTCGCCCGCCTCGTCAGGGACGCCAGCCAGGCCGCCGAGCATCAGGACCAGGCGCAACAGGCCTGCACCGAAGGCCAGCGCGCCATCGACACCTTGCTCGAACAGCAAAAACAAGTGGCCGAGCGCTTGCAGCGAATCGCCGGCGAGCTTGAACAAAGCACACACCTGGCACCGCTGAGCGACGCCTGGAACGCCTATCGCGATCGCCTCCAACAACTGATGCTGATCGGCAATCGCCTGAACCAGGGCCAGGCCGAACTCTCCATGCTGGAGCAAGGCGCCGCCCGTGCCGCCGAGGAACTGGCCAGCCGACGACAAGACCTCGAGGTGCTGTACAAGGAAGCCGGCGCCGAGCCGGAGGCCGTGGCTGAACAGATCCAATTGCTCGGCACCCTGCTGCAAGACAACCGCAAGCAACTGCGTGCCTTCGAAGACCTGACCCGGCTGTGGGCCAGTCAGCAAGAGCTGGATAAACGGGGTGCCGAGCTCGAGCAACGCCAACAACAGGCGTTGCAGGAACGTGACCGCCTGGTGCGTAAGGGCGGCGAAGCCAAGGCCGAGCTGACCATCGCCGAACAGACCCTGACCGTGACCCGCGAACTGCTGGAGCGCCAGCGCCTGGCCCGCAGCGAAAGCGTCGAACAGCTGCGCGCACAGTTGCAGGACGAGCAGCCCTGCCCGGTGTGTGGCAGCGTCGAGCATCCTTATCATCAGCCCGAAGCCCTGCTGGAAAACCTCGGACGCTTCGATGAAGCCGAAGAGGCCAACGCCCGCAAAGCCGTCGAGCGACTCAATGAAACAGTCATCGACCTGCGGGCGCAATACAGCGGGGTCATTGCCCAGCTCAAGGAACTCAAGCAACAACAGGAACAGCTTGCCAGCCAGCAACAGAGCCTGGCCCCCAGCCTGGAAGCCCACCCGTTGTCAGCGCAACTGCTGGCCCAGGATGCGAGCAAGCGCGACGCCTGGCTGACCCAACAGAACAGCCAATTGCACCTGCGCATCGGCCAGGACGAACAACGCCAAGCCGCCCTGCTGACCCTGCAGCAGGACGCCGCACGCATGGGCCAGCGCTTGCGCGAGGCCGAAACGGCCAGCCAGCAGGCGTCACACCACCTAGGCAACCAGCAACAAGCACTGGCCCGCGACCGCCAGCGCCTGGACGAGGAACTGAACCACTTCAGCACCCTGCTGCCGGCGGACACCTTGCAGGCCTTGCGCAACGAGCCCGCCGCGACCTTCCTGCAGCTCGACCAACAGATTGCCCAACGCCTGGAACAACTGGAACAGCAGCGCGACGAACTGGACGAACAACGCCAGCGCCAGCAGACCCTGGAGAAAGAGCAGGACCGCCAGCAAACCCGCGCCCAGCAACTGGAAGCGGCCCGCCTGCAATTCAGCGCCCTGAGCGAGCAACAGCTGGCCTGCCAGGAGAAACTCGCGCAACTGCTCGGCGAGCACCTCAGCGCCGAACAATGGCAACAACAACTCGACCAGCGCCTGGAACAGACCCGGGAGGCCGAGGCGACGGCCAATCAGCAGTTGCAGCAAGTGCGCAACAGCCTTGTGCAACTGGCCGCCGAACTCAAGGCCCGCCAGGAACAGGCGCAGTCCCTGGACCACGAACTTCAGGCGTTGACCACAGGTATCGCGCAGTGGCGCACCGGCCATCCTGAACTGGACGATGCTGCCCTCGAAGCGCTGCTCAGCCTGGACGAGCAACACCTCGGTCAGTTGCGCCAGCGCTTGCTCAACAGCGAAAAAGCCATCGAACAGGCCAGCGTATTGCTCACCGAACGCGAGCAGCGCCTGCACAACCACCAGGCCCAGCACAACGGCAACCTGGCGCCCGAGCGACTCGCCGAAGCCCTCGCCGAACTGCAAACTCAATTCGCCGTCAGCGAACAGCGTTGTGCCGAACTGCGTGCCGAACAGGCCGAGGACCAGCGCCGGCAGAACGCCAACCAAGCCCTGGCCCAGCAAATCGAACAGGCCTACGCCGAATACCAGCGCTGGGCACGCCTCGATGCCCTGATCGGTTCGGCTACCGGCGACCGCTTCCGCAAGCTGGCCCAGGCCTACAACCTCGACTTGCTGGTGCATCACGCCAATGCCCAACTGCGGCAACTGGTGCGCCGCTATCGGCTCAAGCGTGGCGGCAGCATGCTCGGTCTGCTGGTGATGGACACGGAAATGGGGGATGAACTGCGCTCGGTGCATTCGTTGTCCGGCGGCGAAACCTTCCTGGTCTCCCTCGCCCTGGCCTTGGGCCTGGCCTCGATGGCGTCCAGCACATTGAAGATCGAATCGCTGTTCATCGACGAAGGCTTCGGCAGCCTCGATCCCGAATCGCTGCAACTGGCGATGGACGCCCTCGACGGCTTGCAGGCCCAAGGCCGCAAGGTCGCGGTGATTTCCCACGTGCAGGAAATGCACGAGCGGATCCCGGTGCAGATCCAAGTGCGACGCCAGGGCAACGGGTTGAGCACGGTGGAAGTGAAATGAGCCGCGCCACGCTCTATTCCTTCCGCCGCTGCCCCTACGCGATGCGGGCGCGCATGGCCTTGCGCTACAGCGCGGTCGACATGGCGATTGTCGAAGTCAGCCTGAAAGCCAAGCCAGACGAGATGCTCGCCCTCTCCAGCAAAGGCACGGTGCCGGTGCTGCAGGTCGATGGCCGGGTGATCGATGAAAGCCTGGAGATCATGAACTGGGCCTTGGCCCAGCACGACCCGCAAGACTGGAGGCTACTGGACGACCCCGAAGGCCAGGCATTGACGGCGGCGTTGATCGAGGAAAACGACCAGGTGTTCAAGTTGCACTTGAATCGCTACAAGTACCCCGAGCGCTACCCCGAGCACCCGAAGGAGCATTACCGCAGCCAGGGCGAAGACTTTCTGCGCCGCCTGGAGGTACTGCTAGAAACCCGACCGTTTCTGGCAGCTGAGCACCAGAGCCTGGCAGACGTGGCAGTGATGCCCTTCATACGGCAATTCGCCCACGTCGACCGCGACTGGTTTGCCCAGGTGCCCTATCCCCGGCTACAGGATTGGTTGCAGAGGTTCCTGGCGTCCGAGCTGTTTGTGGCGATCATGGCCAAGTAACGCCCTGCACAAAACCCTTGTGGCGAGGGGATTTATCCCCGCTGGGCTGCGCAGCAGCCCCAAAGCGACCAACTCGCTGTGTCAGGTTGATCAGGTTGCCTTTGAGGGGGCTGCTGCGCAGCCCAACGGGGATAAATCCCCTCGCCACAAAAGCAACCAGCCCCTGCCCCTATCAATCGTGCAGAAAACTCAGCAATCGCTCACGCGCCACTTCCAACTCACCAGTATCCGGTTGGGCCGCCGAGACAATCGGCGTGGAGTAGAGAAACAGCAACATCACTGCCAGACGCATTGCCATGGTGTCGATCCTTGTCCGCAAAGGAGTCAATTTGTCAGCGTCAAATTTAAACACATGGCCAAGTGATATTACAGCTGGATTTTTCCAGAAACGGCGAAGCCTGCGATCTTTTCTCTTTCACCCGGTGTTCAGTGAAGATGAAAAGATCGCAGGCTTCAGGCGTTGCGCGAGATTTCAGTGTTGGGTCTTGTGGTCCAGCGCCGCATAGAAGTTGGCGCTTTGTTGCAGGTATTTCTCGGTGTAGCTCTGGGTACGGTTTTTCTTGTCACTGATCTCCACATTGGCACTGGCGGGCAGCGCCACGGTGGCAGAGATGGCGGAAGCGGCGATCACGGAGAAAAGATTCAGATTCATGGCGGTAGACCTCGGATTCAGTTGGCTGACTTGCCCGGTTGGGCCGTGGAGCAAACTTACGCGCCGAGGCGTCTCGCTTTGAAATGCTTTGTAGTACTAGCGAATATCAGTCTCGTTGATACAACGGCGCAGGCCTTGAAAAACAAGGCCTGCGGTCTATTGACGCAGCATGAACTTCAAGTCGCTCGGCGCATCCATCGGCATTTTCTGCACGGTTTTACCCAGCAGGCCGGTCTTCGGATCGCGCTCGACCACCACGATCTGGTTGCTCTTCTGATTGGCAATCAGCAGGAATTTCCCGCTCGGGTCGAGGCTGAACTCCCGCGGATGATCGCCTTCGACCGAGCGCCGCTGCAGCTCTTTGAGCGTGCCCGCAGCCGGGTCAATGGCGAACACCAGCACTTCATTGGTGGTGCCACGGTTACTGACGTAGAGGAACTTGCCGTCCCTGGAAGCATGCAGCGCAGCCGCCGCCCTGCCCGGCTGGGGTTTGCCGGCGGCCAGGTCGACCAGTTGGCGCTGGGTCAGGCGGCCGTCCTGGTAATCGAACACCGCCACTTGCGCGGTCATTTCCATGGTCAGCCAGGCGTGCTTGCCGTCAGCGCTGAACAGCAGGTGACGCGGTCCGCTGCCGGGTGGCAATTGCACGAAGGCCGGCTCGGCGGCAGTCAGCGGCAGCTCGGGATTGGCCTTGGGGTCGTAGCGGTAGATGAACACCTTGTCCGCCCCCAGGTCGTTGGCGAACACGTACTTGCCATCGGGCGACGAGACCGCCGAGTGCACGTGGGCCGACATCTGCCGCTCGGGATTGACCCGGCTCGGTTGATGGCTGCTCAACTGCACCACCGGCGACAGCTTGCCGTCGGCGCCCACCGGCAATACCGCCAGGGTGCCGCCCGGGTCTTCCACGACCGAATAGTTGCTGACCAGCAGATGCCGGCCATCGCCGCTGAGGCTGGAATGGGTCGGCTCGTTGCCCAGGGACTGCACTTGATTGATCAGGCTCAGTTCATGGGTCTTCGGGTCAATGGCGTAGCTGCTGACCTTGCCCACCGGGTCTTTCTGGCCCGGCCCGTTTTCATTGACCACGAACAGCCGGGTCATGTCCTTGGAAAGGGTCAGCCACGACGGGTTGTCCGTCTTGATCACTTGCAAGGGATTGGCGTCGATCTGGCCGGTACGGCTGTCGAACTGCAACCGGTAGATACCCTGGCTCTGGCCGGCGGTGTAGGACCCCACCAGCAGTTGATGACGCTCTTCGGTGTCCGCCTGGACGCCCATGGCGCCCAGGCTGCTGGCCATCAACAGCGGCCAGAGACTACGCATTTTCATCTTCGTCGTCCTCATCGTCGTGGCCGCTGGTGGCGTCCACGCATTCCAGACGGTGGTCACCGGAATCACTGGTGATGATCCAGTGATTCGAAGCCTTGTCGAACGTTGCGGCCTGCATTTGCGCCAGCGTGAAACGCCAGCGCTCGAGGGTACGGCCGTTCATGCACTCGACGTGCAGTTGGTCCTGCTCGTCGAGCTCAAAATTGAATGCGTGCAGCCCGTCGATAATCAGCATGTCGCAGGAGTCGAGGGCAAGCAGCAGGGGGTCGGTTACGGCAGTCATGGTGATCAGTCGGTCTTTGGGAAAGTAGCCATGATAACCCAATGGGCGAGTGGACCTTGGGCCATCACTTCAGAAGCGATGTTGACCGGGCGATCGCCATCGCGAGCAAGCTCGCTCCCACAATTAGGATTTCAGTGAATACAGATCTTGTGTTCACAAAAAATCCAGTGTGGGAGCGAGCTTGCTCGCGATGGCGGCAGTCCATCAAACCTCAATGCAACTGCCCCTCCGCGATCAGAGCGCCTCGCGCCCCGGCACCCCATCCACCAACCGCAGGATCCCCAGCGGGTTGGCGTTTTTCAGCGGTTCCGGCAGCAGGCTGTCGGGATAGTTCTGGAAGCACACCGGGCGCAGGAAGCGATCGATCGCCAATGTGCCCACCGAGGTACCCCGGGCATCGGACGTCGCCGGGTAAGGCCCGCCGTGGACCATCGAATCACACACCTCGACCCCGGTCGGATAACCGTTGAGCAGGATGCGGCCGACCTTCTGTTCCAGGAGCGGTGTCAATTCGCTGAACCGTTCGAAATCCGCCGGCTCGCCAATCATCGTCGCGGTCAGTTGGCCGTGCAGGCCGTTCAGCGCGGCGGTCAGTTGCACCTGGTCCGCCACTTCGACAAACACCGTGGTCGGGCCGAACACCTCTTCTTGCAGCGCCTCGTCACCGTTGATCAGCAGGCTGGCATCAGCCTTGAACAGCTGCGGCTGGGCCTGGTTGCCCTGCTGCTCGCGCCCGGCCAGGTGCTCGATGCCCGGGTGAGCGAGCAATTTCTGCAGGCCCTTGCCGTAGCTTTGCAGCGTGCCGGCGTTGAGCATGGTCTGGGGCGCCTGGTCGCCGATCAGCGCGGCCACTTGCTGAGTGAAGGCAGTGAACTGCGGCGAACGAATGCCGATCACCAGGCCCGGATTGGTACAGAACTGACCGCAGCCCTGCACCACCGAGGCGGTCAAGTCGCGAGCGACGCTCTCGGCGCGGGTTTCCAGGGCTTGCGGCAACACGATCACCGGGTTGATGCTCGACATTTCGGCGAACACCGGAATCGGCTGCGGCCGTGCGGCCGCCATGTCGCACAGGGCACGCCCGCCCTTGAGAGAACCGGTGAAACCCACGGCCTGGATCGCCGGATGCTTGACCAGCCATTCGCCGACACCACCGCCGTAGATCATGTTGAACACGCCAGCCGGCATCGCGGTTTTTTCCGCCGCGCGAATGATCGCATCGGCCACGTGCTCGGCGGTCGCCATGTGGCCGCTGTGGGCCTTGAACACCACTGGGCAACCGGCGGCCAGGGCCGACGCCGTGTCGCCACCGGCGGTGGAGAATGCCAGGGGGAAGTTACTGGCGCCGAACACCGCCACCGGCCCCAGGCCGATGCGGTACTGCCGCAGGTCCGGACGCGGTAACGGCGTGCGTTCCGGCAAGGCGCGGTCGATGCGCGCACCGTAGAAATCGCCTCGACGCAAGACCTTGGCGAACAGGCGCATCTGGCCGCTGGTGCGACCGCGCTCGCCCTGGATCCGCGCCGCCGGCAGCGCGGTTTCACGGCAGACCACGGCCACGAATTCATCGCCCAAGGCGTCCAGTTCATCGGCAATGGCCTCGAGGAACTCGGCCCGGCGCACCGCGCTCAGGCTCCGGTAGGCCGGATAAGCCGCAGCCGCAGCCTTGGCGGCCGCATCGACTTCTTCGGCCGTGGCCTGGATGAAATCATGGGGCAAGGCCTCGCCAGTGCTGGCGTCGACGCTTTGCAGGCGGGTCTGGCCGGCCGCGCTGCGCGCCCCGCCGATGTAGTTGTGGCCAAGGATCTGGTTCATCGCAAGTCTCCTTTAAAGTGTGCCGATAGTACCCGGGTTGAACACCGCGTCTACCGGGGCAATGCCGTTGACCAGCGGCGCGCCGAATTCAGCCTGGCTGATTTCGAACACATCCCCTGGCTGGGTGCGGATGCCGTCGGCGAACGACAGGGTCGCGGTACCGAAGAAGTGAACGTGCACATCCCCCGGGCGCAGGAACTGACTGTACTTGAAGTGGTGGAACTCCAGGTTCTCGAGGCTGTGGCACATGTTCGCCTCGCCGCTGAGGAACTCGTTCTGCCACAGCACTTCGCCATTGCGCAGGATACGACTGGTCCCGGACAGATGTTGAGGCAGTTCACCGACGCGAAGTTCCGGGCCAAAACTGCAACTGCGCAATTTCGAGTGGGCCAGGTACAGGTAATTCTTGCGCTCCATCACGTGGTCGGAAAACTCGTTGCCCACGGCGAAGCCCAGGCGATAGGGCTTGCCGTCGTGGCCGATGACATACAGGCCGCTGATTTCCGGCTCTTCGCCGGCGTCTTCGGCGAAGGGTGGCAGCGGGAACGGATGGCCCGGGCGGACCACGATGCTGCCGTCGCCCTTGTAGAACCATTCCGGTTGCACGCCGGCCTGCCCGGCCTGGGGTTTACCGCCCTCCACGCCCCACTTGAAGATGCGCATGGTGTCGGTCATGGCCGCTTCGTCACCGGCCTGCTGGTGCATCTTGTCCCGGGCCGAGGCGCTGCCCAGGTGGGTCAAGCCGGTACCGCTGACCAACAGGTGCGCCGGGTCCGGGTGGTCCAGCGGTGGCAGGATACGCAAATCACCGAGCAACCGGGCGTAGTCATGACTCGCCCCCAGGCCCAGGCTGCCGACCTGCTGCTCCAGCTTCACACCTGCCTCGATGGCCGCCAGCGCCAGCTCGCGCACGGTGCCGGCGCCCTGCACTTCGCGCACCTGATCGCCCTCGACCACACCGACGCGGCGTTCGCCGTTACTCAATTCGAACTGAACTAAACGCATATCTTTCTCCTTGTAAGCAAAACTTGAATAGGCGTAGCAGGCTTTTGTGGCGAGGGGATAAATCCCCTCGCCACAAAAGCTCGCTCCCACAGTAGCCTCAGGTACGCGTCGCCCCACGGGCGCTGGCGGCGAACTGATCCGCCGGCAGCACATGCTTGCGCTCCAGCAGGCGATACACCACGCCGGTCAACACCAGGCCGAACACCATCACACCGGACAGGAAGTACAGCCCCGAAGCCAGGTTGCCGGTGTACTCCTTCAGCGCACCGATCACGAACGGCCCGATGTAACCGCCCAGGTTGCCCACCGAGTTGATCAGCGCAATACCCGCCGCCGCACTGGCGCCGGCAAAGAAACGCCCTGGCAAGGTCCAGAACACCGCCGTGCAGGAAAACAGCGCGAAGGCCACCAGGCACAGCGCCGCCAGTTGCAACATCGGCACCGACAACCAGGCGCTGAGGAACAAACCGATGGCGCCCAATACATAGAGCACGGCCAGATGACCGTAACGATCATTCAAGCGATCGGAGCTGCGGGGAATGATCAGCAGGCCGACGATGCCGAAGATGTACGGCACCGACGAGACGAAACCAGTCACCAGGTCACTGCCCCCGAACTGCTTGATCAGCGTCGGCAGCCACAGACCCAGACCGTAGATGCTCAGGGTCACCGGCAGGTAGAACAGCGCCAGCAACAGGACGCGCTTGTCCTTCAGGGCATGCAGCGGATTGCCGTGGCGGGTCTGGCCGTATTCCTGCAGGTCTTTTTTCAGCTCACCAGTCAGCCAGTCCTTCTCGGCCTGGTCCATCCATTTCACTTGTTGCGGACCATCCGGCAGGTAACGCAGCACCGGCCAGGTCAACAGCACCGCCGGCAGGCCGATGACGATGAACAGCCACTGCCAGCCGTGCAGGCCGAGGATCCCGTCCATCCCCAGCAAGCCGCCGGACACGGGGCCGGTGATCATCATTGCGATAGGTTGGGACAGAATGAACAGGCCCAGGATCTTGCCGCGATGGCGCACCGGGAACCACTGGGTGATGTAGTACAGCACGCCCGGGAAGAACCCGGCTTCGGCCGCACCCAGCAGAAAGCGCATCACATAGAAGCTATGCGGGCCCTGCACGAACGCCATGCCGATGGTGATGGCGCCCCAGGTGATCATGATCCGGGCAAACCAGCGCCGGGCACCGAAGCGCTCCAGCATCAGGTTGCTGGGAATCTCCAGCAAGAAGTAACCAATGAAAAACAGCCCGGCACCCAGGCCGTAGGCGGCGTCGCCAATACCGATGTCGGCGCCCATGTGCAGCTTGGCGAAGCCCACCGCGGAGCGGTCCACGTAGGCGATCAGGTACAGCAGGATCAGGAAGGGAATCAGTTTCAGCGTAATGCGACGAATAAGCCGCAATTCCTGGCTCATGGGACCGGTCTCCGATTGTTGTTGTTATGGAACCTCGGGGGATTTCTCTCGCGAATGACCGCCAGGACAACCCCTCCGTTGAATCGGACTATATAGTAATACTATTTACCCAACAACACTTCCAAAGCGCGCAATTTGCGCTTATGTTACGCTCAAGCTCGAACAATATAGTCATACAATAAGAGAATCGATCATGTCTGATAAGAAACCCTCCCTGCGCTCGGCCCAATGGTTTGGCACCGCCGACAAAAACGGCTTCATGTACCGCAGCTGGATGAAAAATCAGGGCATCGCCGACCATCAGTTCCACGGCAAGCCGATCATCGGCATCTGCAACACCTGGTCGGAGCTGACGCCGTGCAACGCGCACTTCCGGCAGATCGCCGAGCACGTCAAGCGCGGCGTGATCGAAGCCGGGGGCTTCCCGGTGGAATTCCCGGTGTTCTCCAACGGCGAATCGAACCTGCGCCCCACCGCCATGCTGACCCGCAACCTGGCGAGCATGGACGTGGAAGAAGCGATTCGCGGCAACCCGATTGACGGCGTCGTGCTGCTCACCGGTTGCGACAAGACCACCCCTGCGTTGCTGATGGGCGCCGCCAGTTGCGACGTCCCGGCCATCGTCGTCACCGGCGGGCCGATGCTCAACGGCAAGCACAAAGGCCAGGACATTGGCTCCGGCACCGTGGTCTGGCAATTGAGCGAGCAGGTCAAGGCCGGCACCATCACCATTGACGATTTCCTCGCGGCCGAGGGCGGCATGTCCCGTTCGGCCGGTACCTGCAACACCATGGGCACGGCCTCGACCATGGCCTGCATGGCCGAAGCCCTCGGCACCTCCCTGCCCCACAACGCGGCGATTCCGGCCGTGGATGCACGGCGTTATGTGCTGGCCCATATGTCCGGCATGCGCGCCGTGGAAATGGTCCGTGAAGACCTCAAGCTGTCGAAGATCCTGACCAAGGAAGCCTTCGAAAACGCCATCCGGGTCAACGCGGCCATTGGCGGCTCCACCAATGCGGTGATCCACCTCAAGGCCATTGCCGGGCGCATCGGCGTGCAGCTGGACCTGGACGACTGGACCCGCATCGGTCGCGGCATGCCGACCATCGTCGACCTGCAGCCGTCCGGGCGCTTCCTGATGGAAGAGTTCTACTATGCCGGCGGCCTGCCCGCAGTACTGCGGCGTCTCGGCGAAGCCAACCTGATCCCCAACCCGAATGCCCTGACCGTCAAC
Source organism: Pseudomonas sp. NFACC37-1 (assembly GCF_900101575.1). Classification (NCBI taxonomy): domain Bacteria; kingdom Pseudomonadati; phylum Pseudomonadota; class Gammaproteobacteria; order Pseudomonadales; family Pseudomonadaceae; genus Pseudomonas; species Pseudomonas sp. NFACC37-1. The sequence continues at coordinate 293,552 of NZ_FMUZ01000002.1, read as the reverse complement.
GGCAAGAGCATCGGCGAGAACACCAAGGACGCACCGATCTACGGCCAGGATGAAGTCATCCGCACCCTGGACAACCCGATCCGCGCCGATGGCGGTATCTGCGTGCTGCGCGGCAACCTGGCGCCATTGGGAGCGGTGCTCAAGCCGTCCGCCGCCACCGCCGAACTGATGCAGCATCGCGGTCGCGCCGTGGTGTTCGAGAACTTCGACGAGTACAAGGCCCGGATCAACGATCCGGAACTGGATGTGGACGCCAGCTCGATCCTGGTGATGAAGAACTGCGGGCCCAAGGGTTATCCGGGCATGGCCGAAGTGGGCAACATGGGCTTGCCCGCCAAGCTGCTGGCCCAGGGCGTGACGGACATGGTGCGGATTTCCGATGCGCGCATGAGCGGCACCGCCTACGGCACCGTGGTGCTGCACGTGGCACCGGAAGCAGCGGCCGGCGGACCTCTGGCGGCGGTGAAAGAAGGCGACTGGATCGAGCTCGACTGTGCCAGCGGCCGCCTGCACCTGGACATCCCGGACGCCGAACTCGCCGCACGCCTGGCCGACATCGCTCCCCCGCAGCAACTGCTGGTGGGCGGCTACCGCCAGCTTTACATCGACCATGTGCTGCAAGCGGACCAGGGTTGTGACTTCGACTTCCTGGTGGGCTGCCGCGGCGCCGAAGTACCACGCCACTCCCACTGAAGCCATCCATCCCCCTGTGGGAGCGAGCTTGCTCGCGATGGCGGTGTGACAGCCAACTTAGATGTTGAATGTTCAACCGCTATCGCGAGCAAGCTCGCTCCCACAGTAGGTCGGCGTCAGCATTGAATCGCACTAGCGACCCGCCATCGCCGCGCCTGCTATCATGCGCAACACTCCCCTCCCACAGGATCGCGCCGCGCCCCATGGATTACCGCAAACCCTCCGACCGCAAGAGCATGCATGCGCGCATCGTCCAGGAACTGGGCATGCAGATCGTTTCCGGGCGCTTCAAACCGGACGATAAACTGCCCGCCGAAGCCTTGTTGTGCGAAGAGTATGCGGTCAGCCGCCCGGTGCTGCGCGAAGCCACGCGGGTGCTGGTCGCCAAGGGCCTGGTGTATTCGCGTCCGCGCGTGGGTACGGTGGTCAAGGCCCGGCGGGAATGGCACATGCTCGACCCGGATGTGCTGCATTGGCTGATGCAGAGCAGCCCGCAGAATGAATTCTTCAACCTGCTGACCAGCGTGCGCAGCATCATCGAGCCGGCCGCCGCCGCCCTCGCCGCCCAGTTCGCCGACGAGGCCGACATCGCCGCCATCCGCGAAGCCTACCAACGCATGGAAGCAGCCCCGACCCCCGAGGCCGTGCTGCAACCGGACCTGGACTTCCACAGCCGCATCGCCGACGCCACCCACAACGACCTGCTCGCCAACCTGTGCAACATGTTGTCGGTGGCCATCGCCGAAGCCCTCAAGCACTCCAACCAGCGGCCCAACCTGCATGAGCTGGCGATGCCACGGCACAAGGCGATCCTCACCGCCATCGAGAACCGCGATGCCCTCGGTGCCCGCCACGCCACCCTGGTGCAACTGGACGATGCCCGTAGCGCGCTGAACGTCGTGCTGGGCAACGACCCCGCCTGATAAGGTCCGACTTGTGGGAGCAAAGCTTGCTCGCGACAGTGGACTGGAGTGCGCCCCATCGCGAGCAAGCTTTGCTCCCACAGGGTCGTGGCTTGACTGAGCAGCTTTGCTCCTACGAGGCTTGGCTTGACTGACTGACCAGCATTATTCTCAGCGGGTGGTATTTATGTACCACCCGCACCGAACCGAGAAGTCGATACTTTTCTCGCCGTCATCCCGACGGCCATGTTTTGTGAAAAGGACTTCTCATGACCGCTCCCTCCCCCGCAGACTCCATCCCCGCGTTGACGCAAAGTGTCAGCCTGCAATTCGCCAGCCATCCGACCTTCGAACAGATTGCGCAACGCATGCTCGAACAAGCGATCAAGCGAACACACCCCTGGCTGGACATCGACCTCTCCACTGTCCAATTGGCGACTCCGGACGCCGCCGGACGCGCCTGGCAATTCCAGCCGTTCATGCCCGTGGTGCTCGATCACCTGGCCGTTGGCACACCCGTGGATTTCAGCCCACGGGGCAACCTGGATTGTTTTCTCTCCGACACCCCACCGCACCGGCTCCGGGCAGGCAACCAGGAAGTGGACATCCAGGTCATCAAGAACTCGCTGCTGGAACTGGCCTGGAGCGTACCGCTCGGGCTGGAGGATGCGCTGGTCCGTTATTGGGGCGACGACATTGACGCAACCGGTGCGAACAGCCACGGCAATCGCTGGCGCTGGCTCAGCGATGTGCTGAGGAACATGCTGAGTATCCGCGGGCTGCAACAGCCCGGGCTCGCTGACACGGCCCGCGAAACCCTTGACCAGGTCGTCCGTTGGCCGGACCGGGAGCGACGCTTTCGTCTCGACCGACAGGCGCCTGTGTACGCCTACAACCTGGAAACCCGAATCACCCGGGGCACCACCAGCAGCGTACTGGTCGGCAGCGAGATCCTCCTGGTCCGCGCCACGAAAGGGGCCACCGACGTCCTGCTGTGCAGTCCCGGCAGCGCCGTGCAATCCTTTGCTTCCCTGGAAGCCTTCAATCGGTATTGGGGCGCATCGATCGCCAGCCGCTACACCGTCGACACCGTCACCTGCCAGCGCTACGAGATAAGCGGCGACGTCTTCGAGAGCCAGGCGGCGATGCTGCTGGAGCAACAACTGGCCGACCTGAAGGCTGTGCAACTGCCCGCCGGGATCGACCTGCAAAGCCTGAAGAACCTCTACAACGACTTGAGCGACCCGGCTCGCTACCTGCTGGAAGCCCCGCGACTCTCGCCGCAAACCTCGGCACGCCTGGCTCCCTTGCTGCCCCGCTGGCTGAAAAAAAGCGCCATCGCCGACCAGACGACGCTCCAGCACTACAGCCTGGCCCTGGCCAGTGCCAAAAAGCGCCATCAGGGCCAAACCTTCCTCAGCGGCATCGAGGACATCAAGGCCTTTACCGCCAGCGCCTTGTCCAGCGCCATGAGGAAAACGAACGACAGCAGCCCGGGCAAGGTGCCATCGAGCCAATACCAACCCGACGATGTGCTCCTGAACTTCACCGTTTCCGCAGGCTACCCCGGGACCATCGGCCTCAGCGAGAAGCGACAGATGAGCCTGATCGAGCTGGCCATCCACAATCTCGTCGCCCGCCCCAGCGGCCACTTCACGCTCAGCCATCGCCTGGGCCTGACGCTGCCGACCTGGTTGACCCCGGACTTCGTTACCGCGCTGGTCGAACAGGTCGACATTGGCACGACCTATCCTCGCTACCTGCAACAGCACCTGCTCGGTGACTCGCCCCAGGCAAAGAACCGCCAACGGATGTTCGCCGAACAGATCCCTGCGCAACTGGCCCTTGATGCGCTGAAACAGCGGCTGGACAACGAAAACGGCATGACCCTGCAAGGCTTGCGCCTGCTGGAATCCGTTCTCCAACCTGACGCGGCGAGCCAACAGGTCAACGGTCGCCCGGTGGTCATTCGTCACCTGGGTTTGATGCGCAAGCCCCAGGCCCAGCCCGATACCGTGACCAACATGTTCCTTATCGAAGCGCAGGACACCACGGTCGGCCCGCACCTGCTGTATCGGCCGCTTTACGCCCCTGCGCTGCAAGAGTTCCCGACACGGGAGGCGCTGTTTCAGGCCATTGCCGCGGCCGGGGACCTGCAGAATAGCGTCCTGACCTGGCTGTCCGACGCCGCTCGCCCGGTGTACGCCAACGGCGGTTTCCTGGAGCCACACATCGTGCGGTTCTTTCCCGGTGATGAGTTCAGTGCTCCCGACAAACCCGCCCCGGCCACACTCGCCACGCAGGACACCCATGGCGAACTGCTGCAAGCGCTGCACAACGGCGAGCTGATGCAGTACCTCTATGGCTGCAATGCCCAGGCCCTGGTCGCCCAGGCCGACCGGAACTCGGTGTCCAATCGCGAGAGCCGCTGGGCCGTGTTGCTCCAGGGCGGCAGCCTGTTGTTCAACACATTGCTGCTCCCTTTATTGCGCGGCCCGGTCATGACCACTGTCTGGCTATGGAACCTGATGGCCAGTGCCCAACAGGACATTCCAGCCCTGATCAGCGAGGACCCGGTGGCACGGGAGCTGGCCGCCGTCGACCTGCTCGTCAACCTGGCCATGCTGGTGAGCCAACTGCCCATCGGTCATGCGCCGGTCACCCGTGCGGCGGTGCCCGAATCGCTGAAGAAGCAAGCCATGCTCCCCCCAGCACCACGGGCCATTGCCGAGCAGTGGCCCGTGCCGGCACCGCCCACCGTCGTGGAGGGAACCGTCGCCGTGCCTGGCGCCCACGCCGAAGCCGCCAGTAGACACCTGGACTTCAGTTTCGCCAGCGCCGGCCAGCGCCTGACATCGGAACAACGCACCCGGCTGCTGCGCTTGCAGGCATCGCGTCCTCCGGCAATGCCCGAACCCATCGGATATGGCCCGTACAAGGGTCTGTACGTGATCGACAAAAAATGGCACGCCGAGGTGGAAGACGTTCTGTATCAGGTCAACCCTGAAGCGGACGGCAGCGCGACCATCGTCGACCCGCTCGACCCCAGCCGGAACGGTCCACCGTTGAAAGCCGATGCCCAGGGCCGCTGGTCTCTGGATTTGCGTCTGCGCCTGCTGGGCGGTGCACCGCCCAAGCGGATGGATACACAGCGTCGTGCCAATCTGCAGCGCATCAAGGAATTGACCGACGAACTCAACCAATGGGCCACACAGGAAGCCGATCGACAAAAAGCCCTCGACGTTGCCCTTCAAGTGATGACAAGGCTCCAGGAAGGCAGCACTTACACCGAAGCGCAGCGGGAGCCGAAACGCAAAATATTCCATGACCTGCTCCAGGAGCAGACCGAAGTTTATTTGAAACTGGTGAAGAGTGCGTCCGAACGCGCCAGCCTGGGTATCGGGCTTACACCTAAGTACATGCGCGGACTCTTTGAAAACGTGATCAACAATGCCCGTAAGGCCGTCGTGGTCACCGAAATGGATTACATAGCCGCCAAGAACAGGGACCCCAGGTTTCGAGCAGAAAGCGATGTCCGGGAAGTCCTTACCCACCATATGCAGGACTACATCAAGTTCCTCGACCTCATGAGCGACATCAATGATCGAGCGATCTACTGGCTGGAACTCAAGGACGAATACCTTGAGCGCCTCTTGAACTTCGATGCCGATGGCGCCCAGGCGTTCGAACGCCTGACCAGGGACCGTCCGTTGAACGAAGGCAATGCCATCAGCCGCAAAGCCCTGCAACTTTCTACGCTTCCCATGCTGTCGATCAAAAATCCCCAATCGGACGTGCCCGCCGTCCTGCTTCGCATCGTCGTACCGCTGGGGGAACAAACGCGCTCCCACAGCGAGCTACGGCTGTATGAGCTGACGCCGCAGGAACAACTCGAAATCCTGACAAGCCTGACCGAGCGCTACGGCAAGACCCTGGATGCGCTGCAAGGGGTCAAGACCCTCTACCCCGACGATATCCACGAGTCCTATTTCGACAGGCTGGTCAAGTTGGTCGACAGTCTTTACCAGGAGGTGTCGGGCAAACTCGCCGCCGAAATCAAACCCGAGCCCAAACCACGCAAGCGCCCACCGAAACGCCCCAGACCAGCCGCTGCACACGCCCAGAAAAAGCTGATCAGGACCCGCCACAATGGCGTCTTGATTGGCGACCTGAAACCGGCCGGAACATCCTTGCCGATTGAAGTCGTCGAGCTGCGCTCGCAAGTCGATGACGAGATCCTCGCCACCTATTCCCGCCATGATGATGTCTGGGATGTCGTCGAAGTACGCCGCCCGGTCCCGGCACCCGAGACAAGATCGGTCAAGGCGATCAAGGCCGATGCGCGGAAACTGCTCGACGAGCTGGACGCACGCATGCATCGCGCTGAAAGCTACAAGAAACACTGCCGCCATCCTCAGGAAATCGAGGAGATCATGAACAATGAGGCGAGTCGGTTTCGCAAGCTTGCCGAGGAACTCGACCGGGCGTTCACCGCAGCGCAAACCCCGCTTACCCCGGCAGACCAGGGACTGATCCAACAGTTGTCAGACGCGGTATCCAGCCTGACCGCCAAGGGCAGTGCCCTGCGCACCGAATTGAGCCTGCAATTGCCGCCTACCGACGGCAACCTGCGGTTCCTGTTCGAAAAGAACCTGATACAAGTCGCACGACTCGGCGAACGCACGGCCTTGAAAGGAAGCCGCAAGGATTTCCTCGAGGAGTACGCCATCAACGACCGTAATGGCTCTCCCCTCTGGTATGCGCATTTTCACTACGAAACGGCTGACACACCGAAGGACAATTTCAGCGTCGCGCACCTGAAGACCAAGGAACAACGCAAGGAGCACTACCACTCACTGCTGGCCAAGGCCACCAGCCCTTATGCGGTGGTGAACGTGCATCGAGGACAGCTTGGCAAGTCGTTGGCGCAGAGCAAGTTCTTGCCGTTGGCGCCTTGATGGCCAACACCACAACCGATGGTTGTGGCGCCTACCCCTTGCTCCCGCCGGGCGGCGTGTAGGAGCTGCCGAAGGCTGCGATCTTTTGATCTTTCGCTTGAGATTCAAGTGTCTGGGGAAAGATCGCAGCCTCGTTGCACTCGACAGCTCCTACATTTCGCAAGCTCCCTCGCCACAGGTTCATTCCAGATGGCTGGGGTGGAAAACTTCAACAGCCTAGCCTCCACCAATCAATGGGCAAACAACGAATTGCCCTTCTGCCCCGCCAGTTTCTCCGGCTTGATCAGGAAGCGCGCCAGCGCCGGCAACAGCCACAGTGCACCGAACATGTTCCACAGCAGCATGAACGTCAGCATCAAGCCCATGTCGGCCTGGAACTTGATGGCCGAGAAGATCCAGGTGCAGACACCGATGGCCAGGCACAAACCGGTGAACAGCACCGCCTTGCCGGTGGACTTCAGCGTCTGGTAATAAGCCTCCTGCAACGGCAACCCGGCCCGCAGGAAGCTTTCCAGGCGACTGTAGATATAGATGCCGTAGTCGACGCCGATCCCGACGCCAAGCGCGACCACCGGCAGCGTCGCGACTTTCACACCGATGCCCATGAAGGCCATCAGGGCGTTACCCAGCACCGACGTCAGCACCAGCGGCAGTACAATGCACAGCGTCGCCGCCCAGGAACGGAAGGTGATCATGCACATGGTCGCCACGCAGATGTACACCAGGATCAGGATGGTCAGTTCCGATTCCTTGATCACTTCATTGGTGGCCGCCTCGATGCCAGCGTTACCGGCGGCGAGGATGAACTCCAGGCCATCGCGGTTGTTTTCCTTGGCGAAGTCCTGCACCGCCTTCACCGCGCGGTCCAGGGTCTCGGCCTTGTGGTCGTTGAGGAACACCAGCACCGGCGCCAGGGAACAGCTGTTGTTGTACAGGCCATCGGCCCGGGCGATGGAGTTGTTCAGCACATCAGGGTTGCGCGACAGGGTCTCCCATTTCAGGTTGCCCTCGTTCATGCCCTTGATCATCTGCTTGGACACGGTCACCAGGGAAATCGCCGACTGCACGCCCTCGGTGTTCTGCATCTTCCACATCAATTCGTCGATGGGGGCCATGGCTTCATAGCGCGAGCAACCTTCGGCCTTGGTCTTGACCATCACCACCAGTACATCGGAGCTGGTGGAGTAATTGCTGATGATGAAGTTGTTGTCCTGGTTGTAGCGCGAGTCCGGACGCAGTTCCGGCGCGCCCTGGTCCAGGTCGCCGATCTTCAGGTTCTGGCTGTACCAGAGGCCACCGCCAAAGGCGAGCACCGCCAGGGCAATGGACACCGGCGCGACCTTGGCGCTGGCGAAGTTCGACAGCAGGCGCCAGAACGGATGTTCGCGGGTCGCATCTTTCTTGCTGCGCTCGACCGCGCGCTTGCTGATGCCGGCGTAGGAGATCGCCACCGGCAGCAGGATCAGGTTGGTGAACACGATCACCGCCACGCCGATGGAGGCGCCGATGGCCAGTTCGCGGATCACGCCGATGTCGATGATCAGCAAGGTGATGAAGCCCACGGCGTCCGCCAGGATCGCGATCATCCCCGGCAGGAACAACTGGCGGAAGGTACGCCGCGCCGCCGTCAGGGCGTTGTCCGCCTCGCTGGACTGCAAGGCGATGCCATTGATTTTCTGCACCCCGTGGGAAATGCCGATGGCGAAGATCAGGAACGGCACCAGCATCGAGTACGGATCCAGGCCGAAACCGGCGGCGTGCATCAGCCCCAGTTGCCACACCACCGCCACCAGGGTGGTGGTCAACACCGCCACGGTGCTGCGCATGCAGTGAGTGAACCAGTACAACAGGACCAGGGTGATGACGAAGGCCACGCCGAAGAACAGCACCACCATGACCAGGCCATCGATCAGGTCACCGACTTTCTTGGCGAAACCGACGATATGGATCTGCACATTCGGGTTCTGGGCTTCGAACTTGTTGCGGATCTTGTCTTCAAGCTCGTGGGAAAACTTCCGATAGTCGAGGGCGAGCAATTTGCCCTGGTCCTGCGGATCGGGATAGGACTCCAGCAGCGGGATGTCGATAATGCTCGACTTGAAGTCGTTGGCCACCAGGCGCCCGACCTGGCCGGACTTGAGCACGTTGTTGCGCAGCAGGTCGAGGCTGTCGGCCGAGCCGTTGTAGCTCTGGGGGATCACCTCGCCGCCGGCGAAGCCCTCCTCCGTCACTTCGGTCCAACGCACGCTGGGGCTCCACAACGACTTGAGCCCGGAACGGTCGACACCGGAGATGTAGAAGACCTCGTCGTGGATCTGGCGCAGGGTCTCCATGTAGTCCTTGGAGAAGATGTCGCCATTGGTGGCTTCCACGGAAATGCGCACCGTGTTGCCCAGGTTCGCCAGGTCGTTGCGGTGTTCGAGCATCTTCTGGATGAAGGGGTGCTCGAGGGGGATCATTTTTTCGAAACTGGTGGAGGGGCGGATCAGCGTGGCCTGCCAGAACAGGAAGATGCTGACCAGCAGGCAAATGACGATCACTGCCGGGCGGTTGTTGAAAATCAGGCGCTCGAGGAACGTCGCCTTGTCTTGGTGATGACTGCTCATGGGGTCCGCCTTCTTGTTTTTATGCCCGTCTTGCAGGCCTGACTCATTTGCTCAGTTCGGCGCCGGTGGAAGTGGTGGCGCGCACGCCGCCTTGCCCTGCCAGGATCAGGTTGCCGTTGCCTGCCGCCGTGACGGCCGCCACGGAGATTCGGTCCGGACGGTTGAACACGCTGAAGGTTTCGCCGTCGTCGGTACTGCGCACCACGCTGCCGCCGTTGCCGACAATCACGATGGAACCGTCCGCCAGCAGCGTGGCGCCCGACAGGCCGAATTCCAGGCTGCCCCGGGCGGCCTTGAGCTCGACCTGCTCCCAGGTGCCGCCAAAATCGGTGGAACGGTACAGGTTGCCGCGCAAACCGTAGGCCAGCAGCGTCGAAGGCTGGGCGGTGCCGATGACCCCGAACAGCGAGCCTTCGTACGGGCCTTCGACCTTCTCCCAGGTCTGCCCACCATCGGCGGAGCGGAACATGCTGCCGGCCTCGCCGACAATGAACAACCCGGCGTCTTTCACGGCCGCGATCGCATTGAGGTGGAACTGGTCTTCGTTTTCGAGACGGTCGCTGGCGTCTTCCCAATGCTTGCCGCCGTCGGTGGTTTCCAGCAGCGCACCGTACGCACCCACGGCAAAACCGTTGCTGGCGTCCTTGAACCAGACGTCCAGCAGCGGCGCTTCACGGGTGAGGTCTTCGTATTGCTTGGTCCAGGTGCTGCCACCGTCGTCGCTGGCGAGGATCTGCGCGTCGTGCCCCACGGCCCAGCCGTGCTTGTCGTCGACGAAAAATACCGCGGTGAGCAGTTGGCGGGTCGGCACCTTGGCCTGGGTCCAGGACGTGCCCTGGTCGTCGGAATAGACAATGTGCCCACGATCACCGACCGCCACCAGGCGCTGGCCGGCATGGACCACATCGAGCATCAGGGTTTTGCTGGCCTTGGCCGACTCGACGGAATAGATGACATCGGACGTCGACGCCGCAACGGCCATCACCGGTGCCGACAACACCGCAGAGCCCAGCAGCGAGAGCGCCGAAGCCAGCAACGCGATTCTGCGCAGCATCGGCGGCCGGCAGCGGCCCACAGCCATGACAGGCTCATTCATAGACCTTTCCCCCATTATTATTGTTATGGCTTGGTACGTTGCCAGTCCTGGAGCATAGTCCTGAAACCTGCAATCTAGAGCCACTTCGGAAGCTGGTCTATCCTATCGGGCTTTCGAAAGGTCTGACAATCGACGCCGCGTTATCTTTTGTTAACCAGGGGGGGTGGCGCTGGGGGTGAATGGCGGGGTATTCGGTGGGGTGATAGCGAAGGCTGGCTAGGCCAGGGGATTACCTTTTTGATCGTTCCCACGCTCTGCGTGGGAATGCATCCCGTGACGCTGCGTCACCTTGCAGAAGCGGAACGCGGAGCGTCCCTGGCGGCGTTCCCACGCAGAGCGTGGGAACGATCATGTGGGGGCGAGCTTGCTCGCGATGGGAGCACCGCGGTCCGCCAGGCAGAGCGCGGCATCAAGGTCACGCCAGGCTCTTGCTCACCACCTCGAACACATCGGCCGACAGCCCGCCTGACGCCAGGATGCGTTCCAGTTCGCCTTTCATCAACGCCTGGCGGGCGCTGTCATATTTGCGCCAGCGGGTCAGTGGCGCCAACTGCCGCGAAGCGATCTGTGGGTTGAAGCCATTGAGCTGGATCACCAGGTCCGCCAGGAAGCGGTAACCCGAACCGTCGGCGGCGTGGAAGTTGATCAGGTTCTGCCCGGCGAACGCGCCGACCAGTGCCCGCACCTTGTTCGGGTTCTTGATATTGAACGCCGGGTGCTCCATCAGCGCCTTGACCCGCGCCAGGCCACCGGGCAACGGGCTGCCGGCCTGGACGCTGAACCATTGGTCCATGACCAGCGGATTGCCCTTGAAGTTTTCCGCGAACACCTCCAGGGCCTTGGCCTTCTCGGTCTCGAACGGCGAGTTGACCAGCACCGCCAGCGCGGTCAGGCGTTCGGTCATGTTGTCGGCGGTGTCGAACTGCTCCAGGGTCGCGCTCAGCACCTCAGGCTTGCCGGTGAGCATCAGGTACGACAGCGCGATGTTCTGCAATGCGCGGCGGGCGAAATGCTCGGCCTCGGCCACGTATGGCGTGCGTTTCGACAGGTCGCGATTGGCTTCATAACGCAGCCACAGCGCTTCGAACAGGTTCTCGGCCAACTGCTGGCGGGCGAACTCACGGGCGGCGTGGATCGCCTCGACGTCGGCCACTTCGCTGATTTCCGTCAGGTAGGCTTCGCTGGGCAGCGAGAGCATTTCCGAGACCATGGCCTGGTCCAGGGATTCATCCGACAACACAGCACGCAATGCACTGACCAGGCGCGGATCCAGCGTCAGGCTGGCGCCCTGCTGATGTTGGGCGATCAGTTCCTGCAACACCTGCACCGACAACTGCTGGCCGGCATCCCAGCGGTTGAAGCCGTCGCTGTCGTGCTGCATCAGGAACATCAATTGGTCGCGGTTGTACGGGAAGCTCAGCTTCACCGGCGCCGAGAAACCACGCAGCAACGATGGCAGGGGTTGTTCGGCGACGTCGACGAAGGTGAAGGTCTGCTCGGCCTCGGTCACCGAGATCACCCGGGACGTACCGTTTGCCGTCGCTTCACCGGCCAGGCGCAACGGGATTTCGGCGCCTTGGCTGTCCAGCAGGCCCAGTTCCACGGGAATCACGAACGGCAGCTTTTCCATCTTGTCCGGGGTTGGCGGGCAGCTCTGGCGGAAGGTCAGGCTGTAGGTCTTGGCAGCGGCGTCGTAAGACTCGCTCACCGCCAGCCGAGGTGTACCGGCCTGGCTGTACCAACGCTTGAACTGGGCCAGGTCGACGCCGTTGGCATCTTCCATGGCCTTGATGAAGTCGTCGCAGGTCACGGCCTGGCCGTCGTGACGTTCGAAGTACAGGTCACTGCCCTTGCGGAACCCCTCAGGCCCCAGCAGGGTGTGGATCATGCCGACCACTTCCGAGCCTTTTTCGTACACAGTCAGGGTGTAGAAGTTGGAGATCTCGATGAAGCTGTCCGGACGCACCGGGTGGGCCATGGGGCCGGCGTCTTCGGCGAACTGGTGGGTGCGCAGGTACGCCACGTCCTGGATGCGCTTGACGGTGGCGGAGTTCATGTCGGCGGAGAAGCCAGCATCGCGGAACACCGTGAAACCTTCCTTGAGCGACAGCTGGAACCAGTCGCGGCAGGTCACGCGGTTGCCCGACCAGTTATGGAAGTATTCGTGGGCCACGATCGCCTCGACCCGCTGGTGCGCGGCATCGGTGGCGGTTTCGGCGCGGGCCAGCACGGCGCTGGAGTTGAAAATATTAAGCCCCTTGTTCTCCATGGCGCCCATGTTGAAGTCGTTGACCGCGACAATCATGAAGATGTCCAGGTCGTACTCGCGCCCGTACACCTCTTCGTCCCAGCGCATCGACTTCTTCAGGCTGGTCATGGCGTGCTGGCATTTGTCGATGTTTTCCGGCTCGACGTAGATGCGCAGCGCCACGTTACGCTCGGTCATGGTGGTGAAGGTGTCTTCGACGCACCACAGGTCACCGGCCACCAGGGCAAACAGGTAGGCCGGTTTCTTGAACGGATCTTCCCAGGTCGCCCAGTGCCGGCCGTCTTCGCCGGGGCCACTGGCAATCGGGTTGCCGTTGGACAGCAGCACCGGATAGCTGTGCTGCTCGGCCACCACGGTGGTGGTGAACTTGCTCATCACATCCGGACGGTCGAGGTAATAGGTGATCTTGCGGAACCCTTCGGCCTCGCACTGGGTGCAGAACATGCTGCCGGATTTGTACAGCCCTTCCAGGGCGGTGTTGGTTTCCGGATGGATCCTGACGGTGGTGTCGACCGTAAAGGCTTGTGCCTTGGGGTGCACGGTCAGGTGATTGTCGTCCAGTTGATAGTCGCCCTGCCCCAGGTCGGCATCGTCGAGCTTGAGGGAGATCAATTCAAGATGCTGGCCATCGAGCACCAGCGGCGGCAGCCCGGCGCCGCGCTCGGGGTTGCGGCGCATCACTAGTTGCGCATGGACCAGGCTGTGGTCCTCGAACAACTCGAAGGTCAGGTGTGTTTCGTCGATCAGGTATTCGGGGGCCTGATAGTCCTTGAGGTAAATCATCTTCGGTTGTTCGGTGCGCATGGGTCGAATCCTTCTACTGATGCACGGCGAGCTGGTAGGCCGTGTATTTACGAATGTTGATCACGCCAGTGTCGAAAATCAGGTATTGGCCCTTGATCCCCAGCAGCGTGCCTTCGGCGATCGGGTTCTTGTCCAGGTTGAAGCTGACGATCTTGGCCGGGTACTGCTCCACCGGGTAACGAATCTCGATGGGCTCGACGTCCGCTATGGTCTGGATCGCTTGCAGGCCGAATCGTTCCTGCAAGCCTTGCAAACCCTGGGCGCAGCTTTCGAACAGCGCGTCGCGGATCGCCGGCAGGTCCACCGCTGTCGCGTCACCCTTGAGCAAGGCGCGCCAGTTGGTCTTGTCCGCTACCTGGCTGCGGAACAGGTCTTCGACAAACCCTGACTGCTGGCGGGTGGCGACCCGCAGGATCGGCAGCGCCTGGCTGGCGCCCTGGTCCAGCCAGCGGGTCGGCAATTGCGTGGCACGGGTGATGCCGACCTTCACGCCCGAGGAATTGGCCAGGTACACCACATGGTCGGTCATGCAGAACTGCTCGCCCCAGGCCGGGTCACGGCAAGTGCCCGCGTCGAAATGACAACGCTCCGGGCTCATGATGCACAGGTCGCACTGGGCTAGCTTGGTCATGCAAGGGTAGCAATAACCCTGGCTGAAGCTGGTCTTGGTCCGGCGTCCGCAATGGGTGCAGTGGATCGCGCCGAGGTACTCCAGGCGGATCGTGCTGCCGATCAATGGGTTGACCGGCACCTCGACCTCGTCCAGGCGAAAGGCGTATTGAACGGTCGGCCCGTCAAGGCGTGCCGACATCTTGCTGATTGCACCGCGGCCAATCTCGATCAATGGATGGCGTCCGACTTGAACAGGATATTGGGCACTTCGATCGACTTCGATTGGCATTCCTGCGGGCCCATGTAGCCGGTGCGCTCGTCTTCGGGCAGGTTCTGGACTTCCCAGGCGATCATGGCCTGCAGTGACAACTCGCGCTGCTCGGCGGTGAGCTTGTTGCCGTCGGCCCATTTACCGATTTCCACGGCCAGTTTCAGGCTGCGGTAGATATCGGGGGTGATGTTCTTGATCATTTCATTGAAGGAAGACATGGGTTCTCCGCGCAATCGCGCATTCTCAAAAGGCACAGGCGCCGGTCAAAGGGCCATTTTACGGCGAGCGAACAGCCCGCCCAACAAGCCCGTGAAGCACCCGACGAGCAGCCCGCCGACGTGGGCGGCATTGGCGATTTCACCGAAGCCGATCAGCGAAACCAACCCGGACAGGCACAGCAGCAACCACACCAGCATCATCACCAGCACCCCGCGGGGCAAGTGATAGGCCGGGTTCGGTGCGAGCAGTTGGTAGATCCAGCAATGGCCCAGCAGGCCGTACAGCACGCCGGACAAGCCGCCGAACAGCGTCGGCCCGCTGAAAAAGTACTGAGCGAAATTGGAAACGAGGCTGAACAGCAGCGTCAGCCCCAATAGGTTGATACCGCCCTGGCGCGCTTCGATCCGCCGCCCCAGTTCCCAATACCACATGCCATTCATGGCGATGTGCAGGAAGCCGAAGTGAATCAGCATCGGCGTTACCAGGCGCCACCACTGCCCCGCCGCCAGGCTATCGCCCAACGGCGTGAACTGGATGTAGTCGCCAACGACGCGGAACTCGAGGAAGGTCAGCCAGCGCAGGATCTCAAGATTCTCCCCCAGCAGGGTGACCGCGCTGACGATCAGGCTCAGCAACAGCACCAGGGCCGTCACTGGACTGCGCGTCAGTTGCTGGACGAACCCGGCTCGCCGGGAAGTACCCCCTGTGTCTGGCAGTTCCAACTGCTGATCGGGATCGCCGGCGGGAAAACGAGCGTACAACGCACGCACGTCCTCGCTGATTTCATCCGGCACCCAGAGCACCTGCTCGCCGGCCTCTTCGCTGACCCGATGGGGCACCTGCATGCGCTGCAGCAGCTTGACGAAGCCGCTCAGGTCCACTGCCAGGGGCAGGCGCAGAACCGCGACAGCACTCATTTCACCACCTCCGGCCGTTCGACATCGACCCAGACGAACTTGTGTGGATCCAGGCGGGTTTCCTGGTCGAGGCGATAGGCGACCAGCTTGCCGTAGAGCACCGCGCTGTAATCCAGGCAGGCCAGGTTCGGGCGGATCGGTGCGGGTTTGCCACTGCGCCAATAGTGACCGACGAACAACAGCGGCTCATCGACGCCATAGCGCAGCAGGTTGTTCTTTTCATCCGACGACAGCGGCGTGCGGGCCACCGGTTCCGGCAAGGCGTCGGGCTGGAACACGATATCGCCGTAAGTCTGCGGGTTGTCTTCCCAGAACTTGGTGCGGAAAAACGAACGGGTCAGGCCATCGCCACCCGTCAGCGTCAGGCCGTGGGGCAGGCGCATGTCCGTACCGCGCAGCAAGCGATCGAACACCGTGCAGGCAAAACTGCCCGGTTGCGCCGAGGCCTGGAGGAAATGCTCGTCGACACAACCGTCCGGGAACAGGCCCCGCAGCGGTTCGATCAGGCCGGCATCCCAACAGGCGTGCACCACCCGGAAGCGGCCAGCGTCGACAAACAGCGGCAGCTCATAGAACCATTCGAGAAAGTCATGCCAGTCGCCGGGATGCTGCTCGAACTGGGTCAGTGTCTCGTTGAGCAGGCGGGCATGGCGCGGCGTGTGTTCGCGCACGTAGCGCTGGCCGCTGCCCGGCAATGCCGGTGTGCTCCAGCCCAGGGCGTTGAACTCGTGGTTGCCCATGATGCACAGCGCTTGGCCGGCCATGACCATGTCATGGACGATGTGCAGCGCCTCGCGGATCCGCGGGCCACGGTCGATGATGTCCCCCAGGAACACGGCCATGCGCGACGAATGCCGCCAGACCCCGCCCTGCTTGTGGTAACCGAGTCGGTCCAGCAGGTGTTCCAGGGTCAAGGCGCATCCGTGCACGTCACCGATCAAATCGTAACTGCGCGCAGGATCGAGCATCAGTCGCCTCCACCCCCCAACCGACTGCCCCAGCCAAGCTTGGTCCGGCAGACTTCGTAGTAATTGTGATCCAGCGGATGGATCAGGCGCAGCTTCTGCGCTTTTTTGCTGACGGTGATGGTGTCACCCGGCGCGCAGGTGAAATGGTTCTGGCCGTCACAGGACACTTGCGGGTAGATCTGCATATCCTTGGACACGACGATTTTCAGCTCACTGTTGCCATCGACCACGATCGGTCGCCCAGACAAGGTATGGGGGTACATGGGCACGATCACAATAGCGTCGAGCTTGGGATGCATGATCGGCCCGCCGGCCGACAGCGCATAGGCGGTGGAACCGGTGGGGGTGGCGACGATCAGGCCGTCGGCTTTCTGGCTGCAGACGAACTGGCCGTCGATGTACAGCTCGAATTCGATCATCCGCGTGGATTTACCAGGGTGCAGCACCACGTCATTGAGGGCATCGCCCTGGCCGATAGCCTCGGCGTGACGACGGACCTCGGCCTGCAGCAGGAAACGGTTTTCCACCAGGTAGTGGCCGTCCAGGACCTCGGCGACCTTGATCTCCAGCTCGTCGGGGCGGATATCGGTGAGGAACCCCAGGCTGCCGCGGTTGATCCCCAGCACCGGGATGTTGTGCCGCGCCAGGGCCCGGGCAGCCCCCAGCAGGCTGCCGTCGCCGCCGACCACGATGACCATGTCACAGACTTCGCCGAGCATCTTGCGCGACGACGTCTGCAGGCCATGGCCCGGCAGGACTTCGGCGATGGTATCTTCGAGGATCACATGCAGGTGCCGCTCCAGGAGGAAACGTTTGAGACGGCGAACGGTGTCCAACACCTGCGAACTGCCCAGGCGACCGATGATGCCGATATTGCGAAATTGCTCCATGAGGCTCCTGCGAGGGTCTGCGGCGGGCGAAAAACACGATTATGGGCGAAAGCGCGCCGTAGACAAAATCCTTTAAGCCTCCAGCGCAACGGCTATGCTCGCAAGATGATCCTGTTCCCTGAATTGCTGGACTTGCCCCGACGCCTGCACCATCCCGAAGTGCGCGACCTCGCGTGGGCGATCATCGCCCCGCCGATGCTCATCGACACGCCCTGGCCCCAGCGCCATCCCCTGGCTGGCAGTGATTGGGTGCAGGAGCCTGGCCGGCTGGAACACTGGCTGCGACAACTGGACCGCGACAGCTATCCATTGCTGCACTGCCTGTCCCAAGGGCGAACGCGCCGCCTGGGCCTGTATTACGAAAGGCTGTGGCAATTCGCCGTGCAGCATGCCCCGGGCATCGAATTGATCGCCGCGAACCTGCCGATCCGACGCGAAGGCCATACCCTCGGTGAACTGGACCTGTTGCTGCGTGATCGCGACGGCATCCACCACCTGGAACTGGCCATCAAGTTGTACCTTGGCCCCCAGCACGGAAACGGGCTGGACGCCGCGCAATGGCTGGGCCCAGGTTGCCATGACCGGCTCGATCGCAAGCTGGCGCATCTGCGCGAGCACCAATTGCCGATCTCGGCCCGCCCGGAAAGCCGCGAGGCCCTGGCGGCACTGGGCATCGAGCCCTCGGGCCTCGAGCTGTTTCGCTCCGAGCTCTGGCTGGGCGGGTATTTGCTCTACCCCTGGCCGGGCCAGGCCGAACCACCGGCCGGTGCCCATCCCAGGCATTTGCGCGGGCGCTGGCTGCATCAACGGGACTGGCCTGCGTTCATCGCCCAACGTCCGCCGGGTCGCTGGCAACCCCTGCCCCGCGCCGCCTGGCTGGCCCCGGCGCATTATCCGGCCGAGCAAACCTGGAGCACCGCGCAACTGGACGCCTGGCGAATGGCCCTGGACCCCATGGCGCCGGCACAGTTGATGGTGCGCCTGAGCGAAAACGCCGAGGGCGAGTGGGAAGAAGCCGAGCGGGTGTTCCTGGTGGCGGATCGTTGGCCGGATGTGCCGGGTAACAGCTGAGTTGGGCGGTGTCTGGACGTCCGTCTTCGCGAGCAAGCCCGCTCCCACATGAGAATGCATTTCAATGTGGGAGCGGGCTTGCTCGCGAAGGGGCCACTACGGTCTAGAGTGACAACCGCACAGCCAACGCCGCCAACGTCACCAGCAGCACCGGCACCGTCAGCACAATCCCGACCTTGAAGTAATACCCCCAGCCGATCTGGATATTCTTGCGCGCCAGCACATGCAGCCACAGCAACGTCGCCAGGCTGCCAATCGGCGTGATTTTCGGGCCCAGGTCGCTGCCGATGACGTTGGCGTAGATCATCGCCTCCTTCACCACCCCGGTGGCCTGGCTGGCGTCGATGGACAAGGCGCCGATCAGCACCGTCGGCAAATTGTTCATGGCCGACGAGAGCAACGCCGTCAGCACACCGGTGCCCATGGCCGCACCCCACACGCCATATTCGGCGAAACCGTCGAGCCAATGGGCCAGGTAACCGGTCAGCCCGGCGTTGCGCAGGCCATAGACCACCAGGTACATGCCCAGGGAAAAGATCACGATCTGCCAGGGCGCTTCCTTCATTGCCTTGCGGGTGGATATCTTGTGGCCGTGGGCCGCGACCGCCAGCAGCAACGCAGCACAGACCGCCGAGATCGCACTGATGGGAATCCCCAGGGGCTCCAGGGCAAAGCAGCCCAGCAGCAGGATCACCAGTACCGCCCAGCCGGCATAAAACGTCGCCTTGTCGTGGATCGCCGTCGCCGGGTCATCCAACTGATGCGGGTCATAGTCACGTGGGATATCGCGGCGAAAGAACCACAGCAGTATCGCCAGGCTGGCCGCCACGCTCACCAGGTTCACCGGCACCATGACCGCCGCGTAGCGGTTGAAACCAATGCCGAAAAAGTCCGCCGAGACGATGTTCACCAGGTTCGACACCACCAGCGGCAGGCTCGCGCTGTCGGCAATGAAACCGGCGCCCATCACGAACGCGAGGGTCGCCGCCGGGGAAAACCGCAGGGCCAGCAACATGGAAATCACGATAGGCGTGAGGATCAGCGCCGCCCCGTCATTGGCAAACAACGCCGACACCAGCGCCCCCAGCAACACCATGAAGGCAAATAGCTTGCGCCCACTGCCCCGGCCCCAGCGAGCCACATGCAAGGCCGCCCAGGCGAAGAACCCCGCCTCGTCCAGCAGCAGACTGATGATGATCAGCGCGACGAACGTCCCGGTGGCGTTCCAGATGATCTGCCAGACCAGCGGGATGTCACTGACCTGCACCACCCCGCTCAACAAGGCCAGCACGGCGCCCAGCGTCGCGCTCCAGCCAACGCCCAACCCCTTGGGTTGCCAGATCACCAACGTAATGGTCAGCAGGAAAATCAACGACGCGATCAGCATGCGCAACAGCCTTGAAAAAGGGATGGGAAAGAAGGACTCAGCAGCAACGCGCCACCGGACGATCAGGCATGGCATTCAAGCGCTGCACATCCGCTGTCAGCCAGGCAGCGCTGGCCGCCAACGCCTGCTCCAGCATCGCACTGACCCAGGCCGGTAACTGCGGGTGCTGGCGGTAATAAACCCACTGCCCCTGCCGCCGGTCGCTGAGCAGCCCAGCGTTGCGCAACTGCGCCAGGTGCCGGGAGATCTTCGGCTGGCTCAGGCCCAGCGCGGCGGTGAGCTCACAGACACACAACTCGCCTTCACGGGCCACCAGCAACGCAATGCGCGTACGGGTGTCATCGGCCAGGGCCTTGAAGACATCGACGGGATTGGGGGAATCGGGCATGGCGGAAACAGTCTGGCTGAGCGAGCGGAGAATATATGGAATTTCGAATATCCAGTAAAGCAGGGATTTGGATTTGTCAGACGCGTTTGCAGATGTACATGCACTTGTGGCGAGGGGATTTATCCCCGTTGGGGCGCGAAGCGCCCCCATTCAAATTGTCTGACACACCAGGGTGTTGGGTTTGGGGCCGCTTCGCAGCCCAGCGGGGATAAACCCCCTCGCCATAGAGGTGCTTGGCTTGAAGTTCCAGTGGACGTCAAGCCTTCTTATGCTGCTCGACCCACTTGCCATAGGCATCGATGAATTTTTGCAAGAATGGTCTGACAGACTCCGACAGGTTGCCCGCCTCGTCGAACGCCGTCCCGGCGTTACTCAGATAGCCTTCCGGCTGCTGCATGCAGGGCACGTCAAGGAACACCAGGGACTGGCGCAAATGATGATTGGCGCCGAAACCGCCAATGGCACCCGGCGAAGCACTGATCACCGCACCCGGTTTGCCACTCAGGCAACTCTGGCCGTAGGGACGCGATCCCACATCGATGGCATTTTTCAACGGTGCCGGCACTGAACGGTTGTATTCCGGCGTGACGAACAACAAGGCATCGGCCGCACCCACCTGCTGACGGAAAGTGCTGTAGGCTGGCGGAGGGGAAACATCGATGTCTTCGTTGTAGAGCGGCAACTCGCCAATCTCGATGATATTCAGCTTGAGGTTGGCTGGCGCCAGGTCAGCCAGTGCCAGCGCGACCTTGCGGTTGATCGATGCCTTGCGCAGGCTGCCCACCAAAACGGCCACTGTGTAGACATTACTCATGAGAGGCTTCTCGACTGTCGGCTCAAAGGAGCCTGTAGTTATAGATGATCGGGGTGACAATTGGACCAGTGGAACGACAAAAACCGGCCGGCTGGACTATTTTTTTCATGTAGGAAAACTTACCGCGCTTGACCAGGGTCTACAGAACCGCAAATCGAGTGATTTATTTCCAGAGGTTCTAAGCAATGGCAGCAGTACTTGTCGGACAATTTCATGCGCGGGACGCCGAAGGTCGCGTCTATTCGGTGCATGAGTTTCAGGAATCGACCCCGTCGCCCGACGGAAACGGCAAGGAGCCTGTCACTACCTATAAATTGGCTATCGGTGATCGAGTCAACAAACTCGACGACGGCAAATTTATTCTCGTGCAATCTCAAATCGAATTGACGCGCGAACCGGAAACGCCACTGCCTACTCAAACGCCCGCTGAAACGCAAATAGCTTCATAACCGTTGGTTATGAGCAGAAGTCATACCCGGACTTGGGTTAGGATTCAGCCACTCAATGGCTCATCCGCCGAACATGGACTTCTTGCATGCGTTTACGCCACATCGAAGTGATCCAGGCGCTGCTGCAGACCGGCCACCTCGGCACGGCGGCCGAATGGCTGCAACTGCCGGTGGCGGAGGTCGAGGCGATACTGCGCGATGCCGAGGCCCAATTGGGTTTCATGCTGTTCGCCAGTGTGCGCGGTCGTTTGCAGGCGACCCGGGAAACCCTTGAATTACGCGACGGTATCACACGGGTGTACGACACCCTCGAACCGGTGCAGCGCCTGGCCAGCAGCCTGAAACACCATCAAGCAGCGCCCTTGCGCATTATCTGCACACCGCCACTGGCCCAGCGGTTGCTGCCCCAGAGCATCGCAGCCTTGCGTCGTCGCCATCCGGATGCCCCGTGCACCCTGCTCAGCCGACCGACCCGCGACATCGTCCACAGCCTGCTGTTGCGCGAAAGCGACCTGGGCCTGAGCCTGCACGACCCTGAACATCCCGACATCCATTGCCAGATGATCGCCCAGGGCAAACTGCAATTGCTCGCGCCCCACGGCTGGCTGCAACCCCGTCAAAAATATATTTCGCTTCAGGACCTGGCGGGCCAGCCGTTGGTGGGCCTGGATGGCCACGACCCGCTGAGCCCTGCATTCGAGCATAAACTGGCGGCGCTGCGTCCGGCGCCCATGATCCAGCTCCGCGTCCAGACCCATCAGATGATGCGCGCCATGGTCGAGGCCGGAGAAGGCCTGGCCATCGTCGACCCGTTCACCGCCTCGGGCGCCAAGGACGGCGGCCTCGACGTCTGTCCGGTATCGCCCGCCATCGCGATTGGCCTCTATGCCTTGAGCCTCAACGGTGCGCCTTCTTCAGCCGCCCTTCAATCGCTGCTGGAACGAATTACGGAACAAGCCGAGGCGCTGCTGAGCCACTGATCGACATGCCCAGTGGGTCGTCGAACAGCCGGTACCAGAACAGCGCGACTTCGGCGGTATGCCGGTCAATGCCGCGATAGCGCAGGTGATCGATACCACCCAGCACATAACCGCAACGCTCATAGAGCCGGCAGGCGCCCAGATTGTTGTTCTGGGTCTCGAGCATGATGCCAGGCAGTTTTTTCTTGCGGCTCCAGAACTGGGCGACATCGAGCAACGCCTTGGCCACCCCGTGGCGCCGGGCCGGGGCATGTACCGCCAGCTCGTCGATGTGGGCATAGCCGTTCCAGTTGGTACTGACCACCAGGTGCCCGACGGGCTGGTCATCGAGGTAGGCCATGAAGATCTCGCTGTCCGGGGCATCGCGGAAGCTGCTGAACTCTTCGGGATCGATGCCATAGCACTTGCGATAGGGAACGATGGGCGTCACCGGCCATTGGCTGACGGGACGGCCGATCTGCGCCGTCGCGTAGTCGCTGACTTCAAAGCTGAAATCGCTGCCCCAGATGTAGGCGGCAAAGCCATCATCGACGATGCGCACCGACAGGCCGGGGTGCTTGGGATTCATGACCGGTTGCATACTGGGGAAGGTCCTCATTCCTTGAAGCAACCAACGGCGTGGCGCCATCCATTGCCCTTGTCTTTCAAATCATCACACATCAAGCGGGATCCGTAGCCTGCCCGTTACCTCAGGGTAGAAGGTCGTGGCAATTGTGGCGAGAAATGAAGGAGTACAGCTGGGCCCTGTAGGAGCTGCCGAAGGCTGCGATCTTTTGATCTTTCGCTTGAGACTCGAGTGTCCGGGGAAAGATCGCAGCCTCGCTTCGCTCGACAGCTCCTACAAGACCGTTGCAGGGTTTCATCAGTGCGTGGCGGCCTGTGCCTCGGCCAACTGTGTCCACAATGCCGGAGCACCCGCGGACTTGGCGATGGCTTCCAGACGCGCGGCATGCTCGGCCAGGTCGCTTTCGCTGGCGCGGATGATCCGCGATGGCTGGCGGTCGGCGGGCAAACGGCGAATTTCCGTGGCCTGGTTGCCGGAGCCTTCGCCGGTGCCGTTGCCATCCGAGGCGTTGCCGGCGAGGGACAGGCTGGTCTGGCCGCCGGTCATGGTCAGGTAGACGTCGGCCAGGATCTCGGAGTCGAGCAAGGCGCCGTGCAGTTCACGACCGGAGTTGTCGACACCGTAGCGCTTGCACAAGGCGTCGAGGCTGTTGCGCTGCCCCGGATGACGCTCCCGGGCCATCATCAGGGTATCGAGGATGGTGCAATGCTGGGTGATGTCGGCCCGATCGTGCTGCCCCATCAGGGCGAATTCGTTGTTGATGAACCCGACGTCGAACGCCGCGTTGTGGATGATCAACTGCGCGCCCTGGATGAATTCGAAGAACTCATCGGCCACTTCGGCAAAACGCGGCTTGCCCACCAGGAACTCGTTGGTGATGCCGTGGACGCCGATAGCGCCCTCGTCGCTTTCGCGGTCCGGTTGCAGGTAAACGTGGAAATGGCGACCGGTCAGGCGCCGGCCGATCAGCTCGACACAACCGATTTCAATAATCCGGTGACCATCGGTCACCGGCATGCCGGTGGTTTCGGTATCCAGTACTACAGATCTGTTGGCCATCAGTGTTCAGCTCTCAACGGGCAGTCTTGCAAAAGCGCGGATCTTAACACGCTCCAAGGGAATGACTGACCACAGCTTTTGTGGCGAGGGGATTTATCCCCGCTGGGCTGCGAAGCAGCCCTAAAGCCAGGCACCACAGTGCGCCAGGAAAATTGAAGGGGGGCGCTTCGCGCCCCAGCGGGGATAAATCCCCTCGCCACAAGTGCGCATGTTTCAGTGGACATGGTTGCATCAGGCCTGCTTGTAGCCCCGTACCTCATCCACCCCACGATTGGCCAATTGGTCGGCCCGCTCGTTGCCGTGGTGGCCGATGTGGCCACGCACCCATTTCCAGGTAACGTTGTGGCGGTTGACCTGCTCATCCAGCAGCTTCCAGAGGTCGGCGTTTTTCACCGGTTCCTTCGCCGCCGTCTTCCAGCCGCGCTTCTTCCAGTTGGCCATCCACTCGTTGATGCCTTTCATCACGTATTGCGAGTCGGTCACCAGCAGTACATCGCAAGGCCGCTTGAGCTCTTCCAGGCCACGGATGGCGCCCATCAGCTCCATGCGATTGTTGGTGGTATTGGCTTCGCCGCCCCAGAGCTCCTTCTCCACGCCCTTGCACACCAGCAACGCGCCCCAGCCGCCCGGGCCGGGGTTGCCCTTGCAGGCGCCATCAGTGAAGAGTTCTACGCTATCGCTCATGCCAATCTATCCAGAAAAAATGCAAAGGCCAGCCGATCAGGCGTTGATGCCTGTAGTCGAAAGGCCGGCCAGGCCTGCTAAAAAGGGGTTATGGCTCGATGTGACGACGATTGACCTTGGCCATCGGCAAGGGAATCAGCTTGCCCATCGGCTCGCGTCGCGCCTGACGCACCGGGCGCAGCCCGACCGCGATCTTGCGCGCCACCAGCAGGTAGAAACCACCGCCGGACAGCTGCCAGTCGCCGGCCTTGCGCTCCCAGCCGGCCAGGCGAGCCTGCCACTTGGGTGACGCAAGCGGCGGACGATAGCACCCGAAGCGGCGTTTCTCCAGCGCGAAGCCCAGCAGGTTGAGCCAGTCGCCGACCCTCGACGCCGAGATGCAACGGGCCTGGCGCAAGGCGTCGTGGGCAAACACATGACGCAACCCCCAGGTGCTCCAGGGGTTGATACCGATGATCAACAGATGCCCGCCGGGGCGTACGCTGCTGGCGGCTTCACGCAGCAGACCGTGGGGCGACAGGCAGAAATCCAGGCCGTGCTGCATGACCACCACGTCGGCGGCATGTTCGCTCAGCGGCCAGGCCTGCTCCTCGCAGACGATTTCCACCCCGGGCAACGGCGCCCCCAGGCGCACGTTGCGCTGGACCTGCGGTGCCGACGGCGGCGTTTGCGCCGAAGGCCCGTAGTGCACCAGATAGCCGCCAAAGAACCGGCCCAACTCGTCTTCGAGCATGCGCCGTTCCTCTTCCAGCAAAAATTGCCCGACAGGGCCGGACAGCCATTCACGGGCGGCGCTGATCAACGCCAGCCAGTCAGGATCAGCCTGAGCGAACGCTTCATCGGTCATTGCATTCTCCAACGCGTCAGGAAGTTCTAAGATGCGCCTTTGTTTTCCGCTTGGCGAATTCCGCGATGATACAGATCAGTGCCCTGCCCGCGTTCACCGATAACTACATCTGGTTGTTACAGGATCACTCCACCCAGCGCTGCGCCGTGGTCGACCCGGGAGATGCCGCGCCAGTACAGGCCTGGCTCGACGCCCATCCGGGCTGGGTCCTGAGCGACATTATGATCACTCATCATCACCATGATCATGTCGGCGGCGTCCAGGCGTTGAAGAATGCGACGAACGCCACCGTCTACGGCCCGGCCAGCGAAAACATCCCGGCGCGGGACCAGGCCCTGCATGACAACGACCAGGTCAGCGTGCTCGGCTGGGACTTCGATGTCTACGCGGTGCCTGGCCATACACTGGGGCACATCGCCTACTACCACCATGGCCTGCTCTTTTGTGGCGATACCCTGTTCGCCGCCGGTTGCGGCCGGCTTTTCGAAGGCACGCCCGCGCAGATGCACCATTCCCTGGGTCGCCTCGCCGCCTTGCCTGAAGACACGCTGGTCTACTGCACCCATGAATACACCCTCAGCAACCTGAAGTTCGCGGCCGCCGTGGAGCCGGGCAATCCGGACATCGCCGACCGCCTGGAAAAAGTCGCCCGCCAACGCAACGAGGGCATCATGACGCTGCCCTCGACCCTGGCCCTGGAAAAACTCACCAACCCGTTCCTGCGCACGACTGAAACATCCGTTAAACAAAAAGCAGACGAACGGAGCGGCCAGCGAAACCAGACGCCGAGTGAGGTTTTTGCGGCCTTGAGGGCTTGGAAAGATACGTTCTAAGGCAGCTATCGATTGATACAAAAATTCTGAAAGGTTGACCTGTTGGGGTGCGCTTCCTAGAATCGGCCGACATTTTTGCCCGGAACTTACTTCCAGCCAATGTCGTCATCTATACGCAGGTCCGTCCAGTCAGACACATTGACCCGCTTGGCTCAAGCCATCGCGGTGGCTGTGTCCGCCACCCTGGCGGGCTGCCAGAGCACGAGCCAGCTGCCGCAGACCGACGCGGCGCACACCCCGAATATCGCCGCTCGCGCCAAACAGAAGCCGGTATGGCTCACCGAGAAACCCAGCCCCCAAGTGCCCCAGGACATCTGGGAACGCATGCGCCAGGGCTTCCAGTTGCAGGAAACGGCCGGCGTCAACCCGCGTATCGAGCAACAGCGCCTGTGGTTCGCCAGCAACCCTTCCTTCCTGGAAAACGCCGGTGAGCGCGGCAGCCTGTACATCCACTACATCGTCGAACGCCTTGAAGAACGCAACATGCCGCTGGAACTGGCGCTGCTGCCGGTGATCGAGAGCGCCTACAACCCCATGGCCTATTCCCGGGCCAACGCGGTGGGGCTGTGGCAATTCATCCCGTCCACGGGGCGTTACTTCAACCTGCGCCAGACCCGCTTCTATGACGGGCGACGCGACATCACCGCCTCCACCACGGCCGCCATGGACTACCTGACGCGCCTGCATGACATGTTCAACGGCGACTGGTTGCTGGCGCTGGCGGCCTACAACGCCGGTGAAGGCACGGTGAGCCGCGCCATCGAGCGCAACGAGAAGCTTGGCCTGCCCACCGACTACTGGAACCTGCCGCTGCCCAGCGAGACCCAGGCCTATGTGCCGAAGTTGCTGGCGCTGTCCCAGGTGGTGCTCGCGCCCGACGCCTATGGTGTGAACCTCAACCCGATCGCCAACGAACCCTATTTCCAGGTCGTCGAGATCAACCAGCGCATGGACCTGTCCAAGGTCGCGGCGGTGGCCAACATCGACGAAGACGAGCTGTTCCAGCTCAATCCGGCCTTCAAGCAGCGCACCACCATCGACGGCCCCCAGCATCTGTTGGTGCCGACATCCAAGGCCCAGTTGCTGACCGCCAGCCTGTCGACCATGCGCCCGGAAGAGCTGATCAGCCAGCGCGCGCTCAAGCCGGTTTTCGAATCAGCCGACGACAGCGAAGTGGAAGGTGCCAGGCGCACCTACCGGGTCAAGCGCGGCGACAACCTGGCCCAGATCGCCAAGGCCAACAACGTCCAGACCAAGGACCTGCAGCGCTGGAACAAGCTCAGCGGCAACAAGCTCAAGGTCGGCCAGACCCTGGTGATGCAGGACGCCAAGGCCAGCAAGGCCACCGGTAAGCGCATCAGCACGGTGGTAGCCGCCAACAGCAAGGACCAGAAGAAGCAGACCCAATACAAGGTCAAGCAGGGCGATTCGTTGTACGTCGTTGCCAAGCGCTTCAACGTGGAAATGCAACACCTCAAGCGCTGGAACCCGCGGATGGGCAAGGCGCTCAAGCCTGGGCAGATGCTGACGGTCTACTCCCCCCACTAAGCCTCGCGGTGGCTGAGGGGATTTTTGTGGTGAGTTTTTTGTGGTGAGGGTTTTTTTGTGGTGAGGGGATTTATCCCCGTTGGGCTGCGAAGCAGCCCTAAAGCCAGGCACCACGGTGTTTAAGGAAGTTTGGATGGGGTCGCTTCGCAACCCAGCGGGGATAAAACCCCTCGCCACAGGTTCCGTGCTCGACGGATATCCACCACCTTACTGACATTACCCGCTAAAACCCGCCTTTTTCCTGCCGATACAAGCTGTTACTGTACAGGCCATAAAGCCCAAGCCGCCTGGATCGGATCTCAGACTTGATACGTCCCCTCCTCCTGCTCCTGATCAGCCTGGCCTTGAGCTCTCCCGCCAGCGCAACCATCAGCGAAAGCCATGGCTATGCGCAGTTCGGCACGCTCAAGTACCCGGCCAGATTCACCCACTTCGACTGGGTCAACCCGCAAGCGCCCAAGGGCGGAGTCTTGCGGGTCATGGCATTCGGCACCTTCGATACGCTCAATCCCTACACGTTCAAGGGCAGCAGCCCGGTTTCCACGCCCAATTTCCTGCAATACGGCATCAATGAGCTGAACGAACCGCTGATGGTCGGCACTGGCCAGTACGCACCGTCCGGCGATGAACCGACGTCTAGCTATGGCCTGATCGCCCAGTCGGTGGAATACAGCGAAGACCGCAGCTGGGTAGTCTTCAACCTGCGCCCCGAAGCGCGCTTCCACGATGGCGTGCCCATCACCGCCTATGACGTGGCGTTCTCCTACAGGACGCTGCTCAAGGATGGCCACCCGCAATACCGCACCAACCTGCAGGAGGTGCTGCGGGTCGACATTCTCAATCCGCTGAAAATCCGCTTCGTCTTCAAGCGCGCGGGCAATCCCTTGCTGATCCTGCGCCTGGGTGAGCTGCCGGTGTTGCCCCAGCATTACTGGAAAGGCCGCGACTTCAAGGCGACGACCTTCGAACCGCCCCTGGGCAGCGGGCCGTATCGCATCACCAAAGTGCAGCCGGGCCGCCAATTGGTGTTCGAACGGGTCAAGGACTACTGGGGCAAGGACCTGCCGGTCAATCGCGGCAAGTACAACTACGACCGCATGGACGTGGAGTTCTACCGTGACAGCGAAGTCGCCTTCGAAGCCTTCAAGGCCGGCGAATTCGACATCTACATCGAACACCAGGCCAAGAACTGGGCCAACGGCTATCAATTCCCGGCGGTCAACCGAGGCGATGTGATCAAGGCGCAGATCCCCCACCAGATCCCGACCCAGACCCAGGGCCTGTTCATGAACACCCGGCGCGGCACATTCGCTGACGTCAAGGTGCGCGAAGCCCTGGGGCTGATGTTCGATTTCGAGTGGACCAACCGCACCCTGTTCAGCGGCGCCTACAAGCGCACCCTCAGCTATTACCCCAACAGCGAATTCTCCGCCACTGGCCTGCCGGTGGGTCATGAATGGTTGCTGCTCAAGCCGTACCGGGATCAATTGCCGCCCAAACTGCTCACCGAACCCTTCAGCTTGCCCAAGACCGACGGGCGCGGCATTCCCCGGGAAACCCTGCGCAAGGCATTGGGACTCTTGAAGGAAGCGGGCTGGAATCTCAACGGCCAACGCCTGCTGAACGCCGACCACCAGCCCCTGAGCTTCGAAATCCTGCTGGTGAACCCGAACCTGGAGCGTATCCTGCAACCCTACGTCGAAAACCTTGCCAGCATCGGTGTTCAAGCCCGACTGCGCACGGTGGACCGCGCCCAATACAAACAGCGCCTGGACCAGTTCGACTTCGACATGATCCTGCTGACCTTGAACCAGACCCTCAGCCCGGGCCTCGAGCAATGGCAGTACTTTCACTCCAGCCAGGTCGGGGTCAAGGGCAGCAAGAACTACGCCGGGATCGCCAACCCGGTGGTCGACCATCTGCTGGAGAAACTGCTCGCCGCCCAGACCCGCGACGAACAGGTCGCCGCCGGCAAGGCCCTGGATCGCGTACTGCTGTGGCAGCATTACTGCATTCCCAACTGGTATCTCAATTATCATCGCCTGGCGTACCGCAACCGGTTCGCCTTCGTCACCACGCCGCCCTATACCCTGGGCCTGAGCGCCTGGTGGCTGAAATCTTCGGAGAAAGATCAATGAAGCCTTTACGCGCCCTGCTCCTGCAGGCCAGCAGCCTGTTATTCGCCGGGCTGGCCTGCGCCGCGCCACAGCATGCCGTGACCTTGTACAACGAGCCGCCGAAATACCCCGCCAACTTCCAGCACTTCGACTACGTCAACCCGGACGCGCCCAAGGGCGGCATCTTCCGCCAGGGCGGCTTTGGGGGGTTCGACAGCCTCAACCCGTTCATCAGCAAAGGCGTGCCAGCCGATGACATCGGTCTGATCTACGACACCTTGGCCAAGCAGGGCCTGGACGAACCCTTCACCGAATATGGCCTGATCGCCGAAAAAATCGAGAAAGCGCCGGACAATGCCTGGGTGCGCTTCTACCTGCGCCCCGAAGCCCGTTTCAACGATGGCCATCCGGTACGGGCGGAAGACGTGGTCTTCAGCTTCCAGACCCTGACCAAGGACGGCGCACCGATGTTTCGCGGCTACTACAACGACGTCGCCGAAGTCATCGCCGAAGACCCGCTCAAGGTCCTGTTCAAGTTCAAGCACACCCAAAATCGCGAGCTACCGCTGATCCTCGGCCAATTGCCGGTACTGCCGAAGCACTGGTGGGCCGAGCGCGACTTCAACAAGGGCAACCTGGAGATTCCCCTGGGCAGCGGCCCCTACAAGGTCGCCGAAGTGAAGGCCGGCCGCTCGATCCGCTATGAGCGGGTAAAGGACTACTGGGGCAAGGACCTGCCGGTCAATCGCGGGTTCTACAACTTCGACGTGCTGGTCACCGACTACTACCGCGACAACACCGTCGCGGTCGAAGCGTTGAAAGCCGGGCAGTTCGATTACTGGCTGGAAATGACCGCCAAGAACTGGGCCAACGCCTACAACATCCCGGCCGTGACCGAAGGCCGGCTGATCAAGGAACAGATCCCCAACGGCAACCCCACCGGCATGCAGGGCTTTGTCTACAACCTGCGCCGACCGGTCTTCCAGGACGTGCGGGTGCGCAAGGCCTTGAGCCTGTTGCTGGATTTCGAGTGGACCAACAAGCAACTGTTCAACGGCGCCTACGCCCGCACCCGCAGCTATTTCGAGAATTCGGAAATGGCCGCCACCGGCCTGCCCGGCGAAGACGAACTGAAGATTCTCGAGCCCCTACGCGGCAAAATCCCCGATCAGGTCTTCAGCGAAGCCTTCCAGCCTTCGATGTGCGACGGCAGCGGCATGATCCGCGACCAGCAGCGCAAGGCCTACCAATTGCTGCAAGAAGCCGGCTGGCGCATCGTCGACGACAAGATGGTCGACGCCCAAGGCAAACCGGTGGTGCTGGAGTTCCTGCTGGCCCAGACCGAGTTCGAACGGATATTGCTGCCCTTCAAGCGCAACCTGAGCGACCTGGGCATCGACCTGGTGATCCGCCGAGTGGACGTGTCCCAGTACATCAACCGCG
Source organism: Pseudomonas sp. NFACC37-1 (assembly GCF_900101575.1). Classification (NCBI taxonomy): domain Bacteria; kingdom Pseudomonadati; phylum Pseudomonadota; class Gammaproteobacteria; order Pseudomonadales; family Pseudomonadaceae; genus Pseudomonas; species Pseudomonas sp. NFACC37-1. The sequence continues at coordinate 262,162 of NZ_FMUZ01000002.1, read as the reverse complement.
TGCGCTCCCGGGACTTCGACCTGGTGGTGGGCAGCTTCCCGCAATCCAGCTCGCCGGGTAACGAACAGCGTGAGTTCTGGATGTCCGCCGCCGCCGACAAGCCCGGCAGCCGCAACACCATGGGCCTGAAGGACCCTGCCGTGGATCAACTGGTGGAGCAGCTGATCAATGCCGACTCGCGCAAGAGCCTGGTGGCTCACGCCCGGGCATTGGACCGGGTCTTGCAATGGGGCTACTACGTGATTCCCAACTGGCACATCAAGACCTGGCGCGTGGCGTACTGGAACCACATCGGTCATCCGAAAATCACGCCGACCTATGACATCGGCACCACCACCTGGTGGGTCAAGCCGGAGGTCAAGCCGGCCGATGAAGTAGAAAAGCAGGTCATCGAGCAGCAAATCGCCGCCCCTGCGAGCGTGGAGTAACAAGATGCTGGCTTACATTTTTCGGCGACTGCTGCTGATCATCCCGACCCTGTTCGGCATTCTGCTGATCAACTTCGTCATCATCCAGGCCGCGCCCGGCGGGCCGGTGGAACAGATGATCGCCAAGCTCGAGGGTTTCGAGGGCGCCACCAGCCGCATTGCCGGCGGGGGGGCCGAGGTGTCGGTGGCCGGCTCTTCCTACCGCGGGGCCCAGGGTCTGGACCCGACGCTGGTCAAGGAAATCGAACGCATGTACGGCTTCGACAAGTCGGCCCCCGAACGCCTGTGGATCATGATCAAGAACTATGCCCACCTGGACTTCGGCGACAGTTTCTTCCGCGATGCCAAGGTCATCGACCTGATCAAGGAAAAGATGCCGGTGTCCATCTCCCTCGGGCTGTGGAGCACCCTGATCATGTACCTGGTGTCGATCCCGCTGGGGATCGCCAAGGCCACGCGGCATGGCAGCCATTTCGATGTATGGACCAGCTCGGCAATCATCGTCGGCTACGCGATCCCGTCGTTCCTGTTTGCCATCCTGCTGATCGTGGTGTTCGCCGGCGGCAGTTATTTCGACTGGTTCCCGTTGCGCGGGCTGACCTCCAACAACTTCGACGAATTGAGCATGGGCGGCAAGATCCTCGATTACTTCTGGCACCTGGCCTTGCCCGTGACCGCCCTGGTGATCGGCAACTTCGCCACCATGACCCTGCTGACCAAGAACAGCTTCCTCGACGAAATCAACAAGCAATACGTGGTCACCGCCAAGGCCAAGGGCCTGACCCGCCACCGGGTTCTCTACGGCCATGTCTTCCGCAACGCCATGCTGCTGGTGATCGCCGGCTTCCCTTCGGCGTTCATCGGGATCTTCTTCACCGGTTCCTTGCTGGTGGAAGTGATCTTTTCCCTCGACGGCCTGGGCCTGATGAGTTTCGAAGCGGCCATCAACCGCGATTACCCGGTGGTGTTTGGCACCCTGTTCATCTTCACCTTGCTGGGGCTGGTGGTGAAACTGATCGGCGACCTGACCTACACCTTTGTCGATCCGCGCATCGACTTCGAAAGCCGGGAGCATTGAGATGAACCTGTCCCCTCTCAATCGTCGTCGTTTCGAACTGTTCAAGGCCAACAAGCGTGGCTGGTGGTCGCTGTGGCTGTTCCTGATCCTGTTCGGGCTGAGCCTGGGCGCCGAGTTGATCGCCAACGACAAGCCGTTGGTGGTGCATTACGACGACGGCTGGTACTTCCCGGCCCTCAAGCGCTACCCGGAAACCACGTTCGGCGGCGAGTTCCCCCTGGAAGCCAACTACAAGAGCCCGTACATCCGTGAGCTGCTGGCGGCCAAGGACGCCTGGGTGCTGTGGGCACCGATTCCGTTCAGCTACCAGAGCATCAACTACGACCTGAAGGTCCCGGCCCCGGCACCGCCCTCCTCCGTGAATTGGCTGGGCACTGATGACCAGGGCCGCGACGTCCTGGCCCGGGTGATCTACGGCTTCCGTATCTCGGTGTTGTTCGCCCTGACCCTGACGCTGCTCAGCTCGATCATCGGCGTGGTCGCCGGCGCCTTGCAGGGCTTCTATGGCGGCTGGGTGGACCTGGCCGGCCAACGCTTCCTGGAAATCTGGTCCGGGCTGCCGGTGCTGTACCTGCTGATCATCCTCGCCAGTTTCGTGCAGCCGAACTTCTGGTGGCTGCTGGGCATCATGCTGCTGTTTTCCTGGATGAGCCTGGTGGACGTGGTCCGCGCCGAGTTCCTGCGCGGGCGCAACCTGGAATACGTGCGCGCCGCGCGGGCGTTGGGCATGCAGAACGGCGCGATCATGTTCCGGCACATCCTGCCCAACGCCATGGTCTCGACCATGACCTTCATGCCGTTCATCCTCACCGGCGCCATCGGCACCCTCACCGCCCTGGATTTCCTCGGCTTTGGCCTGCCGCCGGGCGCGCCGTCCCTGGGCGAACTGGTGGCCCAAGGCAAATCCAACCTCCAGGCGCCGTGGCTGGGCATCAGTGCGTTCGCCGTGCTGGCCGTGATGCTGAGCCTGTTGGTGTTCATCGGCGAGTCCGCTCGCGATGCCTTCGATCCGAGGAAGTGATATGAACCAGGACAATCTGATCGAAGTGCGCGACCTGGCGGTGGAGTTCATTGTCGGTGAGCGCCGCCAGCGCGTGGTCGAGGGCGTCAGTTTCGACATCAAGCGCGGCGAAACCCTGGCCCTGGTGGGTGAAAGCGGCTCGGGCAAGTCGGTCACCGCCCACTCGATCCTGCGTTTGCTGCCCTACCCGCTGGCCCATCACCCCACCGGGACCATCCAGTACGCCGGCCAGGATTTGCTGGGATTGAAGGAAAAGACCATCCGCCATATCCGCGGCAACCGGATCGCGATGATTTTCCAGGAGCCGATGACCTCCCTCAACCCGCTGCATTGCATTGAGAAACAGATCAATGAAGTCCTCGGCATCCACAAGGGCCTGAGCGGCAAGGTCGCGACCCGCCGGACCCTGGAGTTGCTGGAGCTGGTCGGCATTCCCGAGCCCCACAAGCGCCTCAAGGCCCTGCCCCACGAGTTGTCCGGCGGCCAGCGCCAGCGAGTGATGATCGCCATGGCCCTGGCCAACGAGCCGGAGCTGCTGATCGCCGACGAGCCGACCACCGCCCTGGACGTCACCGTCCAGCTGAAAATCCTGCAATTGCTCAAGGAGTTGCAGGCGCGATTGGGTATGTCGTTGCTGCTGATCAGCCACGATTTGAACCTGGTGCGAAGAATTGCGCATCGTGTATGTGTCATGCAGCGCGGTTGCATCGTCGAACAGGCATCGTGCGAAGAGTTGTTCCGCGCGCCGCAGCATCCGTACACTCGGGAACTGCTGGCCGCCGAGCCCAGCGGCACCCCGGCGAACAACGTCGTCGGCCCGCCGCTGTTGCAGGTCGAGGACCTGAAAGTCTGGTTCCCGATCAAGAAAGGCCTGTTCAAACGCACGGTGGACTACATCAAGGCCGTGGACGGCATCCGCTTCAGCCTGCCCCAGGGCCAGACCCTGGGCATCGTCGGCGAAAGCGGTTCCGGCAAATCCACCCTGGGGCTGGCAATCCTGCGGTTGATCGGCAGCCAGGGCGGGATCCGCTTCGAAGGCAAGCCGCTGGACAGCCTGACGCAGCAAGAGGTCCGGCCACTGCGCCGGGAGATGCAAGTGGTGTTTCAGGACCCGTTCGGCAGCCTGAGCCCACGGATGTGTGTCAGCCAGATCGTCGGCGAAGGCCTGCGGATCCACAAGATCGGCACCGCGGCCGAACAGGAACAAGCGATAATCGCGGCATTGAAGGAGGTAGGCCTGGACCCGGAAACCCGGAACCGCTACCCCCATGAATTTTCCGGAGGGCAACGGCAGCGTATCGCCATTGCCCGGGCCCTGGTGCTCAAGCCGGCGTTGATTCTGCTGGATGAACCAACGTCGGCCCTGGACCGTACCGTGCAACGCCAAGTGGTGGAGCTGTTGCGGTCGTTGCAAACCAAGTACAACCTGACGTACCTGTTTATCAGCCATGACCTGGCTGTCGTCAAAGCGCTGAGCCACCAATTGATGGTGGTCAAGCACGGCCAAGTGGTCGAACAAGGTGATGCCCGCAGCATATTCGCCGCGCCGCAGCACCCCTATACACAGCAGTTGCTGGAGGCCGCCTTCCTGGCCCCAACAACTGCCGAATAACCTGAAAAGAGGAGCAACACATGGGTTTTCTCGCCGGTAAGCGCGTACTGATCGTCGGTGTCGCCAGCAAGCTGTCCATCGCATCCGGCATCGCCGCCGCCATGCATCGCGAGGGCGCTGAGCTTGCCTTCACTTATCAGAACGACAAACTCAAGGGTCGTGTCGAAGAGTTCGCACAAGGCTGGGGCTCGAGCCCTGAACTGTGCTTCCCGTGCGATGTGGCCAGCGATGAAGAAATCGCCAAGGTCTTCGAAGCGCTGAGCAAGAAGTGGGACGGCCTGGACTGCATCGTGCACTCCGTAGGCTTCGCCCCGGGCGACCAGTTGGACGGCGACTTCACCGAAGCCACCACCCGCGAAGGTTTCCGCATTGCCCACGACATCAGCGCCTACAGCTTCGTGGCCCTGGCCAAGGCCGGTCGCGAAATGATGAAAGGCCGCAACGGCAGCCTGCTGACCCTGTCGTACCTGGGCGCCGAGCGCACCATGCCGAACTACAACGTCATGGGCATGGCCAAGGCCTCCCTGGAAGCCGGCGTACGTTACCTGGCCGGTTCCCTGGGCCCGGACGGTACCCGCGTCAACTGCGTATCGGCCGGCCCGATCCGCACCCTCGCCGCTTCCGGCATCAAGAACTTCCGCAAGATGCTGGCCGCCAACGAAGCGCAAACCCCGCTGCGTCGCAACGTCACCATCGAAGAAGTCGGCAATGCCGGCGCCTTCCTGTGCTCGGACCTGGCGTCGGGCATCAGCGGTGAAATCATGTACGTGGACGGCGGCTTCAACACCACCGCCATGGGTAATCTCGAAGAGTAATCTTCACCGCGCATAAAAAAGCCGCGGGCTCTGCAAAGGGCCCGCGGCTTTTTTTATCCCGATTTCCGTGGAAAACCAATCAGAACCAAAACAAGGGAGAACACAAACAGCAGCCCCCCCAATACACCTGCGATGGTGTCGTACGTGTAGATGGCGGCGACGAACGTCCCCATGAGCGACGTCAGGAAAAGCAGGACATTGGTCAACGCATACACGCCAATGCGCCATTTGAAAGCACGTCGCCTTAGAAGCCTTTGAAACAGATAACCCAACCCCGTCAGGGCCACCGAAGCGGCGGTCAAGATGATCAGCATGACCGTGTACATCGCTACCGCGGGAATACCCCGGGTATCACTTAAATCATTGGGATTTTCCGAGACACCCTCCAGCGCAAAAAAGAACAACAATGCGCATGCGCCCATCACTGAAGCAATGGCGGCGAGACTTAATGTGTTTCTTCCTGCTGCCATGGCTACTTACCTAGAGAAATTGATTGGCAGCTCGCCAGTGATTCGAATTTCATAATCCCGTGCGTTGGCGACCCTTCCCACTTCACGGAGCGCGCTCGTGGCTTGCTCATCAAAGGCAGCCCTATGGCTGCTGGCATTAGCATCATAACGATCCGAGTACGCTTTGATCTTCCCGGAGAACTTGAGAGTACCTGATGCATATCGAGTAACGTCTCCGGTAATTTGAAGCGTAATGTTTCCAAGGTAGATCCGTGCGACGTTTGAGTCCTGGGCCGTGGAATAAGGCATCTTGAGATTGACGCTGGTAACTCCTACACCCGCCGTATTAATAAGTAAGTAATGGATAACACTGCAGTTATGAATCCGCATCACACGATGCGAAAAACTCATTCTGCGTATTTCCCATACCCTTGGTGCGGTACATATTTATTGCGTTGCTTCTGGCATCAGCGGTGAAATCATGCACGTGGACGGCGGCTTCAACACCACCGCCATGGGTAACCTCGAAGAGTAATCTTCACTTCGGCCCTGCGCTAACTGCGAAGCGCCTGTTTCTGGGCATACATGGCCGTATCCGCGTCGGCCAACAGGTTGTCGATTGACGAATGCCGCCGGGGGTCGTACTCGATCTGGCCCACGCTGAAACGAATGTCATAGCCTCGCTGCAACATCGCATTGCGCTCATCGAGGATTTCCTTGAGGCGCACCATGATCGCCGAAGTCTCGACATAGGAAGAGCCGGTGAGCAGCGCCACGAACTCATCACCGCCCAAGCGACCAATCACATCACTTTCGCGAAAGGCGATACGCAGCACATCAGCGAAGGTTTTCAGCGCGCTGTCACCCTCGGCATGCCCATAGCGATCGTTGATCGGCTTGAAGTCGTTGAGGTCGAAGAACAGCAGCGTCGCCGGTCGCGACAAGCGATCACACACATTCAACGCATGCTGGGCCAACGTCTTGAAGCCGCGCCGATTGGACAACAGCGTCAACTCGTCCATGCTCGCCATCTGCACCGCAACCATTTCCTGCTCGGCCATGCGCGCCAAGTCGCGCAGCAGTTCGCGCTCTTCGTCATTGAGCTGGCGCGGCTTGGTGTCGAGCAGGCACAGCGTGCCAAGCTTGCTGCCATCCTCCAACCCCAGCGGATGCCCGGCGTAGAAGCGAATACCAGGCTTGTCCGTGACCAACGGATTGTCGTGAAAGCGCTCGTCCTGCTCCGCGTCGCAGATTTCCAGGATCTGATCCTGCAAAATCGCATGCCCACAGAAGGAAACTTCCCGCGGGGTTTCGCTCGCATCCAGGCCGGCATTGGACTTGAACCACTGCCGGTTGGCGTCCACCAGGGACACCAGGGCGATGGGCACGTCAAACAAACGCCGGGCAAGGCGAGTCAGGCGATCAAAACGTTCTTCGGGCGGGGTATCGAGCAGCTTGAGCGAATGCAGATTCTTGAGACGAACCGCTTCGTTGTCCGGTTTACCTGGCGCAAGCATCGGGAACTCCATGGGCGAGACTTCATGGAGTCTAGTTCAGGGCCACTGCCGTTCAAACCGAACGGCCAAATCAATCGGGCATTTGCCGGCCGGGGCTAATACACTGCTTTACAGATTCAAGACGAGGACGCTGACCGATGAAGCACGCCACCCATGACGCCGCCCCACGCTTCTGGCGCGACGCGGCCCTGCCCTTCATCGAAGCCCGGGCCATCGCCGATGGGCGCAAGGTCTGCTATTCACGCCACTCCCACGACCATTTTTCCATCGGTGCGATCACCGCCGGGCGCAGCACCTATATTCATGAGCGGTCGAATTTCCAGGTGCAGAGCGGCACGGTGGTGCTGATGAACCCCGGCGATGTCCATGCATGCAACCCGATCGACGATGAGCCGTGGTCGTATGTGATGCTGTACGTCGATACCCAGTGGCTGAGGGATTTGCAACGTCGTATCGGTTTCGATGAAACCCTGGATTTCCAGAGCTTTTCCACCACCCACAGCCGTGATGTCGAGCTGTTTGCCGCAGTGCGAGGGTTGTATGAGCAACTGGTGGATGAACGGCTCGGCATCGACCGCAAGCGCAGCGCCGCCGAGGCGTTTTTCACTGACCTGCAACAACGGCTCAACCCTGCCGGTCGGCCGGACCGGGGCAGCCACCCGGGATTGATGCGGGCAGCGCAGTTTATTCATGATCATTGCACCGAAGCCTTGAGGCTCGAAGACATCTGCGCCGCCGCACAACTGTCGCCGTCCTACCTGAGCCGTGCCTTCAAGCGCCACTATGGGATGACGCCTCATGCTTTCCTGGTCAACCGCCGGATCCAGTTCGCCCGCCGCCAGTTACGCGAGGGCAAGCTGATCGCCGACGTAGCGCTGGACAGCGGTTTTGCCGACCAGGCGCATTTCCAGCGGGCCTTCAAGCAACACCTGGCGGCCACGCCCGGGCAATATCGCGGTTGAGCTTCTCCTGTTTTTGTGGCGAGGGGATTTAGCGAAACGTCGCACCGCCCCGCTCGGCTGCGCAGCAGTCGCAAACCGGCCAACGCGGTTCGCCTGTTGTAGAGCGGTGCCTGGTTTTTGGGGCTGCTTCGCAGCCCAATGGGGATAAATCCCCTCGCCACAACGGTGTTCCAACCGAAACCGTGGGTTCGACTCAAGGCAACACCAAATACACCGCGCTTGCCACCAACAACACCGCCATCGCCCGGTTGAACAGGCGCAGGGTCGCCGGGTTGCCCAACCAGTTGCGCAGGAAACTGCCGGCATAAGCCCAGCAGCCCACCGATACGTAACAGATCACCAGGTAGACTGCCGCAAACTGCCACACCAGCCGTGCCTCGCCATCGGCCACGAACGCGCCCATCCCCGCCACACAGGCCAGCCAGGCCTTGGGATTGAGCCATTGCATCAGTGCACCGTAGAACATCGACGGCGCCCGATCCTCGTCCTTGGCGCCCAGGTGTCCGTTGTCCATCGCCAACTTCCATGCCATGAACAACAGAAACGCCACGCCCCCCAGTTGCACCACCCGCGTGAGCCCAGGCCAGCGTTGCAGCACTTCATGCAACCCAAGCCCCATCAGCACCAGCAACAAGACAAACCCCAGGGTCGCTCCCGCCACATGGCGCAAGGTCGCTCGAAACCCATACCGGGCCCCGGAACTGAGGGCCACAATGTTGACCGGCCCAGGCGTAATGGAGGCAACCAAGGCAAACGCCGCCATGGAAAGAATCAGACTCATCGCATATCTTCTTCATGTCTGTGAGGTGGCGATCAAGATAAACGGCCAATCACTGCAGGTATTGAACAAAACTGCCCAATGAAGAGGACCAACCGCCACCTCGCGAAGCGGCATCACTTCCAGCTCTTTTTTACGCAAACTTTACGCAGTGGTCGCTCCGCAAAAACAATACTGTGCGGCTCATTTATTCAGGCGCATCCCATGTCCCCTGCGGTAGTGCGGTTCATCGGCTTCATCCTCGGCATTTTCTTGATTACCCTGGCCGCCAGCATGGCCATCCCGCTTTTGACGCTGGTGATATACGCACGCAATGATGATCTGTCGGCGTTCCTGTGGTCGAGCCTGATCACCTTTGTCTGTGGCATCGCACTGGTGGCGCGCGGTCGACCCGCGCACACCCAGATGCGTCCGCGAGACATGTACCTGCTGACCACCGCCAGTTGGGTCATCGTCTGCAGCTTCGCCGCCCTGCCCATGGTGTTCATCCAGGACATCAGCTATACCGATGCCTTTTTCGAGACCATGTCGGGTATCACCACCACCGGCTCGACCATCCTCACCGGGCTGGACAACGCCTCCCCAGGCCTGTTGATCTGGCGCTCGATGCTGCACTGGCTCGGCGGGATCGGCTTTATCGGCATGGCGGTGGCGATCCTGCCGCTGCTGCGGGTCGGCGGCATGCGGCTGTTCCAGACCGAGTCGTCGGACTGGTCGGAGAAGGTTACACCGCGTTCCCATGTCGCAGCGAACTACATCCTGTGGATCTACGTCGGCTTGACCGCCCTCGCCACCCTGGCCTTGTGGTTGGCCGGCATGACGCCCTTCGAGGCGATCAACCATGCGATGTCCCTGATTTCCACGGGTGGCTTTTCCACCTCGGATGCATCCCTGGGGCACTGGCCCCAACCGGCCATTCACTGGGTGTCGGTGCTCGTCATGATGGCCGGCTCGCTGCCCTTCACTTTGTATGTCGCCACCTTGCGCGGCAACACACGCGCGCTGTTCAAGGATCAACAAGTCAGGGGGTTCGTCGGGTTCCTGGTCATCACCTGGCTTATCGTGGGGACCTGGCTGAGCCTGAACAGCGATTACATCTGGTGGGACGCGCTCCGCATCGTAGCGGTCAACGTGACGTCGGTGGTCACCACCACGGGCGTGGCGCTGGGGGACTACACGCTATGGGGCAGTTTTGCCCTGCTGCTGTTTTTCTATCTGACCTTCGTCGGCGGTTGCTCGGGATCGACGGCCGGTGGACTAAAGATATTTCGCTTCCAGGTCGCCAGTGCCTTGCTGATGGGCAGTTTGAAACAACTGATTCATCCCCGGGCGGTGATACGAAAAAAATACAACAACCATCCCATTGACGAAGAGATCGCCCGCTCGCTACTGACCTTTTCGTTTTTCTTCACCATTACCATTGGCGGTATCGCCCTCGGCCTGGCGTTGATCGGCCTCGACTGGACCACCGCCTTGACCGGCGCGGCCACCGCGGTGTGCAACGTAGGCCCGGGGCTGGGTACGATCATCGGGCCAGCGGGCAACTTCTCGACCTTGCCGGACGCTGCGAAGTGGCTGCTGACCATAGGCATGCTGCTGGGTCGACTGGAAATCCTGACGGTGCTGGTGTTGTTCACCCCAGTGTTCTGGAAGTATTGAACACTTCGCGATTGCAAGGCGTAAAAAAGCCGCGACGCCTGAATCAGGCGTCGCGGCTTTTTTGGGATCAGCGGTCGTTCTTGATCGAAGAACTGGTCGCGTTGGTCAGGCCCTTGGTGTTGTGGGTACCCGGAGTAGCCGTGGAAATCGCGGAAGCCTTGGTCAAGCCACGGGTATCGCGGTCTTTGGCGATGCCCGACGTGAGCGAAGCCTTGCTGGTTCGGTCGGTGCGGGTGGTACCGGTATGCTTGCCGCTCACGCCATGGTCGCGCGTAGCGGTGCCGACGTGGTCGCTATCCAGGCCCTTGCCAAGGCCGCTGGATTCGCCGGATTTGCCACTGCCCTTGCCGCCACCGTTACCGCCGCCATTGCCACCACCACCGCCACCGCCGTGACCGCCACCATTGCCACCGCCGGCGGCGTAGCTCGCGCCAATGGGCGACAGGTCGGCGGGCAGCAAGGCCGAGGCACCCAGCATCAGGGCACAGACAGCAACAGCGATCAGGGATTTCTTATGTTTGGACATGATGTCTCCGAAAGACAAAAACAGCGTTGAACCTTAAGACTCAATGGTTCAACTTTTGTTCGCGAGCATCCGACCAAGTGAGCGGAAAATTCACTGTCGATTTTTCGGTGGAGCCGTCCCAGCCAGGGTTTTATGCTCAACCCCATGAACCGACAAGACTCGCTACTCCCGCCCCACGCCGAGATGGTCCGCGCCATGCTCGAACGAGACACCGCCTACGAGGGGGTGTTCTTCACTGCGGTCAAGACCACCGGCATCTTCTGTCGCCCCAGTTGCACCGCGCGCAAGCCGAAGCCGGAGAACGTGGAGTTCTTCGCCCATGCCGACGAAGCCATGTCGGCCGGCTACCGCGCCTGCCTGCGCTGCAAGCCGCTGGACGCCGCCGCCATCGCGCCGGACTGGATCCAGGCCCTGCTCAAGGCGGTGGACGCCGAGCCCGACCTGCGCTGGACCGACGCCCTGCTGCTGGAACAAGGTATCGAGCCGCTGAAACTGCGGCGCTGGTTCAAGCAACATTTCGGCATGACCTTTCACGCCTACCTGCGCACCCGCCGCCTGGGCATTGCCCTGGGCGGCATCAAGGACGGCACTTCCATCGACAATGCGGCGTTCGATTCCGGTTATGAGTCGTTGAGCGGTTTTCGGGACGCTTTCGTCAAATCCTTCCACATCACACCGGGCCGCGCCGCCCTCAGTGAACCCCTGTTGTTCACCCGCCTGACCACGCCACTGGGGCCGATGCTGGCCATGGCCGAGCGACGGGGCCTGGTGCTGCTGGAATTCCTCGACCGCCCGGCCCTGACCAAGGAGCTGGAAGAGCTGCAGCGACGCTACAGCTACACCGTCGCACCAGGGCACAACGCTCACCTGCAACAGATCGAAACTGAACTGGCCGACTATTTCGCTGGGAAACTCACTGCGTTCAGCGTCCCGTTGCACATGCCCGGCAGCGCCTTCGCCGTGCGGGTCTGGGCCGAGTTGCAGAGCATTCCCTACGGCGAAACCCGCAGCTACGGCGGCATCGCCACGGCCCTGGGCAGCCCGGGTGCCAGCCGCGCCGTGGGCCTGGCCAACGGGCAGAATCGCCTGGCCATCGTCATTCCCTGCCACCGGGTGATCGGTGCGGACGGTTCGTTGACCGGTTATGGTGGCGGCCAGCCGCGCAAGGCGTTTCTGTTGCGGCTGGAAAAAGCCGCGGTGCAGGTTTCCCTGCCCCTGGCGTTTTGATTGACACGGAGAACGAGTACCCGATGCCCGCGCCCTACCATGACGCCAGCGTCTTCCTGGCAAGTCTGGACGAAGACTGGCGCCGTCATGTCGAAACAATCGGCCCTTGCCTGCTACAACCCAAGCCAGCCCGCGAACCCTATGAAGCCCTGGTGCGGGCGATTGCCTATCAGCAACTGCACGCCAAGGCCGGCGATGCGATCCTCGCTCGGTTGCTGGCGCTGTTCCCGGCGCTGACATTTCCCGGGCCTGCGCAGATCCTGGCGACTGACTTTGCGCAAATGCGCAGCTGTGGGTTTTCCGCCAGCAAGATCGCGACCATCCAGGGCATCGCCCAGGCAACCCTCGACGGCGTAGTGCCGGATTACGCCACCGCGCGGGCGATGGAAGACGAAGCGTTGATCGAGCGCTTGGTCAGCCTGCGCGGTGTCGGGCGTTGGACGGTGGAAATGCTGCTGATCTATAGCCTGGAGCGGCCGGACATCCTGCCGGCCGATGACTTTGGGGTGCGCGAGGGCTATCGACGGATGAAGGGGCTGGAGCACCAACCCAGCCGCAAGCAGATGGTCGAGATCGGCCTGGCCTGGCGCCCTTATCGGACGGTGGCGGCGTGGTATTTGTGGCGGGTGCCCGGTCGTTAGACCGTGTCATCGTTCATCGCGAGCAAGCTCGCGATGGCGTCCGCATGTCAGTCACGAGTTCAACAGTCCAGAACAACAGGCCGTCCGAGCTGTCCAGAGTCATTACAGTCCCCAATAGGAGGTTCCCATGCAGCTCGAAGGATCCTGCCACTGCGGCGCCGTGTCGTTCAGCCTGGCCTGTGCCCACCCCTACCCTTACCAACGCTGCTACTGCTCGATCTGTCGCAAGACCCAGGGCGGTGGTGGTTTTGCAATCAACCTGGGGGGCGATGCCCAGAGCCTGAAGGTGCGCGGTCGCAAGCACATCTCGATCTACCATGCACGACTCAAGGACGAAGGCGATAAACGCGCCCACCGCAGCAGTGCCGAACGGCATTTCTGTTCCCAGTGTGGTTCGGGGTTGTGGCTGTTCAGCCCCGAATGGCCGGAACTGGTGCACCCGTTTGCCTCAGCCATCGACACACCGCTGCCGGTACCGCCGGAGCACACCCACTTGATGCTCGGTTCCAAGGCACCGTGGGTGGAGGTCGAGGCGCATAAGGGCGACCAGCAATTCGATGTCTATCCCGAGGAGGCCATTGCCCAGTGGCATGAACGCCTGGGGCTGGTCACTTAGAGATGCAGTGGTGCATAAGGCCCCATCGCGAGCAAGCTCGCTCCCACAGTGGACTTGGGAAGTTCACAAATCCACTGTGGGAGCGAGCTTGCTCGCGATGACGTCAGTACCGGCACCTCTGCACTATCGAGCCGGCACACCACTGTGGAACCGGAACTCCACATCCGGCGATTCGATCAGTTCCCGCTCGGCCTCACGGACCTTGTCGATCACCTGGGCAATGTCCTTGGCGTCGCCGTACTGGTAGGCCAGTTTCAGGTAGCCCTGGAAGTGCCGGGCTTCGCTTTTCAGCAAGCCGAAATAGAACTTGCCCAGTTCCTCGTCCAAGTGCGGCACCAAAGCTTCGAAGCGCTCGCAACTACGGGCTTCGATGAAAGCCCCTACCACCAGGGTGTCCACCAGCTTGACCGGTTCGTGGCTGCGTACCACCTTGCGCAGCCCCGAGGCATAACGCCCGGCGGAGAGCTGGCGCAAGCCGATCTTGCGTTTTTTCATCAGGCGCATGACCTGCTCGTGATGCACCAGCTCTTCCCGGGCCAGGCGCGACATCAGATTGATCAGGTCGACGTGGGAATGGTATTTGGCGATCAGGCTCAAGGCGGTGCTGGCCGCCTTGAATTCGCAGTTCTTGTGGTCGATCAGCAACGTTTCCTGGTCGGCCAGCGCGGCCTGGACCCAGGCATCGGGGGTGCGGCAACCAAGGAATTCGTGGATTTCAGGAAGGATCATGGGGCTCACGGGCAAAGGTAGTCGAGCGAAGGGCGCCGATTATACCGGCCTGCCTCCAGACCACCAGTCACCGTCGTTGATATGCATCAAGTCGACGACTGACCCATAAGAACTAGACTGCCCCACAGCAACTATAGTTGAGCAATGCCAGCCTTTTCATTGCAGGAGAACGCCGATCATGCAAGCCATTCGCAGCATTCTGGTGGTCATCGAACCCGAACATTCGGAAAGCCTGGCGCTCAAGCGCGCCAAGCTGATCGCCGGGGTGACCCAGGCCCACCTGCACCTGCTGGTGTGCGACAAGAAGCATGACCATGCCGGCATGCTCAGCGTATTGAAGGCCGCGCTGCTGGCGGACGGCTACAGCGTCACCACCGAACAGGCCTGGAACGAGAGCCTCTACGAAACCATCATCGATGTGCAGCAGGCCGAGGGCTGCGGCCTGGTGATCAAGCAGCACTTCCCCGACAGCCCGCTGAAAAAAGCCCTGCTCACCCCGGCGGACTGGAAACTGCTACGCCACTGCCCGACCCCGGTACTGCTGGTGAAAACCGCCGGCTCGTGGAAAGACCGGGTGATCCTGGCGGCCGTCGATGTCGGCAATGCCGACGGCGAGCACCGGCACCTGCACACCACCATCATCGATCATGGCTATGACATCGCCCTCCTCGCCAAGGCCCACTTGCATGTGATCAGCGCCCACCCCACACCGATGCTTTCGTCCGCCGACCCGACGTTCCAGCTCAAGGAAACCATCGAGGCCCGCTATCGCGAACAATGCCGGGCGTTCCAGGCCGAGTTCGACATCGACGACCAGCATCTGCACATCGAAGAAGGCCCCGCGGATGTCTTGATTCCGTACATGGCGCGCAAGCTGCAGGCGGCGGTGACGGTAATCGGTACCGTGGCCCGTTCGGGGTTGTCCGGGGTGCTGATCGGCAACACCGCCGAGGCCGTGCTCGATACGCTGGAAAGCGATGTGCTGGTGCTCAAGCCCCAGGAAGTCGAGGATCATCTGGTGGAGTTGGCGACCAAGGAATAAACAAGCCGTGGCGAGGGGATTTATCCCCGTTGGACTGCGAAGCAGGCCCCATCAGTCCAAACGCCAGACGCCTGCTTCGCAGCCGAACGGGGATAAATCCCCTCGCCACAAAAGCTCCCGGGCACAAAGCGCCTTTGCACAAATGGCCGGAGGTCAACCGCCGATCGCATCCTTCAGGAACCCCGGCGCGATGTAACGCTGGTAATGGGCTTCGGACAGAAGGAAAAACTCCCGATCAATGGCATCGCGCAGGTCCGGCAGTTCCCAATCGCGAAATTCCGGCATCAGCACCATGCCATAGGCTTCCAGGTTGTTGATCACCCGCGCGCCCCGGGCGATCAACTGGTAGGCCCAGCAATATTCCGACTGGTGCGGCACAAAACGGATCTTGCGCGATTCCAGTTGCTGGCGCAGCAACCCGGGGTCGAAAACCTCCAACTTGGCCACCATCACCTGCACCAACAGTTGTTCGAGCCGCATCCACACCGCGCGTTTTTCGTCCTCGTTGTAGCCGTTCCAGTGAATCACTTCATGGTGGAACCGCTTGCAGCCACGGCACACCAGGTCACCGTAGACAGTGGAGCAAAGGCCGACGCAGGGGGTCTTGATGAGCTGGTTGGGCATAGGGGAAAGCACACGCAAAAGCAGGACAGGCTGGCATGTTAGCCCTTTGTCTAAGATTGATCACCCCTCAAACTTGAGCGCCCAACTTACCTTTAATTTTTTTTTCCCGTAGAATCAGCCAGCCTTTTAAGGCGCCAATGTCCGTTAGAAGCTGTTTTCAAAGCGTCACGAGCACAGTCGTTCCTTCAGAGCGGTGTTGGCGAAGGGTCTTTCCAGCGGGGAAAGCCCAACGCCAACCCTCATCAGCTCCCGTTCTGCAGGCGTAAAACTTTGAAAGCAGCTTCTGTGAGGAACTCCGGAAACTCTGGCGTGGTGGCTCAAAAAGCCGCCGACGCGCATGAGTACCGTGGGTTTCTGGATGAGCGTCCCGGACACCCATTTGGGACCACTGATGAGGGTAATAACTGTGCTTGAAGCCTACCGCAAACATATCGAAGAGCGCGCAGCCCTGGGTATCGTTCCCCAGCCGCTTAACGCCGAACAAACCGCAGGCCTGATCGAGCTGCTGAAAAATCCTCCGGCTGGCGAAGAAACTTTCCTCGTTGACCTGATCACCAACCGCGTTCCGCCTGGAGTCGACGAAGCCGCCTACGTCAAGGCCGGTTTCCTCTCCGCCCTGGCCAAGGGCGAGGCCCAATCCCCCCTGCTGGACAAGAAGCGTGCCGTTGAACTGCTCGGCACCATGCAGGGCGGCTACAACATCGTGACCCTGGTGGAACTGCTGGACGACGCCGAGCTGGCGCCGGTAGCCGCCAAGGAACTCAAGCACACCCTGCTGATGTTCGATGCCTTCCACGACGTGGCTGAAAAAGCCAAGAACGGCAACGTTCACGCCAAGGCCGTACTGCAATCCTGGGCCGACGGCGAGTGGTTCAAGAACCGCCCGGTACTGGCCGACAAGATCAGCCTGCGGGTGTTCAAGGTCACCGGCGAAACCAACACCGACGACCTGTCCCCTGCCCCGGACGCCTGGTCCCGCCCGGACATCCCGCTGCACGCCCTGGCCATGCTGAAAATGGCCCGTGACGGCATCGTGCCTGATGAACAAGGCAAGACCGGCCCGATGAAGCAGATCGAAGAAATGCGTGGCCAAGGCTTCCCGATCGCCTACGTCGGTGACGTGGTCGGTACCGGTTCGTCGCGCAAATCGGCGACCAACTCGGTGCTGTGGTTCTTCGGCGACGACGTTCCTTTCGTTCCGAACAAGCGCGCCGGCGGTTTCTGCTTCGGCAGCAAGATCGCACCGATCTTCTACAACACCATGGAAGACGCCGGCGCCTTGCCGATCGAATTCGATGTGTCCAACATGCACATGGGCGACGTGATCGACCTGTACCCGCATGCTGGCAAAGTCTGCAAGCACGGTACCGATGAAGTCCTGACCACCTTCGAAATGAAGACCCCGGTCCTGTTGGACGAAGTCCGTGCCGGCGGTCGTATCCCGCTGATCATCGGCCGCGGTCTGACCGAGAAGGCACGCGCCGAACTGGGTCTGCCACCCTTCGACCTGTTCAAGAAGCCGGAAGCCCCCGCTGAAAGCACCAAGGGTTTCACCCTGGCGCAGAAGATGGTCGGCAAGGCTTGCGGTCTGGCGGAAGGCCAAGGCGTGCGCCCTGGTACCTACTGCGAACCGAAAATGACCACCGTGGGTTCCCAGGACACCACCGGTCCGATGACCCGTGACGAACTGAAAGACCTGGCGTGCCTGGGCTTCTCGGCTGACCTGGTGATGCAGTCCTTCTGCCACACCGCGGCCTATCCGAAGCCGATCGACGTCACCACCCACCACACCCTGCCTGACTTCATCATGACCCGCGGCGGCGTTTCCCTGCGTCCGGGCGACGGCATCATCCACTCGTGGCTGAACCGCATGCTGCTGCCAGACACCGTGGGTACCGGTGGTGACTCGCACACCCGTTTCCCGATGGGCATCTCGTTCCCGGCCGGTTCCGGCCTGGTCGCGTTCGCCGCTGCCACCGGTGTCATGCCGCTGGACATGCCGGAATCGATCCTGGTGCGCTTCAAAGGCAAAATGAAACCTGGCATCACCCTGCGCGACCTGGTTCATGCCATTCCGTACTTCGCCATCCAGAACGGTCTGCTGACCGTCGAGAAGAAAGGCAAGAAAAATGCCTTCTCCGGCCGCATCCTGGAAATCGAAGGCCTGGAAGGCCTGACCCTGGAACAGGCTTTCGAATTGTCCGACGCCTCGGCCGAACGTTCGGCTGCCGGTTGCACCATCAAGCTGTCGAAAGAATCGATCACCGAGTACCTGCAATCGAACATCACCCTGCTGCGCTGGATGATCGGCGAAGGCTACGGTGATGCACGTACCCTGGAACGTCGCGCCCAAGCGATGGAAGCCTGGGTCGCCAACCCGCAACTGATGGAAGCCGATGCCGACGCCGAATACGCCGAAGTCATCGAAATCGATCTGGCCGACATCAACGAGCCTGTGCTCTGCGCGCCGAACGATCCGGACGATGCCCGTCTGCTGTCCAGCGTTGCCGGTGAGAAGATCGACGAAGTGTTCATCGGTTCGTGCATGACCAACATCGGTCACTTCCGCGCCGCCGGTAAACTGCTGGAGCAGGTCAAGGGTCAGCTGCCAACCCGTCTGTGGCTGTCGCCGCCGACCAAGATGGACGCTCACCAGCTCACCGAAGAAGGCTACTACGGCATCTACGGCAAGGCCGGTGCACGGATGGAAATGCCAGGCTGCTCGCTGTGCATGGGTAACCAGGCACGCGTCGAGCCGAACTCCACCGTGGTGTCGACCTCGACCCGTAACTTCCCGAACCGTCTGGGTGACGGCGCGAACGTCTACCTGGCTTCGGCCGAACTGGCGTCCGTTGCATCCATCCTGGGTCGCCTGCCGACCGTCGAGGAGTACATGGAATACGCCGGCAAGATCGACAGCATGGCAGCGGACGTGTACCGCTACCTGAGCTTCGACCAGATCGCCGAGTTCCGTGAAGCGGCTGCAAACGCCAACATCCCGGTCGTTCAAGCGTAAAGCTTAGAACGCCCGACTAAAAACGCCGCCCTTCTTGCGAGGGGCGGCGTTTTTTTTATGCCTGTCATTTCGATGCCAGCCGAGCCACCGCTATCGCGAGCAAGCCCGCTCCCACAGGGAGTTGGGATGGTTGCAATTTCCATGAACACCCGAAACCAGTGTGGGAGCGGGCTTGCCCGCGAAGACGGCGGCACATCCAACATCCCTGCCAGCTGAACCACCGCTTTCGCGAGCAAGCCCGCTCCCACAAGGTGATGGTCAGGCCATCAAGGAGTAGACCAACGCCGTAATCGCCACCAACCCCACCAACACAACGAAGACGTTCGAGGCCTGGCCGCGATAGCGGGCCATGGCCGGGACTTTGCGGATGGCGTACATCGGCATCAGGAACAGGATGGCTGCGATGACCGGGCCGCCCAGGGTTTCGATCATACCCAGGATGCTCGGATTGAGGGTGGCGACGATCCAGCACACCACCAGCATGAACGCTGCGGTGAGACGGTCCAGGGTCTTGGGTGCCGGACGGCGGCCGCTCTTGACGATCAGGCCCTTGAGGCCTTCGCTGGCGCCGATGTAGTGCCCCAGGAACGACTTGGAAATGGCGACAAACGCAATCAACGGCGCGGCAAAGGCGATGGTCGGATTACTGAAATGGTTAGCCAGGTACGACAGAATCGACAGGTTCTGCGCCTTGGCCTCGGCCAATTGCGCCGGGGTCAGGGTCAATACGCAACTGAACACGAAGAACAGCACCATCACCACCATCAGCACATGGGCGCGCGACAGGATCTGCGAACTGCGCTCCTCGGCGTTGGCACCGTAGCGACGCTTCTGGTCCACCGCAAACGCCGAGATGATCGGCGAGTGGTTGAACGAGAACACCATCACCGGAATTGCCAGCCACAGGGTATGCAGCAGGGCCGATGGCTCAGGCGGCGTCGACGCCGTGGTCAGGATGCCGCCGTTCCAGTGCGGGATCAGAAACACCGCCAGGAACAGCAGCGCAACGATGAACGGATAGACCATCAGGCTCATCGCCTTGACGATCGCCTGTTCGCCGCAACGCACCACGGCCAGCAGGCCCAGGATCAGCACCAGGGACAGCACCGCCCGAGGGGGCGGCTGGATATGCAGCTGATGCTCCAGGAAGCTGCCCACGGTATTGGTCAACGCCACGCTGTAGATCAGCAGGATCGGGAAAATCGCAAAGAAGTACAGCAACGTGATCAGCGCACCGGCCTTGAGGCCGAAATGCTCTTCCACCACCTCGGTGATGTCCGCGCCGTCACGACCGGACAACACAAAGCGAGTCAGTCCCCGGTGGGCGTAGAACGTCATGGGAAACGCCAGCACTGCCAGGATCATCAGTGGCCAAAAACCACCCAGGCCCGCATTGATCGGTAAAAACAGCGTACCTGCACCGATGGCGGTGCCAAACAGCCCCAGCATCCAGGTGGTGTCCTGGCGACTCCATTGGCTGAGGGTGGCAGGGACTGTCGTTTCAAAGCGCTCTTCGACGCTATTGGCCTGATCATTCATCCGGTCGGATCTCCGCTTTCCGGTCACATGCACCCGGCCGGGACGAGTCGGAAAACCCCGACAGGCAGCGCCCTGGCCGAAACAGGGGCGCGATTGTCCGGGATTCACGAGCAGAAGCAAAGACTTAGCCGAGGAGTGGTTGTGCGGATCAGATCAAGCCAATAGAAACAGCCGCCGTATTTCCTGTGGGAGCGGGCTTGCTCGCGAAAGCGGTGTGTCATTTAGCCGATGCGTTACTGATGTACCGACTTCGCGAGCAAGCCCGCTCCCACAATGGCGATGCTGAACCCGAAATGCACATAAAAAGCCAAGCCCCCCTGCCCCCGGCTCCTACAATCAGGTTGAATAGCCACAATCGATCCAGCGCCCACAGGAGCCCAGCATGACCGCAACCGTTCTGGTACTGGTTGAAACCGTCAATGAATACCTGCCGATTCTCGAGCGGCAGGGTTACCACCTGGAATTGGCGCCCACGCCGGCCGAACGCAAGACAGCGATTTTCGAACACGGTGAACGCTTCAGTGCGGTACTGACCCGTGGCCCCTTGGGTTTGACGGAGGAAGAAATCGGCGCCCTGCCCAACCTGCAAATCATCTGCGTGATCGGCGCCGGTTACGAGCAGGTGGACCTGCAAGCCGCCCGCAATCGGGGCATCGTGGTAACCAACGGCGCCGGGGTCAACGCCTCGTCGGTAGCCGACCACGCCATGGCGCTGCTGCTGGCGCTGGTGCGCGACATCCCCCGGGCCGATGCGAGTGTGCGCCGTGGCGAGTGGGCCAAGGTCATGCGCCCTTCCCTGGCCGGCAAGCGCCTGGGCGTGCTGGGCCTGGGCGCGGTGGGCATGGCCATTGCCAAGCGCGCCGCCCTCGGCTTCGACATGAGCGTCAGCTACCACAATCGCCGGCTGCGCAACGACGTGCCCTACACCTTCTGCGCCACGCCCACGGAACTGGCCCGGGTCTCGGACTTCCTGATCGTCGCCACGCCCGGCGGCCTGGATACTCGGCAGTTGATCAACAAACAGGCCCTTGACGCCCTGGGCCCCCATGGTTTCCTGGTGAACATCGCCCGCGCCAGTGTCGTCGCCACCGCCGACCTGATCAACGCCCTGGAACAACGGCGGATCGCTGGCGCGGCCCTGGACGTGTTCGATCACGAACCCGAAGTGCCGGACGCGCTGAAAAACCTGCCCAACGTCGTACTGACGCCCCATGTCGCCGGCCTGTCGCCGGAAGCGACGCGTGGTACGGTGGAGTTGGTGGGCCAGAACCTGAACGCGTTCTTTGCCGGCAAACCGGTGTTGACGCCGGTGCCGCTACCCGACACGCAGCTTTAAAGCACGCCCAGCAAGGTCCATAACCGCCGGGATTCGGCATCGGCACTGATCAGCTCACCCAGCAGCTCGCTCAGCGGCTTGTTGCCCCACTCCACGCCGCGCCGGATCAGATAGGGCACCGGGCTGTGGGGCTCGGTACGGGCCAGGTAACCGGCGATCACCAGTAGCTGTCGGTAGGCCTCCTCACGATTGGCCGGCTCCTGGAAGACCTGGGCGGCGACCGCCTGCGGCTGAGGCGGCGACGTCGGCGCCGGGGACGTTTGCACCGGCACGATGGTGGGTTGCTGTGGGTGCATCGCGATGAACTCCTCTACCAGTGTCAGCAACGCCTGAATCACGTCCTGCAGGGATTTGTAGCCCGGCGCCAGGTTGCCCAGGTAAGCGTCGCTCCAGGCTTCGAGCCGTTGCAGGTGCTGCAGGCTCAACATCAGGCTGCCCTGGCGGTGCAACCAGAATGACAAGGGGGTGCCGCGAATCAGTTCGCTGAGTTTTTTTTGCTCGTTGCGCGCCGCTTCCGCCGACGCCTTGGCGTTCTTGCTGTCGTTGACCAACACTTGCTGACGTTGCAAGCGTTGCCAATCGTCCAGGCAGAAAGTGGCAAACGCCGGGTCCCGGCCATCGAGCAATGGCACTCGCGTCAGCAACACTTCGCTGTAGCGCCGGGCCAGCCACTCCAACGGGATCACCCGCCACGACTGGTCGCCTTCATCGGCCTGGGGATGCAACTGCTCCGGATAGCGTTCACACAACCCCGCCACCAGCGCCAGGCTGCCCGGCAACCCCTCCAGCCCGGCCCGATGCAACCAGGCCTCCCCCAGCCAGGCACTGATCATCAAGTCCTTGCTGCGCTCCAGCAGCAGCGTGGTCGCGAGGCGTTCCAGGTCCGGCCACAGGGCGCGCTTGATCGAAGACTGCCACACACCGGTGGGCAAGCTGGTGTCGTCCTCCCGGCGCAATTCGCGCAGTTGGTCGTATTCCGGCTCGTAGCGCAGGTCGGGACCACAGGGCGACTCGGCGCTGATCGGCTCGAGCAACTGAGTGACCAACTCAGGCAAAGGTGATATCGGCACGCTCACAGGCCCTCCTCACGGGTGGCAATGGCGGGGCTCGATGAGGTCGCCATGAAAGGTGATCGGGGTGCCCGCGTCGGCAGCGGCGGGATCGACAACGGCAGCTTGGAACCCTGGCTCATCAACGACAGGCGCACGAACATCAGGGTCTGTTCCGCCGTGCGGGCCTGGGTCTGGGCAGTGACCGGCAGTTGCAGGGCCAGGGGAAAATCGGTGTAGTCGACATTCGGCTGGCGCTGGGCCGATCCCAGCGCGCGCATCAGGCGCAGCAATGACCACGGCCCCTGGTACTCCCAGCCGGCCTCCAGGTCGCGCACCACCAGGTTCGGTTGCAATGGGTCATTGGCCGGACGCTGGTAGCCGTTGCGGGCCCAGCGCAAGGTCAGGCGCACGGGCTGGCCGACCATCCACCGCAGGTTCTGCTGGCCGCCGCCGGGGTAGTTGATCTGTTGGTTGCCGGCGTCCAGGCTCCAGGCGATCACCTGGTCAGCGCCGCGCTCTTCATCACGATCGGTCCGCCAGCGCACGTCCATCTCCACCCCCAGAATGCCACTCTTGTCGCGCACGAACAGCGGCCCGAGCCAAGTGCCGGCCTGTTTCAAACGGTTGAGAAAATCCTCGGCCGCCAAGCGCTCCGGCGTCTGGCTCAACACCAGCCCGGCCTGGGCCAGGGGCAGGCGTGTGTCGATCAGTTCCAGCAGGTGCTGGACCCGCGCCGGGTCGGCATCGCTGGCTCGCACATCCTGGGCAAACGGAAAGCGCCCGGCCAGGTATTGATTGAAATAGTTGGCCAAGTCATTCCAGGCGGTCGCCGCCTGGTTCTGTTGCAGGTACAGGCACCGTTGCAGAGCGCCCTGCTGCAACGCGACCGTACGCTGTGCCAGGTCACCGCGCCCACTGGGCAGGCTGGAGGTCTGCAAGATCTGCGCACAGGACGTGGTGTCCATGGTGATGAAGTCCCGGCTCACCAATTGCTCCAATTGGGCCGCCGAGCTGGCCGGATTCTGGTTCTTGTACTTGAGCAATTCATCGTTGAGGGCCATGAAGCGCGCCACCTGGTCGTGCTCCAGCGCCGACAGATTGTCCTGCTGGACGATCAGCCATTCGAGGGCGGGCATTCGCTGCTCGGCGACCTGCAGCATCACGCCGAACTGCTGGCTCAGGCTCAGCTTCAAGTCTTGTGGATCGCTGGCACCGTACAGCTGCAAGCCGAAGTTCTTCGAACCGTCCCAGCGCTGGACATCGGCCCGCTGGCTGAACAGCGGCTGGGCATCGATTTCATCCAGGCCACTCTTGATCTGCGCCAATGCCCGGCGATTGAGCAGACGTTGGAAACGGATCGCCAGGTCGCCGCGGTGCACATCCATGAAGGCTTTTTGCAACGCCACGGCCTGGGCCGTTTGCACGTTGAACCCCATACCGGGCAACGACGCGTCGCTTTCATCCAGGCTCAACCACATGGCCCGTGCGGCGGCGCCTTCGGCGGCCTGCATCAGCGCGTCACGGTAATCCGGCGGAATGCGCGGCAGTTCTTCGCCGGCATAGCTCTTGTAGCTGGCGAAGTAGTTCAGGGCGACGCTGAAATCATCACTGCCATCGCCCTGGCCCATCGCATCGGGGTTGCTGTCCGACGGATCCTTCTGCATGGCTAACGCCACGAAATCGCGCTTGAACAGTGCCTGCACCGCACCGTTCAGCGCGGTGACATGGTCCTGCAAGACCAGCAGGCCGCTGCCCTGTTGCACCAGCAGGTTGTCCCGGGAGCCGGTCTGGACGATCCACTGGTCACGAAAACTCTGCTGCAACTTCGCCGCCTGGCTCTCCAGGTCCTGCTCGATATCCGGCCCCAGCAACGCGCTGTGACTGACCTTGTCCAGCATCTGGCTGTAGCCGGGTACCAAGTCCTGGCCCTTGCCTCGGCCCCAGGCCGAATTGGTCAAGCTGACCAGCGTCTGCAAATCGTCGATCAGCGCCATCAGGTCTTCGAGTTCATTCAAGGAATTGCCGCTGCCGGCCTCCAGCCGTTGCAAGTGCAGCTTGAGGTAACCGGCCTGGCGCACGAAGTTGTCCGCCAGGAAGTAATGGTCCAGCCAGCGCTGCATCAGGCCGGTGAAGTTATCGGAGATCATCGGGCGCGCGGCGTTCAGGTCCAACCCTTTCAAATCGCTGTTCTGGGCATCGAACAGCACCCGGTTGTAGAAGTGTGCGCGGCTCAAGGTGCCGGTGTTGAGTCCCAGGGACAACGCGGTGTTGCTCAGTTGCACCAGTTCGTCCAGCGGCGCCTTGGGGTCGTTTACCACCTGGCTGAACATCTGGTTGTGCTGTTCCAGGCGTACCGCCAAGTCCACCAGTGCCTTGGCCTTCACGTAGCTCTGCCATTGCGCCGGGTCTTCACTCTCGACGTTGCCCCGGCGCTCGGTGTTGCGGATGGACTTGAGTTGCTCCAGGTCTGCGTTCAACAGATCCCGCAACGGCAAGATCCAATGATGCCGGGCGGTCAGACGCAACCCATTCTCCAGTTGCGTGTCCACCGAAGAGAACCACGAGGTGGGAAAGACCACCGAGACGAAGCGCCAGCGCGGGGCTTTTTCCAACACATTCCAGTAGTTCTGCACGTTGTGCCGGGTCGGCTCCAGTTGCGGTTCGTCGGGGTCGACGACGAGGTGGTTCTTATGGGCGCTGAGGATCAACCGCGACAGCCCCTCGGCCTGCTCCACCGAATCGTGCCAGACCCAGACCATGCCCCCCAGCCAGACCAGGCCCACCACCAACGCCACCGCCGCGGCCAACCGATGCCCACGCTGGCGCAAGCGCAACAGCCGTGGCACAGGCTGGGCCAGGCCACGCTCGGCCACCAGCCGCCGCGACCACAATTGCCGGGCGAACACGGTTTGCCCCTGGGCGCTGTCGGCGGCGGTCAACCCGTCGCCGCTGACGGCCGGCGCCTGGCTGGCGGTGAAATACAGCCCGCGAAAACGCGGCGCTTCGCCTTGGGCGTTGCCCTGGAACACCGGCTCCAGCAGGATCTGCAATGCCCGCCGCAAGCCTTCGAAACGCTCCGGCAAGCCATAGAGATCGGTGCCCAATTGTCCCGACAGCGCACCGATCTCGATGATCGACTGCGACAGCGCAGCGTTGACCTGGTCCAGGGCCTGATCACTCCACTGCGACTGCCACGCCGCATCCGGCAAATACGGCGACGACCAGCCCAGCATCGACTCCCGCGCCTCGACGGGCAGCGCGCTGACCAGTTCCTGGAACCCGGGCAGTTCTTCCATCCCGGTCATCACCACATACACCGGCAGGCTGAGACCGAAGCGTTGCAAAAGGTCGATGAAGCAGCGCCGGACCTTGAGGCTCAGCTCGGTGGTGTGCTCGATGTCATCGAGGGTGCTGAACGGCACGGTCCAGATCACCGCATCCAATGGCCGTTTGCTGCGCAAGCGCAACATCAGCCCGAGCAGGCGCCACCAGTTGCCCCGTTGCCGGTTCATGCCTTCATCGGGCAGGAACAACGCCTGGGGCACCACCAGCACCGCGCCTTCGGCATCGGAAAACCAGCGACCGAACCAGGCCGCCTTATCGGTCGGTTGCAAGCGCCACTGGGCGCACAGTCGGGCACCGTCGGTTTCGTTGCCGAGCATCATCAGCCAGGGCATCTGATAGCGGTCCCGGGTGCCCTGCTCCTGTTCCATGTGGCGCACCGCCCCATAGAAACTGCGGATCGCCGCCCCGCCCTGGGTCCGCAGCCACCAGATCAGGGCTGCGATCAACAGCACCACGACGATGGCGATCAACACCAGGGCAACGATGCTCAGGGTGCTCATGAATCCTGCTCCTGAACCACCGCCGACTCGTTCAGTTGCAACACCGGCTCGAGCTCCAAACGGATGTCACGCCAGAACACCTGCCCCAAGCCGGTCAGCAACAACACCATTGCCAGGATCGCCAGCCCCAGGCGCAAGCCGTCCGGCAACGACTGCTGCACCGGCATGCGCACTGGCGGCGCTGCCGCAGCCAACGCCAGGCGCTGGCTGACGTCGACGTAATCAGGATCGTGTTGCCAGGCGAAGGTGAACAGCGCCGCGCGCCACTTGGCCTGCTGGACCTGGCCAGACTCGCCCCGCAATCGCCCCTGGAACCCCAGGATCAGGCACTGCAGATAGACATTCGCCAAGTCCCGGGTACCGGGCATCTGCTCGTCCAGCAATTTCTTGATCGCCGCCGGCAAACGCTCGCCGGCCTGGCGACTGGCATACATGCGTGATTCGAGGGGGTGCTGCTGCCAGGCCAATTGGCCGGGCCAAGGGCTGAACAACAGGGTTTCGTCCACCAGCGCGACGAAGGCATAGACCAGCGCCTTGACCTGCTCGGTGGCCGCATCGCCGACGGTGGCGAAGGCCACCCGCCACAGACGTTGGGCACTGCGCCCGGAAAACTCCACCACCCGGTTGACCAATACCGCGGGGGCGCTGTCCTTGGGCAAGTCTTGCCATTCCTGAGACCACTTCAGCCAGGCCTGGCGAAAAGCGCTGCTCAGCGGCGCCTCATGCAGACTCCGAACCGCCCCGCCACTTCCGTCAGGCATACGACTCCCCTTTTGCGATCAGGCACTTTCATTGACTTGCGCCACGAACAACACCACTTGCCACGGGCTGCTGGCCTGGGCTGATGCCGGCGCCACGATGTGCAGCGGCAATTGCCCGTCGAACCATTGCCCGCTGGCGGCCACCACAAACAAACGGGTGTCGTCGCCGACGCTGTAGGCCACCTGTTCGTTGCGGCTCATGGCCTGGTGGGGCAAACCGCTCATGCGTTGCCGGCTCAGCAGCGGGACGTGCCGCGCCGACGCGATGATCGCCCCGCGCAACCACTCAGCCGCCGCCTGCTCGCTGGCACCGTTGGGCATGCGCAGGCCGATCACCAGGCGTTGATCCGGCTGGTCGTCCGGCAACTGGATGGAGAAGACCTGCTCGTTGCGCTCGAAGGCCAGGCTGCGATAGCCGGCACGGACCAGCTCCAGGGTGGTTTCCAGCCAATCCAGCAACGGCTCGTAGCCACGCTGCAACTCAAGAAAATCCAACGGTGCGAAGGCCGGGACGCCCGCCAGCGGATCGAGGGCCGACCAGCTCCCGGCCAGCCCCAGCAGCAAACCGTAGAGTGCCTGGGGCGACGTCACCCGGGTGTTCAGCGCCCCTTCGACTTCCGGCAAGCGCGCCCACAAGGCGGTCAATTGCCGACGGATTTCCATGGCATCGTCCTGGTTGCCGGCCGCCTGGGCCTGACGCAAGCGACCGGCGAGGAACATGCACTTTTCCCGGGCCCGGGCACACACCCCGGCGACCCGCCGGCCGAGGACCGACTCCGGCAACAGGACCGGCGTTGGTGGTGTGTAGGGTACGCGCCAGAAGCCACCGCCCTCCTTGCGGATGCGCAGCAGCGGCAGGCAGATCGAATCGGCCTTGCTCAGTTGCGTACACAGCCTCGGATTGGGTCGCCAGACGGTGATCGACTCGGGAAACTCACCGCTGGTGAGGTCCGGCAACGCCTCGCCGACCACCGATTGCAAACGGCCCTTGAGCGGCAGCAGTTGCCCGGCACGCCACAGTGGGCTGACGGCCAGGTACACCGTTACGGTGGCGTCGGCGGTCTTGTCGATCGCCTCGGTGATGTCCAGCTCCAGCGTCGGCCCGACGCCAGCCTGCAGGTTGACCGGCAAGCCATCCGGCAAGGTCCCTTGCAATTGCAGCAGCCGTACCTGGCCGGCGCTGAGGGCCGACGGGTCGACCTCCAACTGGCTGACGCCCCAGAACCAAGGGTTGCAGGCCCCGGCGAAATGCGCAGCCAAGGCCTCGGCACGCAGCCCCTGCAATTGAAAATGCTGGGGCAACAATTGCATACCCTCATGCCAGCACACCGCGTCAGGTAACAGACTCATACGACTCCCTTCGACATCCCAATGTCGCCGCCCATGGCGGCCCGCGGTTTACTCAAGGCTGACGGTCATCACGCTGGCCATCGTTGACGAGGGTCATCTCGCGACTGTCGAACTTCAGCCAGGCCTTGCGCTGATCGTCCAGCCGAAGCCGGTGGGCTCCGGGAGTGTTATAGCTGGCGAAGACCAAAAGTCCAGCGGCGCGCCGGCCCTCCAATGGGAAGGGTTGGCGATCGATGAATTGCCCCGGGACCAGCTCCAGCCCCCACACCGACATGAGTTGACGATAGTCGCGCTGGAACTGTTCGCGCTCGGCGAACCATTGGCTGGCGGTGATGCCCGACAGCTGCTTGAGCAGGTCCGGGTCGTTCACCGCGATGAAATCCACCGCGATCGGCGTGTCGTCATTGGCCCGGGGCGCGACGTCCAGGGTCAGGCTGTCCAGGTCGACACTGGGCGCAAAGAACGAGCAACCGGTGAGCGCCAGGCTCAAAAAAAATCCATAAAAAAACCCACGCAAAATGAATCTTCCTTTTCTCAGCGGTCAAAAATTGTTTTTGCTTGCTTTTTTATAGACCTGTTCTAGCGTCTTGGGTAGTTCGACCCACACGGTTGAATGGACCAGGTTCGTCAAGGGAATGACAGGTTTTCTGCCGCCCGTTTGCAACCTGCGGATCAGCAAGGGAATGCGATGAGCGGGCCTCCCGATGCATTGCTCCCACACATGCATCGGAGTCGGCCGCCATGGCAGAAAGTACCCAGCACAAGCTCGACAGAGTCCGTCCTCCCCGCGTCCAGATCACCTATGACGTGGAAATCGGCAATGCCATCGAGAAAAAAGAATTGCCACTGGTGGTCGGCATTCTGGCCGACCTCTCGGGCAAGCCGTTGGACCCGCTGCCCAAGCTCAATGAGCGGCGCTTCACGGAAATCGATCGGGACAACTTCAACGAGGTGCTCGCCTCCATCTCCCCCCGCGCCACGCTGCAGGTGAACAACACCCTCAGCGGCGACGACAGCAAGCTCAACATCGAGCTCAACTTCCGGCACATCGACGACTTCGACCCGGTCAAGGTCGTGGGGCAGGTCACGCCGTTGCGTCGGTTGTTCGAAGCGCGCCAACGCCTGCGGGATCTGTTGACCAAGCTCGACGGCAACGATGACCTGGACAAATTGCTGCGTGACGTGATCGCCAACACCGAGGGCCTGCAGGAGATCAAGTCGGCCCGTCCCCAGGACGCAACGCAGGAGTTGCCGACCGTCGCTGCCAACGATGACCCTGCCCCGGCCGAACCACAGGCCTGATCGCGCGCATCATTCAAGGGAGATAACGCCATGCCTGCTTCATCCAGCGCTCAAACCAGCGAGAGCACGACCCAGACCCTGTCCCTGCTGGACAAGATCATCGCCGAAGGCCGCATGGCCCACGACGATAGCCAGCAAGACTACGCCCGCGACATGCTGGCCGAATTCGCCACCCAGGTCCTCGACGAAGGCATGGCCATCGACAAGGACACGGTGGCGATGATCAACGATCGCATCAGCCAGATCGATGAGTTGATCAGCGCCCAGCTCAACGAAGTGCTGCACCACCCCGACCTGCAGAAACTCGAAGCCTCCTGGCGCGGCCTGCACCTGCTGGTGCAGAACACCGAAACCAGCACCCGGCTGAAATTGCGCCTGCTCAACGTCACTCAGAAAGAACTGCAGAACGACCTGGAAAAAGCCGTCGAATTCGACCAGAGCGCGCTGTTCAAGAAAATCTACGAAGAAGAATACGGCACCTTCGGCGGGCATCCGTTCAGCCTGCTGGTGGGTGACTACACCTTTGGCCGGCATCCGCAGGACATCGGCCTGCTGGAAAAACTCTCGAACGTCGCAGCCGCCGCGCATGCCCCGTTCATTGCCGCCGCCAGTCCGCGGTTGTTCGACATGACCAGCTTCACCGAACTGGCGATCCCCCGGGACCTGTCGAAGATTTTCGAGAGCCAGGAGCTGATCAAGTGGCGCGCCTTCCGGGAAAGCGAAGACTCGCGCTACGTGTCCCTGGTGTTGCCGCACTTCCTGCTGCGCCTGCCCTACGGTCCGGACACGCTGCCGGTGGAAGGCATCAACTACGTCGAAGACGTCAACGGCACCGACCACAGCAAATACCTGTGGGGCAATGCCGCCTGGACGCTGGCGCAACGCATCACCGAAGCCTTCGCCAAATATGGCTGGTGCGCGGCGATTCGCGGGGCCGAAGGCGGTGGTGCGGTCGAAGGCCTGCCGGCCCATACCTTCCGCACCAGCTCCGGGGATCTGTCGCTCAAATGCCCGACCGAAGTGGCGATCACCGACCGCCGTGAAAAAGAACTCAACGACCTGGGCTTCATCTCCCTGTGCCACAAGAAAAACAGCGACGTGGCAGTGTTCTTCGGCGGCCAGACCACCAACAAGGCCAAGGTCTACAACACCAACGAGGCCAACGCCAACGCGCGGATCTCGGCGATGTTGCCGTATGTACTCGCGGCTTCGCGTTTTGCCCATTACCTGAAGGTGATCATGCGCGACAAGGTCGGCAGTTTCATGACCCGCGACAACGTGCAGACCTACCTCAACAACTGGATTGCCGACTACGTGCTGATCAACGACAACGCGCCGCAAGAGATCAAGGCGCAGTACCCATTGCGCGAAGCCCGGGTGGACGTGACGGAGGTGGCCGGCAAGCCCGGCGCCTACAAGGCCACGGTATTCCTGCGGCCGCACTTCCAGCTGGAGGAGTTGACCGCCTCGATCCGCCTGGTGGCGACCCTGCCACCGCCGGTAGCTGCCTGACGGTTGAACTTGTGGCGAGGACACTGTTGTGGCGAGGGGATTTATCCCCGCTGGGGCGCGAAGCGGCCCTAAATACCGGCCACTCGGTGTATCCGGCAGATTAAGCTGACTGCTCAAGGGGCTGCTGCGCAGCCCAGCGGGGATAAATCCCCTCGCCACAGGGGTTCGACATTCGTTTATAGGGGTATTGGGTACCACCTACTTGTCTTCTTCAGGAGTTCCACACAATGGATGCAATCATTCTCGACCTCGGCGGCGACATCAAGGGCGACAGCCTGCTGGAGGGGTTCACGGACAAGATCGAGGTCATGTCCTACAGCCATAACGTGGCCATGCAGGTCACCAACGACGTCAGCAACTCGGAGCGCACCTCCGGCCGGCCCCACATCGGCGAATTCACCCTGACCAAATTCGTCGACAGTTCCACCCCCACCCTCAATGAATATTGCTGCGCCGGCAAGCCAATCCCGCAAGCCGTCATCACCATCGGCCGCAACGCCGCCGAGGGCAGCGGAAAACTCATGCCCTTCATCATCTACACCCTGACCAACGTCGTGCTGTCCAACGTCAGTGTCAGCGGCGGCACCGGCGGCAAACCGGTGGAAACCCTGTCGCTGAACTTCACCAAGATCAAATGGGAACTCACCGCACAGAAAGACGACGGCACCAAGGAAGGCACGGCGGGCACGACCTGGGACCTGGCCGCCAACAAAATGACCAAGTAAGGCCGCCGCGCCCATGGCTGGCTTCGGGCTGCGCCCACCCCTGTTCGAACGCCTGGCCAGCCCGGCGGACGACACCGGGCGGGCGTTCGACCGACAGGCGTTGCAAGACTCGGTGCATGCCGAACTGTCGCGCCTGTTCAATACCCGACGCGGTCCGCGGGCGCTGACCGAACCACCGAGCATCCTCGACTATGGCATCGCCGACTGGACCGCGCTGCAACAGCAGCGCAGCGATGACCGGCGCCAACTGACCCGGGAAATCCGCCAGGCCATCACCCACTTCGAACCTCGCCTGCGTCTGGGCGAGGTCCAGGTCTGCCCGGTGCCAGGCCATCCGCAGCAACTGTGCATTCGGCTGTCGGGCGAGCTGCGCGGCGACCTGCACGCATGGCCCGTGGCCTTTGTCATCGAGCCCGCCGGCGACGGCCTGGAGGTACGCCATGAGCGACTCGATTGACCCGCAACTGCTGGACTATTACCAACGCGAGCTGACCTGGTTGCGTCACGCCGGGAGCCTGTTCGCCGAGCGTTATCCCAAGGTCGCCCGGCGCCTGGAGCTGTCCCCCGGCGAATGCCCCGACCCCCACGTCGAGCGCCTGCTGGAAGGGTTCGCCCTGCTGGCCGCGCGTTTGCAACGGCGGCTGGACGACGATTACGCCGAATTCAGCGATGCCCTGCTCGAACAACTTTATCCGTTGGCCATGCGGCCCTTGCCATCGTGCGCCATCGTGCAGTTCGAGCCCGACCCGAGCAAAGGCAACTTGAACGAGGGCTACCCGCTGCCCCGCGACACACCGCTGTTCGTCACCACCGACACAGGCCAGAGCATTCATTTTCGCACCACGGCCGCCGTGCAGCTGTGGCCAGTCCACGTCAGCGAAGCGCTGCTGTTGGGCAGCGATGAAACCCAGGCACTGACCGGGGTGGTCCAGGCCCGCTCGGCCTTGCGCCTGGAGTTGCGATGCCTGGGGGAAAGCCAGTGGTCGACGCTGGGGATCGACTCGCTGCGGGTGCACCTGGCGGCGTCACCGATGATCAACGCCGGGCTGTACGATTTGCTGGGCGCCCACGCCATCAAGGTCCTGGCCGGCGCGCCGGGCAGCGTGCCCGAGCCGTTGGCCGGCTTGCCGCAGATCGTCGGCTTCGCCAGCGACCAGGTCTTGTTGCCGGACGAGGACGGCGTGCACCCTGGCATGCGCCTGCTGGCCGAGTACTTTGCCTTCCCGGATAAATTCGGTTTCTTCGACCTGCCCCTGGCCGGCGCCACCAGCGACAGCCAGGCCTTGTACCTGTACATCGTGTTCGACCGTGCACCCGGCAGTCGCCTGCCGCTCCAGGCCAGCGACATCGCCCTGGGGTGCACGCCGGTAATCAACCTGTTCCCCCGCACGTCCGAGCCGCTGCGCCCGGATGGCACCCGCAGCGAGTACCGGCTGGTGGCCGACAGTCACCGGGAAAACAGCGTCGAGATCCACAGCATCCGGGGCATGCGCGCCATCTCCGGCCAAGGCGTGCGCAAAGTGCCGGCCTACTACGGCAGCCAGCATGGCAGTGACCAAACCTGCTACTGGCATGCGCGCCGGGTCAGCGGCATGAGCCCGAACCGGCTGGGCACCGACTTGATGGTCAGCCTGGTGGACACCCGGCTCGACCCGCTGGCCGACACCCGCGACTACAGCCTCACCGCCGAACTGCTGTGCACCAACCGCCACCTGGCCCAAAGCCTGCCGGCCGGTACGCCGCTGGGTTTCGAGCGCCCGGGACCGGTGGCCTGGGCACGCCTGCGCAACCCACCCAGCCCGCAAAGCCTGCCGCGCCTGGACGGTGAATCGCGCTGGCGGCTGGTGTCGCAATTGACCCTCAACCATCTGTCACTGGTCGAAGGCCCCCAGGCATTGGACGCACTGCGTGAAATTCTCGAATTGCACAACCTGCGGGACGAAGCCAGCGCCCACCGCCAGATCGAAGGGGTCGCCGGACTGGGTTGCGAGCGCGTCATCGCCCACGTCGGCGAAGACGCTTGGCGCGGCTGGCGCAACGGCCTGGAGGTGCGCCTGCACCTGGATCCGCAACACTTTGTCGGCAGCAGCGCCGTGCTCTTTTCCGGCGTGCTGGCGCAGTTCTTTTCCCTTTACGCCACCGCCAATCGCTTCGTGCGCACTGTGCTGGTCCAGTCCGACAAGGAGGTGAAGACATGGCAACCCCAAGCCGGCAAACCCCTGGTGCTCTGAACCTGAGCGAGCGACTGCGACGCGACCCGCAACGCTTCGAATGGCTCCAGGCCTTGCTGTTGCTCGAACGCGAACACCCCCAGGCCGCCCCACTGGGCAGCGGCACCGCGCCGCACGCCGAAGCCTTGCGCCTGCGCGGGCCCTTGACGCCGCTGTTCGCCGCCAGTGAAGTCGAGAGCCTGGACCACGAGCCCGGTCTGCCGCCCACCTTGACCACCCCGATCTTCGGCCTCGGAGGCCCGGACGGCCCGCTGCCCTACGCCTATCAGGAATGGCTGCAACAGCGAGCGCGGGCGAAGGATCACGCCCCGGCGGAATTCCTCGACCTGTTCCAGCATCGCCTGCTCAGCCTGCTGTACAAGGTGATGCGCAAACATCGCATCGCCCTCGGTTTCACCGCCCCAGGCGCGTCCGCCGTACACGCACAACTGCGAGCGTTGACCGGCCTGCTGCCCAAGGCCTTGCAGGAGCGCCAGGCCGCCCCCGACTCGGCGGTCCTGGCCTGCACCGCGCTGTACGCCGATGGCCGGCGTTCCCTGGACGGGTTCGCGGCGATTGTTCGCGAGCAGTTCGGCTTGCCCGTGGAACTGAGTGCCTACGAAGGTGGCTGGCGTGAAATCCCGCCCGCCAGTCGCAGCCGCCTGCAACCGGGCGGGCGCAACCTGCGCCTGGGCCGCAGCGCGGTGGCCGGCACCCGGGTCTGGGACGAACACGCCGGCGTGCGCCTGACTCTCGGCCCGCTGAGCACGGCCCAGGCCAGCGGATTGCTGCCCACCGGCGAGACCCATCCGCTGCTCGCCAGCCTTTACGCCCTGTACTTCGGCCCTGACCTGGACTGCACCCTGGTGCTGCTGGTCCGCGGTGCCGGCCCGCTGCAACTGGGTCGCCAGGCAGCGCCACGGCTGAACTGGAACGGTGGTCTGCAACGCCAGCCAAGCCTGGCCGTGCAACGGATCGAAACCCGCCTTCGCCAGCCGGAGATTGCCTGAAATGGAACTGGCCAGCCTGATCGGACGCCTCAACCCGGACAACCGCCGCGCCCTGGAACGGGCCGCGCAACGCTGCATGCAGCGCAGCCATCACTACGTGGAAATCGAACACCTGCTGTTGGAGTTGCTCGACATCGAGGGCGGTGACTTCGCCTGCCTGCTGCCGCGTTTCGGCCTGGAACGTGACGCGGTGGCCGCGGAAACCAACAAGGCCCTGGACCTGTTCAAATCCGGCAGCACCCGCACGCCCGCCCTGTCGGCGCACACCATCGGCCTGCTGGAAGATGCCGTGGTCCAGGCCAGCGTGCTGGGCCTGGACAGCATCCGCTCCGGGCTGTTGCTGCTGGCACTGCTGGACCGTGATGAACGCCGCAGCCTGCTGCTCAACAGCGCCTCGTCGTTGCTGCGCATTCCCCGCGACGCCCTGCGCGCCCAGCTATTGGAATGGACCGAAAGCTCCCGTGAGCATGTCGCTGGCGTGCGCCCGGCCAAGCCCGGCGAGGCGCCACAGAAACAGGACCCGGTGCTGGACCAGTACACCCAGGACCTGACCGCCGACGCCCGGAACGGTCGCATCGACCCCATCGTCGGCCGCGACGGCGAAATCCGCCAGTGCATCGACATCCTGCTCAGGCGCCGACAGAACAACCCGATCCTGGTGGGCGCGCCGGGTGTCGGCAAGACCGCCGTGGTGGAAGGCCTGGCCCTGCGGATCGCTGCCGGGGATGTGCCGCCATCGCTGCAGGAAGTCACCCTGCGCGTCCTCGACCTGGGCCTGTTACAGGCCGGCGCCGGGGTCAAGGGCGAATTCGAACAACGCCTCAAGGGCGTGATCGATGCGGTCCGCAGCGCCGAAAAACCGATCATCCTGTTCATTGACGAAGCCCACACGCTGATCGGCGCCGGCGGTGCGGAAGGCGGCAACGATGCGGCCAATCTGCTCAAGCCGGCCCTGGCCCGGGGCGAACTGCGCACCCTGGCCGCCACCACCTGGCTGGAATACAAAAAATATTTCGAGAAAGACCCGGCCCTGGCCCGCCGCTTCCAGTTGGTGCAGGTCGAAGAACCGGACGAACTCACCGCCGTGGAAATGCTCCGCGGCGTGGCGAGCAAACTGGAACAGCACCACGGCGTGCAAGTGTTGGACGCCGCCATCCACGAAGCGGTGAAACTGTCCCACCGCTACATCTCCGGGCGGCAGTTGCCGGACAAAGCCATCAGCGTGCTCGACACCGCCTGCGCCCGGGTCGCCCTCGGCCAACACGACGTGCCGCCGCCACTGGAAAGCCTGCGCCACCGGCAGAACAGCCTCAAGGATGAAGTCGAACGCCTGCGCCGCGAACAGGCCACCGGCCTGGATCACCGCGAGCGCATCACCCTGCTGGAGGGCGAATCGACCAGCAATGTGCAGGCCATCCGTGAGCTGGAAACCCGCTGGGGCGAAGAGCGCGAAGCCGTACGCGAACTACTCGACACCCGGCGCGAACTGCTGGCCCTGAGCGAACGGGCCGACAGTGAAAAAGCCGACACCGAGATCGATAACCGCATCGACCACCTGGCCGCCGAACTGCTGCGCCTGGAAGCCGGCCTCGATGCCATTCGCCAGGACGATCCGCTGGTGCCCGAACAGGTGGACAGCAAGACCGTCGCCGCGGTGATCGCTGGCTGGACCGGCATTCCGGTGGGCAAGATGCTCGCCGACGAGGCCCACGCCGTGCGCACCCTCGGCCAGCGCATGGGCCAGCGGGTCATGGGCCAGGGCACGGCATTGAACACCATCGCCCAACGCCTGCAAGCCTACCGCGCCGGCCTCACCGACCCACAGAAACCAGTCGGCGTGTTCCTGCTGGTGGGCCCCACCGGCGTGGGCAAGACCGAAACCGCCTACGCCTTGGCCGATGCCTTGTACGGCGGTGAACGCAACCTGATCAGCATCAACCTCTCGGAGTACCAGGAAGCCCACACCGTCAGCCAACTCAAAGGCGCCCCGCCCGGCTACGTCGGCTACGGCAGCGGCGGCGTGCTTACTGAAGCGGTGCGGCGCAAACCCTATTCCGTGGTGTTGCTGGATGAAATCGAAAAGGCCCACCCGGACGTGCTCGAAGCCTTTTACAACGTCTTCGACAAAGGCCTGATGGAAGACGGCACCGGCCTGGTGGTGGACTTCAAGAACACCGTGATGCTCGCCACCAGCAACGTCGGCGCCGAACTGCTGCTGGACACGCCGGCGGCGCAACTGGGCACCGACGCCTTCAACGAGGCCTTGCACAAGGTGCTGCTGCAAGCGTTCCGTCCGGCGTTCCTGGCACGCATGACGGTGGTGGCGTACCGGCCGCTGGATGAAGCAACGCTGGAAGGGATCGTGCTGGCGAAGCTGGAAAAATTGCGCGGGCGCTACAAGGCCGCGACAGGCAAACAGTTCGAATTCGATGCCGGGATCGTCAAGGCCGTGTTGGCCAAATGCAGCGCGGCGGGGGCACGGGATGTCGAGAACGTGTTGATGACACAGGTGACAGGGAAATTGGCGGAGTGGGTGCTGGAGTAAGGAGCACAGGGATCATGAGAATCGGTAGCTTCAACGTTGAAAAAAACGGCAAGTCTTCCACCCTGGAAAAGCAAACCCAGGTGGACATCTTTCTCTACAACTGTTGCTCCAGTAGCTACTGGGATGCGGACATCGTATTTTTGTGTGAGATACATTCGGCCCAAATCGAAAACTACCGCTCGAACCTGGCTGCCATCTACAAGAACTACAGTGTTTATGCCTTTACTGGCGGCTACTCGAACGCCTACATCGTCATGGTCAAAAGCTTTGAGCGATTGCAAGTGATCAGCCAGGGCAGCCTGTTTACCCTGAACAGGGATTTGATTGCGGTGGAAGCCAACGGCGTGAAGGGTTATACGGGCTACGTGTTCCTCGCACACTTCAAGTCCGGCCAGAATGGCGTGACCAAGAGCCAGCTCAAGTCCTGTACGTCCCTGGGCGGTAAATGGGTCGCAACAGGTGACCTGAACCTGGATTATCAAAAAGTAGGGCAACTCGATACGGCGGGGCTTGCCTATGAGTGTTGGAACGGCCAGCAGACCCAGAGCAAGGGCGGCATTCTCGACTGGGTACTGGCATCGGTGGACGTAAGGGTCGTGCCGGTTGACATCACCGGCCTCGCCCAGGTGTTCGATATGTCCGGTCCCGATCACCGCCCCATCCTTTTCGATGTGACAAGTTGAACGACAACGGTCGTCGTTTTCCACGCCCTGCCGAGGACGCTTGATGCCCCGCTCCACCGACAGCAACACCACCCTCTCCCTCACCGCCAGTTCGCTGTCGGCGCTGTACCCCGAATCGCTGTCCGGCGAAGAACGCCTCAATGCCTTGGGCTCGCACACTCTCAACGGCATCAACGACGGCGCCTCGCTGGACCTCACCACGGCCGTCGCCAGCCACGTGACCACCACGCTGCACAAGGACGCCTTGCTGCGCCCGCTGGATGGGCTGGTGGCCGAGATTCGCCAACTGCCGGCCGATGCCACCGCCGAGCGTTATCAGCTTTTGCTCCGGCCCTGGCTCTGGTGGTTGAGCCTGGCCAGCAACAACCGAGTGTTCCAGAACCTCGCCACCTCGGACATCGTCACCACGATTTTCAAGGCCCACGGTTTCACCGACTTCCAGCTCAAGCTCAGCGGCAGCTACACACCCCGCGAGTACTGCGTGCAATACGGCGAAACCGACCTGGCCTTCGTCTCGCGGCTGCTGGAGGAAGACGGGATTTTCTGGTTCTTCAGCCATGAAGACGGTAAGCACACCTTAGTACTGGCCGACAGCAATGACGCCTTCGTGCCCATCCCCAATGGGCCGACGGTGAATTATCTCGGACAGAAAATGGGTGAGCGAGAACTGCACGGTATCCGCTCAGGGCAGGTATGCCTGCAGGCGGTGGCCGGGGTTTACCAGGCCACCGATTATGAATTCACCACGCCGACCACATCGCTCTTCAGCCAGGCAGAAGCCGTGGCCGGGCCGAGTTCGATGTATGAACATCCGGGCGGCTATACCGCCAAGGCCCAGGGCGATGCACTGACCAAACAGCGGGCGGACGGCCTGCGCAGCCAGGAGAAACGTTTTGTCGGCGAAAGCGACTGCCGCTGGCTGGTGCCGGGGTATTGGTTCACCCTCGCCGGCCATGAAGACACGGCGCTGAATATCGACTGGGTCGTGACCTCGGTCAGCCACGAAGCCAGCCATGAAAGCTACCGCAATCGCTTCGAAGCGATCCCCAAGGCCACGGCCTATCGACCAGCCCGCGTCACCGCAAAACCGCGTATGCACACCCAGTCGG
Organism: Pseudomonas sp. NFACC37-1; assembly: GCF_900101575.1. Classification (NCBI taxonomy): domain Bacteria; kingdom Pseudomonadati; phylum Pseudomonadota; class Gammaproteobacteria; order Pseudomonadales; family Pseudomonadaceae; genus Pseudomonas; species Pseudomonas sp. NFACC37-1. Next base: position 222,443 of record NZ_FMUZ01000002.1, on the reverse strand, counting down.
CCGTGGTGGTGGGCAAGGCCGGCGAAGAGATCTGGACCGATGAATACGGCCGGATCAAGTTGCAGTTCCCCTGGGACCGTACCGGCAAGAACGACGAGACTTCCTCCTGCTGGGTGCGCGTGGTCCTGCCTTGGAGCGGCAAAGGCTTTGGCATGCAGTTCGTGCCGCGCATCGGCCAGGAAGTCATCGTGACCTTCATCGACGGCGACCCGGATCGTCCCTTGGTCACCGGTTGCGTCTATAACGGCGACAACGCCCTGCCCTACCCGCTGCCGGCGAACCAGACCCAATCCGGAATCAAGACCAACTCATCCAAGGGCGGTGGCGGGTTCAACGAGTTGCGCTTCGAAGACAAGAAGGACGCCGAAGAAGTATTTCTCCAGGCGCAAAAGGACTTCAACATCAACGTGCTCAATGACACCACCGCCACCGTCGGCCACGACGAAACCCTCACGGTGCAGAACGCCCGCACCCGCACGGTGAAGGACGGCGACGAAACCGTCACCCTGGAGAAAGGCAAGCGCAGCGTGACCATCCAGACCGGCAGCGACAGCCTCGATGTGAAGGACACCCGCACCGTCACCGTGGGCTCGGACCAGACCCACAGCACCGGCGGCAACTATGAGCACAAGGTCACCGGCAATTACAGCCTGACGGTGGACGGCAACCTGACCATCAAGGTCAGCGGCACCCTGACCCTGCAAAGCGGCGGCAGCTTCGCCATCAAGAGCGGCGCGGACCTGGCGGCTCAGGCCAGCACGTCCATCAGCCAGAAAGCCGGCACGGCCCTGAGCAACCAGGCCGGGACGTCATTGGAAAACAAGGCTGGCACCACCCTGACCAACGACGCCGGCATCAGCCTGGTGAACAAGGCGGCCGCCGAACAGACGGTGGACGGCGGCGGCATGCTGACCATCAAGGGTGGCCTGGTGAAGGTCAACTGACGGGAGCACGGCGATGACCACGAAAAGACTGGACCTGGAACGCGGCGACAGCCGGCTGGACGGGCAACTGGTCGATGGCCGGCTCGACGGTCCGCTGCACATCGAGGAAGCCCAACGCCCGCAAGCGAAACTCAACTACAGCCAAGGTGAACTGCAGGGCACCAGCACCCTGTATCACCCCAATGGCAAGGTCTCGGCGGTCCTGCCGTTCGTAAAGGGAAAATTGCAGGGCGTGGCGAGCTTTTACGCGGCCGAAGGCGGCTTACAACGTCAGGCCACGTACCACCGCGGGTTGCTGCACGGTGAGGCCAACAACTACTTCCCCAACGGGCAACTGGCCGAAGCCGAGGTCTATCGCGACGGCGTGCGCGACGGCCGCTACCGCCGCCTGCACCCCAACGGCAACCCAGCGGTCGAAGCCCGCTACCTCAACGGCCAACTGCTGGAGCCGGCCCAAGCCTACGCCCAGGACGGCCGCCCACTGGACGCCGAGGGCAAACCGATCTCCCGGCTGCACTGGTGGTTCAAGCGCTGGAATGACCCTGCTTAAACATGCCCCCTGACTTTCCTGTGGGAGCGGGCTTGCTCGCGAAAACGGTGGGTCAGCTTGAATCAATGTGACTGTGCCGTCGCCATCGCGAGCAAGCTCGCTCCCACAATGGCCCTGCGCTGCATACAAAACTCATGACCACCCAGATCCCCTGTGGGAGCGGGCTTGCTCGCGAAAGCGGTGGGTCAGCTTGAATCGATGTTGACTGTGCCGTCGCCATCGCGAGCAAGCTCGCACAATGGCCCTGCGCTACATACAAAGCCCATGAACACCCAGATCCCCTGTGGGAGCGGGCTTGCTCGCGATGGCGGTGGGTCAGTCGCATCAATGGCGCATGTACCGTCGTCTCCCCGGCTCACTGAATGCCCATACCTTTTGCTGGGGTCCATCACGCTAAAGCGCCTGTACTACATACCCACGTATGGTATCGAACGCGGTCCGGCGCGATGCAGACTCATTCTCCAGCGACAGCCACTTTCTCATACCGAGAAAGGCGGCTTTCGCCAAAGCCCTTGAGCCAAGCCTTCGGAGAACGACCATGACCACACATTTGAACGCCCCTGCAGCAAAGGATGGAATGCATCCGGATTCAAACATGAGCTTGCACGCTGCCTCGTACGAGGAGTTGGTCCCTTCGCGTTATGCGCTGAAAATTGGCGAGATCGACGTACTGGTGGTCAGCGATGGGGTGTTGCCCCTGCCGACCGCAACGATGTCCACCAATGCCGACCCAGCCGCTCGCGCGGCCTGGTTCAAGGACATGTTCCTGGGCCCGGACGCCTTCGATTGGGCGCTGAACGTGCTGGTGATACGGAGCGGAGAGCAGACCATACTGGTCGATGCCGGGCTCGGCGGCCAGTTTCCCGGTTTCCCGCGGGCCGGGCAGTTTCCCAAGCGCCTTGCCGCCGCCGGTATCGATCTGGCGTCGGTGACCGACGTGGTGATTACCCACATGCACATGGACCACATTGGTGGGCTGCTGGTTGATGAGGTGAAGAGCCGGTTGCGTCCAGACCTGCGGATCCACGTGGCCGCTAGCGAGGTAGCGTTCTGGGCGGCACCGGATTTCTCCCTCACCTCCATGCCCTCACCGGTACCGGACGTACTGCACGCCACCGCCGAGCAATTCATGCGCGAGTACCACGACAAGCTGCGCACCTTCGAGCAAGCCTACGAGGTCGCCCCGGGCGTGCTGGTCAAGCGCACCGGCGGCCATACGCCAGGGCACAGCGTGGTCCACGTGACCTGCGGCGAGGAGCGCTTGACATTCGCCGGCGACGCGTTGTTCCCGGTCGCTTTCGACCACCCCGACTGGCACAACGGCTTTGAGCATGACCCTGAAGAATCGGTCCGCGTTCGGGTCCGCCTGATGCAAGAAGCGGCGGCGTCCGGTGAGCTGCTGGTCGCCACTCACCTGCCGTTCCCCTCCGTTGGCCGGGTGGCGGTCGACGGTGATGCCTTTCGTTGGGTAGCAGCCTATTGGGACTACTGAGTGCGCGTTGGACCGGGGCCAGCGTCCAAGCCGGACGCCGACCCTGACCCTGACCCTGACCCTGACCCTGACCCTGACCCTGACCCTATGATCAGCGTGCGGGACGCTCGTTGATCGTGCTCGCGGCCTGGAACAGGATTTTCCCGACAAAATCGATTTCCTGCTCGGTGATGATCAACGGCGGCAGGAAGCGGACGGTCGCGCCGTGGCGGCCGCCCAGTTCAACGATCAATCCGTGCTTCAGGCACGCCTGTTGGAAAGCCTTGGCCCGGGCCGTGTCCACCGGCGGATGCCCCTGTACATCGGGAGTGCCCTGCGGGTCGACGATTTCCATGCCGAGCATCAGGCCACGCCCACGCACATCACCGATCCAGTCGAACTCGTTTTGCAGTGCCTGCAATTGTTTGTGCAGGTGAGCCCCTACCGTTTCGGCGTGCTGGACCAAGCCTTGATCGCGGATGAAGCGCAAGGTCGCGGTGCCCGCCGCCATCGCCAACTGATTGCCGCGGAACGTGCCGGCGTGGGCACCCGGCTGCCAGACGTCCAGCGACTCGTGGTAAACCATCACCGACAGCGGCAACCCGCCGCCAATGGCTTTGGACAGGGTGATGACATCCGGGGTGATGCCCGACTGCTCGAAGCCGAACATCCGCCCGCTGCGGGCAATGCCACACTGGATCTCGTCGACGATCAGCGGAATACCGTGGGCCTGGGTCAACCGGCGCAATTCCTGCAGCCAACGGTCCGGCGCGGCAATCACCCCTCCCTCGCCCTGGATTGGCTCCAGGATCATCGCCGCGGGTGCGGTCACCCCACTTTCCGGGTCGTTGAGCAAGTGTTCGAGGTAGCGCACGTTCAAGGTGACCGCCTGATCACCGGCCACCCCGAACGGGCAACGATAATCGTGGGGGAACGGCAGGCGCTGTACCCCGGGCATCAAGGCACCGAGGGCATTTTTCGGCGACAGATTGCCACTGATGGCCAGCGTGCCCAGGGTCATTCCGTGGTAGGCCCCTTCGAACGCCAGGACCGAGTGGCGCCCGGTGGCGGTACGGGTCAGCTTGAGCGCGGCCTCGACCGCATCGGCCCCACTCGGGCCGCAGAACTGGATGCGTGCGTGACGAGCGAACTCGCTGGGCAGGCAAGCGAAAATTTCCTGGACGAATGCGTCCTTCACAGGTGTCATGAGGTCCAGGGTATGCATCGGCACACCGGCCGCCATGACCTGGGTGATGGCTTCGATGATCACCGGATGATTGTGTCCCAGCGCCAGGGTTCCGGCACCGGCCAGGCAATCGACGAACACCTGTCCCCGGCTGTCCTGCACATAAATGCCATGGGCCCTTTCAAGCACCAGGGGAATGCGTCGCGGGTAACTGCGGGCGTTGGATTCCTGCTGTTGCTGACGCTCCAGCAGCGGCGTCGAATCGAGGCAGTAAGGGCTCGACAGACCGGTGTGCAACAGGCGTAGCTGTTGCGCGCCACCTGCTGTGACATTCGAAAAAGCACTCATGATTTCCTCCATGGAGGCTGGGTTTGGAAGGGAACGAACAGCCTGGAAACAAACATCCGAAACGTTGGAGCAGGCGCGGGGAGATTGCCTCCCCGCGCCCTTGGGTTTACATGTCGTAACGCAGAATCATCCCCACCGTACGCGGTGCGCCGACGTCGATGATGTCGTCGTTGCGGTTGTTGGTGACGTATTCCTTGTCGAACGCATTCTTCACGTAAGCGGAAACCGCGACGTTCTTGGTGACTTTGTACTCGGTGTTGAAGTTCACCAGCACATAGGCGTCGCTCTTACGCTCACCAGTGACTTTGCCGTTCGCGTCGAACTCGTACTCCGACGGCGCGGTGCTCTGATAGACAATATCCGTGCCGAATATCAGGCGATCGTCAAAGCGATAGACACCACCCACCGAGGCCTTGTATTTAGGCGAGTAGAGGAAAGACTCGCCGCTCCTGTCCTGACCATTGTCAGCGACGAAGTCCTTGTATTTGCTATCGGTAATGGCGCCCCCGACGTTCAAGGTCAGTTGTTCGGTGATGTCTTTTTCGACGAAGACTTCCAGGCCTTTGATCTCACTGCGACCAGCGTTGTAGATATCAATGACGTTGCTACCAGGCTGCCGCACGCTGACCTGCTGATCTTTCCAGTCGGTGTAGTACAGGTTGGCGCGGGTACGCAGGGTCTTGTCGAAGAACGAACCGCGATAGGACAGCTCGTAGTTGGTGGTGTATTCCGGGTCGTAGGCCTGGTGACCGCTACCGGAACGCAGGTTGACACCGCCACCGCGATAGCCCTTCTGCACCGTGAAACCGAGGTACTGGTCCGCTGCCAGTTCGTAGTCGATGCCGAGTTTCGGCAGCACGGCATCAAACGACTTTTTAATTTTCTCTGGGACGAAGCGGCCATCCGCTTCGATGTCGGTATCGTTCGTCTCGTGGTCGTAACGCAGGCCGGTGATCAAGGTCCAGCGCGGGGCGAACGTCCAGTTGACTTCACCGAACACCGCCTTGTTTTCAATCTTGGTATCACCTTTGACGGTACGAACCAGCACGTCATCGAACAACAACCGGTCGTGGAAGTTGTTGGTGTTGTGGCCATAGTAGGCACCGACGAAACTCTTCACGGTGTCCGAGTCGTAATTCAGACGCAGCTCCTGACTGAACAGATTGCCGTCCTGCTTACGCAGAACGACCTCGTTGTCCACAGCATTCTGGTCAAAGTCCAGACGGTTGCTGTAGTCCGTACTGGTATTGGCGGTCATGCTCGTCAGCGACCATGCATCATTCAGGCGGTAATCCACCTTGGCACTGAGGGTGTCTTGCTTGAGGTTGTCGAAGGCCTCGGTATTGGACCCGATGTCGTAATAGCTCGGCTTACCATCAGCGCCTCGCATCGTCGAACGGTCACCCTGGCGATGTTCGTTATGGGCATAAGTAAGCAACACGTCAGTGTCGTCATTGGGCAGGATCAGCAATTTACCGCGGGCGTTGCTGGTGCGATGCGGGTTGGCGTCTTTATCGAGCGTGGTGTTGCGGATGTAGCCGTCACCGTCGGAATAATCCACGGCGATACGCCCGGCGATCTTGTCATCCACGATGGCCCCGCCGCCCGCCACGGCCGCACCGTGCTCACCGTAGTTGCCCACGCTGGTCTGCGCCGAGAAGCTCGGTTCGAAGGTTGGGTTCTTGGTTCGGATAACCACCGCGCCGGCCAGGGAGTTACGGCCTTGGGTGGTAGATTGCGGGCCAAGGAAAACCTCGACCTGTTCGGCATCCCAGAGCGGGACCGGGCTGAGGGTCAGTGCGCGGTTGGGCTGCACGGCACCGTCGACATACACCGATACCGCACCGTTGAGAGCCGCCGGGCCCTGGTCGTCGAAACCGGACACCGGCACGCCACGGATCCCCCAGTTCTCATTGCCGGCCTGGCTATAGACGCCGGGCGTGCGGGCAAACACATCCACCAGATCCTTGTCGCCGTGCTCACGCAGATTCTTGTCGGTGACGACCACGACGCTGGACTGGGTCTTTTCGAGGGTACGGTCGATCTTTTCACCGGTCACGGTGATTGGAGCGATCTCCATCTTGCCGGCTTCTTCAGCCGCCCAAGCGCCGTTGCTCAAGCCTATGGCCGACCCTACAGCCAACGCAATTGTGTTCTTTTTGAAATTCACGCCCCGCTCCCCTGCGACAGATATTTTTGGTTTTTTGAGCTGGCTGAAGGCTGTTTGGCGCCAGCGGAGCGGAGTCTAATCCAAAAAAAAAATTAAATAAATAGTATTGATAATCCATCTCATTTGTACCTAGTATGTCGTCTTGTATTGAATTGAATACATTACAGACGAGTCCTACACAACCGACCGCTGCCCTGCTTTCAAGGTCTTGTGACTGGTCGAAGAAGCTATAAGAGGATGCACAAGGATGACCTCAATCGAACACCTGAACGGGCGTTCCGAGCTGTTTTCAATGGCGCCCACGGATGCAAGCGCCCAATCGCTGCCCGTGCTGGTGCAGGGGGCAGCGGGACAGTCGATCCATGACCTGGACGCCTCGATTCGCGACGACCTGGCCCAGGTCCTGGCCACGGTAGGCGGCGTATTGTTCCGCGGTTTCACCGTCGCCACCCCCATCGATTTCAAGCGCTTCGCGGCCAGCTTCGGCGCGCCGCTAGCCAGCTACGAATTCGGCTCGACGCCGCGCAGCAAAGTCTTCGCCGGGGTCTACAGTTCCACCGAGTACCCGGCCCATCAGTTCATTCCATTGCACAACGAACAGGCCTACACCCGCCCCTGGCCTTCGCGCATCTGGTTCCACTGCATCAAGGCCAGTGAAACCGGCGGCGAGACCCCGATTGCCGACAGCCGCCTGATCTACCAGCGCATGCCTGCCGAGATCCGCGAGCTGTTCGCCAGCCGCGAGCTGCTTTATGTGCGCAACTACAGTGGCGCCCTGGACCTGCCCTGGGAAAAAGTCTTCAACACCCAGGACCGCGCCCAGGTCGAACGCTACTGCCAGGACAACGACATCGAGTGGGAATGGAAAGCCGACGGCGACCTGCGCACCCGCCAGCGTTGCGCCGCCGTGCAGCAGCATCCCGAGACCGGTGAGTGGGTCTGGTTCAACCAGGCGCACCTGTTCCATGTCTCGGCCATCGAATCGAACGTACGCGCCAGCCTGTTGGCGGCGGTGGGTGAAGAAAACCTGCCGCGCCATGTCTATTTCGGCGACGGTTCGCCGATCGCCGACGACATGCTCGACACCGTGCGCGAGGTCTATCGCGAGACTGCCATCAGTTTCCCCTGGCAGCCCGGCGATATCCTGATGCTCGACAACCGACTGGTGGCACACGGTCGCAATCCTTTTACCGGTGACCGCAAAGTCATCGTGGCCATGGCGTGAACTGCACATGTTTTCATTCGAACACTGGATCGACGTGCTGGAAGCCAACGCCCAGCACTTCCCTCAGCGTGCCGCCCTGCACTTTCTGCCGGACGGCGTAGAGATTGGCGAAACCCTGACCTTTGCCCAACTGCACGAGCAATCCCGCTCCCTGGCGGCCGCGTTGCAAGCGCGGTATGCGCCGGGTGATCGGGTGCTGTTGATGCTGCCCAGCAGCCTCGACTACGCCCGCGCCTTCTGCGCCTGCCTGTATGCGGGCCTGATTGCGGTGCCGTTGTTTCCGCCACCGTCGCGTAAACCACGCCACCTCGACCGCGTGCGCAACGTGGTGGTGGATGCCGAGCCGGCACTGATTCTCGCCCCGGCGGATTATTGCGAAGGCTTGCTGGAACTGGTGGAGAGCCGGGTCGATGTGCTGACTGTCCAGGACCTGGGCACACCACCGGCCAGCCAATGGCAACGCCCGGCCATCGACGCTTCGACCGTGGCCTTCCTGCAATACACCTCGGGGTCTACCGGCTCGCCGAAAGGCGTCGAGGTACGTCAGCGCAATCTGATCGCCAACGTCGAACTGATGCGCCAGGCCTACGCTTTCGACGAACACGGCGCCATGGTCAACTGGCTGCCGCTGTACCACGACATGGGCCTGATCGGCGGTATGCTGGCCCCGCTCTACAGCGGCATGCCGTGCTACCTGATGGCTTCCCAGACCTTCGTCAATGCGCCGTCGACCTGGTTGCAAGCGTTGAGTCGCTATCGCGCCACCGCCAGTTTCGCCCCCAACTTCGCTTATGCCCTGTGCAACCGCGTGGTCAGCGATAACCTCATCGCGCAGCTCGACCTGAGCGCCTGGAAGCACGCGATCAACGGCGCCGAACCGATCCACCCTGGCACTCTCGAAGCGTTCGCCCAGCGCTTTGCCGCCTGTGGCCTCGACCCATTGGCCATCAGCCCCGGTTATGGCCAGGCCGAAGCGACCCTGTGTGTCAGCGCCACGCCGGCCGACGCGCTGCCGGTGGTGCTGCGCCTGGACAAGGCCGTGCTGGAGACTGGCCGCGTGGCGCTGGCGGCGGCCGATGCCGCCGCCGTGGAGTTCGTCGCCTGTGGTTATCCGCAAGCCCTGCACAGCATTGCCATCGTCGACCCGCAAACCTTCGAACAATGCGCCGCCGATCGCATTGGCGAAGTCTGGCTCAAGGGCCCGAGCAACGCCGAATCCTATTGGAAGAATCCCCAAGCCACGCGCGAAGCCTTTGAAGCCCGGATTGTCGGTTCATCGGAGCATTACCTGCGTTCCGGCGACCTGGGATTCATGCACGAAGGCCAAGTCGTGATCTGCGGACGGCTCAAGGACCTGTTGATTCTCAATGGGCGCAACCTCTACCCCCACGACATCGAATTCGCCATTACCGACGCCGAGCCGGGCATCCGCACCGGGCGCATCGCCGCCTTCTCGGAAATGGACCCGGCACTGGGCCGCGAGAAGCTGGTGATTGTCGCCGAGCCGCAACGCAAGTTCGTCGACCCGGCGCATCACCCGGCGCTGTTCGCGTCAATGCAAAACGCCGTGCGCGAAGCCGCCGACTGTGGCATCGACCAGATCGTGCTGGTGCAAGCCGGCACCATCCCGATGACCACCAGCGGCAAGATCGCCCGTCAAGGCGCACGCAAGCAGCTCGCTGCGGGCACGTTGAGCGTCATCGCCCAGAGCGGTGCAGTGCAAGCCTCGAACAGTGCGGCCCTCGACCTTGCCCAGCTCAAGCGCCTGGCGACCGAAACGCCGCAACAGGCCCAAGCCGCCTGTCGCCAATGGCTGGAACAGACGCTGCACGCGGTCAACCCGTACTTTTGCGCCGACTTCGACCTCAGCCTGATCGGCCAGGGCCTGGACTCCATCGGCGTGGCCGACTTCGCCGCGCGCCTGCACAAGGACCTGGGCTGGAACCTCGATACCCAAGATCTGTTCGGGGAAACCACCCTCGGCCAATGGGCGCTGGCCCTGCAAGACCTCCTGAATCAGCCGGTGCCGACGGCCGAGGCTTCGACCGAACAGACCAACCTCAGCCAGGGGCATCAATCGTTCGCCCAGCGTCGCCTGTGGTTCCTGCGCCAGCTGAACCCGGACGACACCCGCCACAACCTGGTGCTGCACCTGCGCCTGCAAGGTCCGCTGGACATCGAGACGCTGGCCCTGCGGTTGAACACGCTGGTCGAGCGACATGGCGTGCTGCGCACGGTGTACCGCGACGGTGTCGATGGCCCGCAACAACACGTGTTGCCGGCCACGGCGGTAGCGCTGGTCCATCACGATGTGCGTGAGCAGAATGAAGCGCAGCAACAGCAGACACTGAGCCAGCGCTTGGCCCACGAACACGCCACCCCCGTCGATTTGCAAGCCGGCCCGCTGCTGCGGGCGCAGTTACTCAGCCGACATGAGCAACAGCATGACCTGCTGCTGACCCTGCACCACATCGCCTTCGACGGACGCTCGGCGCAACTATTGCTGGCGGAACTGGCAGGGGCAGCGGACGCCGTGCTCCCGGGGCAATACCTCGATTTCGCCCAATGGGAAGCCCGGCACTGGAACCAACAGCGGATCGCCAGCGAGCAGGCCTTCTGGCGCGGCCACTTGGCCGGCATGCCCCAAACCTTGGAACTGGGTGGCAGCGGCCAGGCCCCGGGCGAACACAGCCTGGACTTCAACGTGCCCCAAGCCAGTTGTGAGCGGTTGGCAGCGCTGGCCCGCGAGCAAGGCATGACCTTGTTCATGCTATTGCTGGCCAGTTATCAATTGGTGCTCAAGCAACTGGGCGGCCAGCAGCAGTTCCTGCTGGGCACCGACGTCAGCGGCCGGCCATTGGCCGAGCACAACGACGTCATCGGCTTCTTCGTCAACCAGTTGACCCTGCGTTGCGACCTGCGTGGCGAGCCAACCCTGGCCGGTTTCCTTGAGCGGGTTCGCGATGAAGCGCGCCTGGCCTACGCCCATCAAGGCCTGCCTTTCGATCTGGTGGTCTCGGCCCTCGCGCCGCAGCGCCGTCCCGGTCACTCGCCGCTGTTCCAGGTCAAGCTCAACTACCAACCGTCACGGGTGGCCCCGACCGCCATCGCCGGTGCGCAGTTGGCCGCACTGGACGTGGCCCAGGCACCGGGGGATTTCCACCTGGTACTCGACCTCGTGCACGGCAGCGAAGGCCTTGCCGCGACCCTCAAGTATCGCGGCGACTACTTCGACCAGAGCCGTGCCTTGCGCCTGCAACACCTGTGGACGTGCCTGCTGGAACAACTCCACACCCTGCTGGACGAGCCGTTGCCGGCACTGGCCGAGCGCATCGACAGTTGGGACCAGGCCTTTGCCCGTGAGCGACAACAGTCCCAGGCGCTGGCCGGTCGCAGCCAGATGATGCAAGCCAAACGTCGCTCCTTGTCCCTTTAACCGAGTCGGATGCCGTTATGTCTATCGTGCCCCCATCGCCACGCGCCCTCGGCGCCGTGCGTCGCAAAGCCATGAACGTCTCGGAACAACAGCTGGTGACCGAGCGCCTGCTCAGCCCGGACCACGCCCTGCCCCTGGTGATCGAGCCAGCGGTCAGTGGTGTCGATCTGGTCGCCTGGGCCGCCCGGGAACGCGAGTCGTTGGAAAAGAAATTGCTGCAGTACGGCGCCCTGCTGTTTCGTGGCTTCAACGTCGCCTCCGTCGAGCAGTTCGACCAGGTGATCGCCGCCCTTTCCCCCGGAGCGCTGGAGTACATGTTCCGTGCCTCGCCGCGGACACGGGTCGGCGGCAATATCTACACCTCGACCGACTACCCGGCCGACCAGATGATTTTCCCCCACAACGAACACTCCTACTCACCGCGCTTCCCGCTGCGGCTGTTCTTCTACTGCCAACTGCCGTCCGAGACCGGCGGTGAAACACCGATCGGCTCGACCCGCGCCGTGAAGGCCAGGATCAGCCCGCAGATCGAAGCGCGGTTCCGGGAAAAAGGCGTGCTGTACGTTCGCAACTACGGCGACGGTTTCGGCCTGCCGTGGCAGACCGTGTTCCAGTCCGAAGACCGTGGCGAAGTGGAAGCCTACTGCGCCAGCGTCGGCATCGAAGTGGAATGGAAAGACCACAATCGCCTGCGCACCCGCCAACGGGGGCCGGCCGTGGTGCGCCACCCGCGCACCGGCGAAGAGGTCTGGTTCAACCACGCCACGTTCTTCCACATCAGCACCCTGCCTGGGCGAATCCGCGATTCGCTGCAAAGCAACTTCAACGACCTCGACCTGCCCACCAACACCTTTTACGGCGATGGCGAACCCATCGAGCCCCAGGTCCTGGAGTCACTGCGCGCGGCCTACCTCGACTCACTGGTGCGGTTCAGTTGGCAACAGGGGGACGTGTTGTTCATCGACAACATGCTCGCTGTGCACGGTCGCGAACCCTTTACCGGCAAGCGCGCCATCATGACCGGCATGGCTGAAGCCCTGCTGTCGAGCGACGTTGCCGTCTGACATTCAACGGGTCCACCCGCCGTTCGCAGGAGGCTTGCCTGACCCATGTCCAGCAAGCCCCAGCGTCTGTGCGGCGATCCAGGCTCAAGCCCTTTTCCAGTCGAGATGAACATGAGCGGACTTCAAGGTTTTCGTATTTCGCCGCAACAGGCATCGGTTTACCCCCACATCAACGGCGCGGCGGAGCACCCGTTCAGTTGCCATTTGCAATGGTCGCTGTCGCAATCGCTGGACGTCGATGCCCTGAACAAGCGCCTGCAGGCGCTGGTGGCCGACAGTGAAATCCTGCGCACGCGCCTGATGCCCGTGCCCGGCCTGCGCCACCCGGTGCAGGTGATCGACGAAACCGCTCCGCTGGCGGTGAAGCTCCAGGACCTGCGTCAATACAATCACGCCGACCAGGACGCCGTGCTGGCCCAACTCGCCGGCCAGCCCCGTGACTGGACGTCCCCCCTGTATGTGAACCTGGTGCGCCTGTCCGATGAACAGACGATCCTGGACCTGGCGGCGGCCAGCAGCCACTTCGACCTCGCCAGCCTGAAATGGCTGGCCGATGCACTGCTGCAAGGCAGCGCCACGGACCTGTCCGACACCTTGCAGTACGCCGACTACGCCGAATGGCGCTGGAGCCTGGTTGAAGACGCGCCGGACCATCCGGGCGTGAGCTTCTGGAAACCCTCGGGCGAAACCGAACAGGCCACCCTGCAACTGCCCCTCGAATCGGCCCTCGAAGGCGGGTTTGCGCCGACCCGATTGGACCTGGCGCTGCCGGCCGCCATCGTCCGCCATCCGGCCCTGACCCCGGACCTGCTGCTGGCGGCATGGGCAGCGGTATTGGGACGACTGGCCGGCCAGCAACAGGTGCCGCTCACCCTGATCCATGAAAGTCGCGGCGCGGAACTGGAGAACACCCTGGGTCTGTTCGAGCAGTGCCTGCCCGTGAACATCGAACTGGATGCCCAGGCGACCCTGCTGGAGCAAAGCACGCAAGTAGCCGCCACCTTGGAACGGGCGGTCGGCTGGCAGGACTATTACACCGGTACCCTCGATGCCGGATACGCCTTTGCCTGGCGCTCGGGCGATGCTCGGGAGCGTCACGCCAGTGCGGTGATGAATCCGCTGAAGGCATGCCTGAACGTCCGCCAGTTGCCCGACGGCCTGCGCGCGCAGTTGGTCTACGACCGCCATGCCCTCAGTGCCGAAGCCGCCGGCTGCCTTGCCGAGCAATGGCTGCAACTGCTGCAAGGTGCCCTGGCCGAACCGCAACGGGCCTGGGCCCAACTGCCCCTGGGCGGCACACTGCAATCGCAGTTGATCGGTACCGGCGCGAGCATGCCGTCCATCGAACCCGTGACACTGGTGGAGTTGATTGCCCGTCAGGTTCGCCAGCAACCGAACGCCATCGCCCTCAGCGACCAGGACGGTGACCTCAGCTACAGCCGCCTCGACGCCTGCGCCACGCAACTGGCCCATCGACTGGTCGCCGCCGGCATCGGTCCCGGGGTACCCGTCGGCATCCTGTTCGCCCGCAGCAACGCGGCCATTGTCGCGATGCTCGCCGTCTTGAAAGCCGGTGGCGCCTACGTGCCGGTCGACCCGACCTACCCGGCCGACCGCCGCGCCTACATGCTCGCCGACAGCGCCATTGCCCACATCGTGGTCAGCGCCGAACTGGCCGACAGCGTGCCGCCCCACCTGCAACGTTTCGTGCTGGATGACCTGTCAACGCCGGATCTCGCCGACAAGCCGGCGCTGCCTTTGCCGAACGCGAACGACCTCGCCTACCTGATCTACACCTCCGGCTCCACCGGTGCGCCGAAAGCGGTGGAAATCAGCCACGGCGCGCTGAGCTTCTCGACCCAAGTGCGCATGGCCGCCTATGAGACGCCCGTGCGCGCCTACCTGCTGCTGTCCTCGTTTGCCTTCGACAGTTCGGTCGCCGGGATTTTCTGGACCCTGGCCCAAGGCGGACGCCTGGTGTTGCCCGCCCCGGGTGAAGAACTGGAGATGGCTCGCCTGGCGCAGCTGATTGCCCAGCACCAGGTCAGCCACGGCCTGTCGCTGCCATCCCTGTACCAGGCCCTGCTCGATCAATTGCAGCGCAACGACGCAGCCGCCCACCTCGCCTGCTGGATCGTCGCCGGTGAGGCTTGCCCGCCGTCGCTGATCGCGCAACACAGCAAGGCCTTGCCACACGCCCGGTTGGTGAACGAATACGGCCCCACTGAAGCGACAGTCTGGGCCACCTATGAAGTGTTGGAGCCCAGCCGGAACGTCAGCATCGGCCGCCCCATCGCCGGCATGGACCTGCGCCTGCTGAATGAATTCGACCGCGCTTGCGGCATTGGCGAACCGGGCGAGATCGTCCTGGCCGGCCCGACCCTGGCCCGCGGCTATCGCAACAAACCCGAAGAAACCGCCAAGGCCTTCGTCACCCTGGCCGACGGCACTCGCGCCTACCGTACGGGCGACCTGGCCTGCTGGTTGGCCGACGGGCGCCTGGCGTTCCTGGGGCGCAAGGACCATCAGGTCAAGGTCCGCGGCTACCGCATCGAACTGGGCGAAATCGAACGCCAGTTGTGCAGCCACAGCGACGTGCGCGAAGCCGCGGTGATCGTCCAGGAACATGCCGCTGGCAAACGCCTGCTCGCCTACATCGTGGCCGCCCACGGCTACGCGCCGGATTCGGAGGCGATCAAGCGCTTCCTCGGTGAGCGCCTGCCGTCGTACATGGTGCCGGCCCTGGTGCTGACCCTGGCGAGCTTTCCGCGCACGCCCAACGGCAAGCTCGACACCCGCCAGTTGCCCGACCCGGACCAGTTCGACGAAAACGCCCACGTGGCGCCGCGCAACGCCATGGAAACCGCCCTGCAAGCGATCGTCGCCAAGGTCTTGAAACTCTCGACGGTGAGTGTCACCGACAACTTCTTCGCCATCGGCGGCGACTCGATCCTGAGCCTGCAAGTGGTGGCCCAGGCCCACGAGCAAGGCATCGCGCTGTCCGCCAAGCAAGTCTTCGAACGCCAGACCATCGCGGCCATGGCCGAGGTCGCGCAACCGCTGGATCCGAACGCCGCCGAGCCGCAAGCCGACAGCACCGAGTTCAGTGCCTCGGGCCTGTCCGATGACGAAATGCAAGCGCTGATGGCCGAACTGGACGAGGCCGACCTGTGAACGGTTCCTCCCGTCGCCCCGCCATCACCGTTGCCCCTTTTTACGCAGGACGCTTTCAATGACCACCGAAAAAACCGCTGGCAACCCGATCGAAGACATTTACCCGCTGTCGCCGTTGCAACAAGGGATGCTGTTCCACTCCCTGCTGCACGAAGACTCCGGGGTGTACCTGATGCAGGATCGCTACCGCATCGGCGGGGCCATCGATGAAGGGGCGTTCCTCGAATCGTGGCGCCAGGTGGTGGCACTGCACCCTTCCCTGCGCGCCAGTTTCCAGTGGAAAAGCCAGAAGCAACCGGTGCAGGTGATCCATCGCCAGGTCAAGGTGCCGCTGGACACCCTCGACCTGCGCGGGCTCGCGCCCCATGAGCAGGAGGCGCGGATCCGCACGCTGCTGGAAGACGAGCAGAAGGTCGGCTTCAACCTGTCCAAGCCACCGCTGATTCGCTTCCGGCTGGTGCGCCTGGCCGACGAGTCCTACGAGTTCATTCGCAGCTTCCACCACATCCTGATGGACGCCTGGTGCATCTCCCTGGTGACCGTGGACTTCCTCAAAGTCTACGAAGCGCTGTGCAACGACCGCACGCCGGAACTGAAAAGCCCTCGGCCATTTCGCGATTACATCCAGTGGCTGCAACGCCAGGATGCGGGCAAGGCCGAGCAATTCTGGCGCGGCCAGTTGCAAGGCCTCAACGCCCCCACGCCACTGACCGTGGACAACGGCGTGAGCCGCGACCGCTACACCGATGCGGTGCTGGTGGACGACCAACTGATTCACCTCGACGCACAGGAAACCCAGGCACTGGCGGCGTTCTGCCGCAGTCGCCGGATCACCCCGAACACGTTTTTCCAGGGGGTCTGGTCGTTGCTGCTGTCGCGCTACAGCGGGCAGCAGGACGTCGTCTTTGGTGTCACCGTGGCCGGCCGTCCGGCTGACCTGACCGGCGTTGCGGAAATGATCGGCCTGTTCATCAACACCTTGCCGCTGCGGGTTTCGGTGGATCCGAACGCCTCACTCGGCAGTTGGCTGGGCGATCTGCAGAAACTCAACGTCGACATGCGCGACTTCGAGCACACACCGTTGACCGACATCCAGGGCTGGAGCGATTTCCCCCGGGGCGAGACCCTGTTCGACAGCATCCTGGTGTTCGAAAACGCGCCCATCGACGAACAGATCCTCGAAGGCGGTTTCCAGTTCAGCCTCGAAGGCATGGACCACAGCGTGCACACCCACTACGGCTTGACCGTGGTGATCCTGCCGGGCGATCAACTGGGCATCCGCGTGTCCTATGACCGCGAACGTTTCGAGGCCGCCACCGTGCAGCGTCTGCTGGGTCACATCGCCAGCCTGGTGCGCAGCATGCTCGTCGCCCCCGACGCGCCGTTGGCCAGCTTCGAACTGCTGGCCGCCGACGAACGTCAACAGTTGCTGGGCGAATGGGCGCTGAACCCCCACGACTTTGCGCTGGATCAAAGCTACGCCGAGCTGTTTGCCGCCCAAGTCGCCCTGCGCGGTGATCAGGTCGCCGCGACCTGCGCCGGTGAGTCGCTGACCTACGCCGAGCTGGACCTGCGTTCCACGCGCCTGGCCCACGCCCTGCGCCAGGCCGGTGCCGGTGAAGACCAACTGGTCGCGCTGGTGGCGCCTCGTGGCCTGGCGCTGTTGACCATGATGCTGGCCGTGTTCAAGGCTGGGGCGGCGATGCTGCCCCTGGAGGTCAATCACCCGCCCGAGCGCCTGCGGGAAATCCTCGGGCTGTCCCGCGCGCCGTTGCTGATCGCCAGCCAAGCCTGCGGCGGTCTGATCGAGCCACTGCTCAGCGGCCTCGACCAGGCGCCCACGGCGCTGTTCGCCGAAGCCTGCTGGGCATCGGGCAACGACACGCCACTGCCGGTGCTCGCCCGCCCCGACAGCCTGGCCTACGTGCTGTTCACCTCGGGTTCGACCGGCACGCCAAAGGGCGTGATGATCGAACAGCGCGGCATGCTCAACAACATCTTCGGCAAGGTGCCGGCCCTGGGGCTCAGCGCCGCTGACCGCATTCCCCAAACCGCCTCGGTGGCGTTCGACATTTCGGTCTGGCAGTTCCTCGCCGCGCCGGTGCTCGGTGCCACCGTGCATATTCTTCCCGATGAAGTCGCCCACGACCCGCAACGCCTGTTGCAGGTGCTCGCCAGCGAGCGCCTGAACGTGCTGGAAATCGTCCCGAGCCTGATGCGCACCGTGCTCGCGTTGTGCCCGTGCGACTTGCAACTGCCGGACCTGCGCTGGGTATTGCCCACCGGTGAAGCCCTGCCACCGACCGTGGCCCGGGACTGGTTCGCACGGTTCCCCGACATCGCGCTGATGAACGCCTACGGACCGGCCGAATGTGCCGACGACGTCGCCTTCCAGCCGATCTTCGCGGCGCCCGGGGCCGAGGTCAGCCACATGCCCATCGGCCAGCCGACCGCCAACAACCGCCTGTATGTGCTGGACGAAGCCCTGCGCCCGGTGCCGGTTGGCGTCGCCGGGGAAATCTGCGTCGGTGGCGTCGGCGTCGGCCGCGGCTACCTGCACGACCCACAGCGCACCGCTGAGGCTTTTATCGAGCACCCTCAACTCGAAGGTCGCCTGTACCGCACCGGTGACCTGGGACGCTGGCGTGCAGACGGGGTGATCGAATACCTCGGCCGTCGCGACCAGCAGGTAAAACTGCGCGGGCACCGGATCGAACTGACGGAAATCGAACACCGTCTCGCCCAGCACCCGAACGTACGCGAAGCCGCCGTCCTGCTGCGGGAAAATACCGTCGGCGAAGCCTGGCTGGTGGCGTACTGGTCGGCCCATGACGAGACCCAGGGCAGTGACGACCTGAGCGAACACCTGCGGGCGCAACTGCCGCCGTACATGGTGCCGGCGGCTTTCGTCGGCCTGGACAAACTGCCGCTGAACAATAACGGCAAGGTCGACCGCAAAGCCCTCGCCGCCCGCGAGCTGGACTGGCAGGCGGACGCCCAGGAGAGCATCGCCCCGCGCAACGCCCTGGAAACCAGCGTGGCGTCCATCTGGGCCGAAGTCCTGGGGCGCGACACCGTTGGCGTGGAGGACAACTTCTTCACCCTCGGCGGGCACTCGCTGCTGGCGACCCAGATCGTGGCCCGCCTGCGCACCCATTTCAAACTGGACCTGCCATTGCGGGTCCTGTTCGAACACCCCACCGTGGCCTTGCTGGCCGTGGCCATCGACGCCCGCCAGGCCGAGGCCGCCGCACCGCAAGCCAACGCGCTCAGCGTGCCCAAGGCCCAACCACGCCCGACGCTGCTGCCGCTGTCGTTCTCGCAACAGCGCCTGTGGTTCATCGAGCAACTGACGCCAGGCACCACCCTGTTCAACATCCCGTTCGCCCTGCACCTCAAGGGTGAACTCAACGTCCAGGCGTTGCACGCCAGCCTGAACGACCTGCTGATACGCCACGAAATCCTGCGCACCGGCATCCACAGCACCGACGGCGTGCCGTGCCAACGCATCAGCCCGGCACTGGACATCGCGTTGCCCTTCGAAGACTTGTCGGGGTTGACCGCCACCGCCCGCGCCGGCGCGCAGTTCAATGCCCTGCAAGACACCTTCGAGCAGCCGTTCGACCTGACCCGCCCACCGCTGCTGCGTGCGCGCTTGCTGCGCCTGGCGCCGGGCGAGCACGTGCTCGGCATCGCCCTGCATCACCTGGTGTCGGACGCCTGGTCGGCCACCATCGCCCTGCGTGAGCTGGCCCTGGGTTATGAAGCCCGTTGCAACGGTACTCGCGCCGACCTGCCGGCC
Organism: Pseudomonas sp. NFACC37-1; assembly: GCF_900101575.1. Lineage (NCBI taxonomy): Bacteria > Pseudomonadati > Pseudomonadota > Gammaproteobacteria > Pseudomonadales > Pseudomonadaceae > Pseudomonas > Pseudomonas sp. NFACC37-1. The sequence continues at coordinate 203,073 of NZ_FMUZ01000002.1, read as the reverse complement.
CTGCCGCTGCAGTACGCCGACTTCGCCCTCTGGCAGCGCGAACACCTGCAAGGCGCCGAACTCAAGCGCCAACTCGACTACTGGACCACCACCCTGGACCGTCGCGACAGCGACGCCAGCCCGCTGCTGGCCTTGCCCACCGACCATCCACGGCCCTCGGTGCAAAGCTACCGCGCCGGGATCGTGCAGCGTGAACTCAGCGCCGACCTCAGCGGCCGGGTACAAGCCTTTGCCAGTCGTCTCGGCACCACACCGTTCACCGTCCTGTTCGCCGGCTTCGCCGTACTGATGCACCGTTTGAGCGGCGACGCCACGGTGCTGGTCGGCACCCCGGTCACCCACCGTGAACAACCGGGCACCGAAGGCCTGCTGGGCATTCTGCTAAACAACCTGGCGATCCGCGCGGACTTCGAACCGCAAGCCGGCTTCAGCGCCCTGGTCAAGCAAGTGGCCGAACGCCTGCGCGATGGCCTGCTGCATCAAGACTTGCCGTTCGAGCAACTGGTGGACAGCCTGCAACTGCCGCGCAGCCTCAGCCATGCGCCGCTGTACCAGGTCATGGTCGCCCAGCAACTGGCCATGGAGTCGCGGTTGCGCTTCCCCGGGTTGGAATTCGAAGCGCTGGACACGCCGCTGCGACACTCCGAATGCGACCTGGACCTGCACGTGCTGTGCCCGGCCAATGCGCCGATCCAACTGGAGTTGATGTTCGCCCTCGACCTGTTCATCGCCGACAGCGCCCGCCAGACCCTCGCCCGCCTGGAACACCTGCTCGAACACATGCTCGCCGAGCCCCAGCGCCCGGTCGCCGCCTTGCCGCTGCTGATGGACGCGGAGTGGCAACGCACCGTGGTCGAGTGGAACCGTACCGAGATGGAAGTGCCGACGCACCTGACCTTTGCCCAGTTGTTCGAACAACAGGCCGAGCGCACCCCGGAGCGTGACGCCCTGTGTTTTGAAGGCCGCAGCCTGAGCTACGGCGAACTGAACCGGCGGGCCAACCAGGTGGCGCATTACCTGCGCAGCCAGGGCGTCGGCGCCAACCGCCCGGTGGCGCTGTGTGTCGAGCGTTCGCTGGAACTGCTGGTCGGCCTGCTGGGCATTCTCAAGTCCGGTGGTGCCTATGTGCCGCTGGACCCGACCTACCCGGTGGATCGCCTGGCGTACATGCTCGAAGACGCGCAACCGGCACTGTTCATAGGCCAGCAGGGCCTGTTGGAACAACTGGGCGCCGAGCTGCCACGCTTGCGCCTGGACAGCGACGCGGCGCTGTTCGCCGACCAGCCGGACAACAACCCGGCCCCGCTCGCCGGGCCGCAAGACCTGGCCTACATCATGTACACCTCCGGTTCGACCGGTAAGCCCAAGGGCACCCTGGTGACCAACGGTTCGGTGGTCAACCTGGCCTGGGCGCGTATCCATGGCTTGTATCGCCGCTACACCGACCAGCCGATGCGCACCAGCTTCAACTACTCGTTCGCCTTCGACAGTTCGGTGGCCGAACTGATCCTGTTGCTCGACGGCCATAGCCTGTACCTGACCCCGGAAGACGTGCGCTACGACCCCGAGGCCCTGGCCGGTTTCTTCCGCGATACCCGCCTGGACGCCTTCGAGTGCACCCCGGCGCAGCTCAAGGCCCTGCTTGAAAGCGACGGCGTTCGCCTTGGCGAGGTGTACCTGCCGCGCTTCGTGCTGTTCGGTGGCGATGCGGTGGACGCTCAACTGTGGCAACGCCTGCCATCGATTGCCGGCAGCCGCTTCTTCAACACCTACGGCCCGACCGAATGCACCGTGGATGCCACCGGTTGCGCGGTGGATGACTTCCCGCAGCGGCCGATCATCGGCCGGCCCATCGCCAACGTGCGCACCTACGTGCTCGACGCCTTCCTCAACCCGATGCCGGTGGGCGTCCCGGGGGAACTGCACATCGGCGGTGCCGGCGTGACCCTGGGCTACCTCAACCGTGCCGAACAGACCGCGAAGGTGTTCATCGAAGACCCGTTCTCGTCCCTGCCAGGCGCACGGATGTACAAGTCCGGCGACCTGGTGCGCTGGTTGCCCGACGGCCAGCTCGAATACCTGGGACGCATGGATCATCAAGTGAAGATCCGTGGCTTCCGTGTCGAACTGGGGGAAATCGAAACCTTGATCGGCGCCCAACCGGGCGTACGCCAGGCCGTGGTGCTGGCCCGTGAAGACGTGCCCGGCGACAAGCGCCTGGTGGCCTACGTGACGTGCGACCAGCAGGCCGACATCCATGCCTGGCGCAAGACCATTGGCGCCGCCCTGCCCGACTACATGGTGCCCTCGGCGTTCGTGCTGCTCGATGAGCTGCCGCTGACCGACAACGGCAAACTCAACCGCAAGGCCTTGCCGGCCCCGGATGTCCAAGCCGCGCCAGACGCCCTGGACCCGCCGCGCAGCGCGGCCGAACAGCAACTGGCCGCCCTGTGGGCCGAGTTGCTGAACGTGCCGTCGACGCAGATCGGCCGTGACAGCCATTTCTTCTACCTCGGCGGCCACTCGCTGCTGGCGGCGGCGCTGTTTGCCCGCCTGCGCCAACAGTTCGCCACTGTGCCGCCGTTGCGGGCGGTGTTCGAACACCCGACCCTCGACGCCTTGGCCGCACTGCTGGGCGATCCCCTGCAAGCCCCGGCGGCGACTTTCGTTGCGGCGCCGCGTCCGGCGCGCCTGCCGCTGTCGTTCGAACAACAACGCTTGTGGTTCCTCGAACAACTGAGCGCCGGCGGTGGCGAGTACAATGTGGTCAGCGCCGTGCAACTGGACGGCGAACTCCATGTCCAGGCCCTGCAAGCGGCCCTGAACAGTGTGGTCCAACGCCACGAGATCCTGCGCAGCCGCATCGTGCGCGATACCAACGGCGAGTTGGCGTTGGTCATCGAACCGAAGGTCGATCTCACCGTGCAGGTGACGGCACTGCAAGCGACCAGCGACGAGCAATGGCAGCGACTGACCGACGCGGCGATCCATGCGGAAACCGGCCACCGTTTCGACCTCGCCGCTGAAGTGCCGGTCCGGGCCACATTGCTGCAACGCAGTGGCGGCGCCCAGTCGCTGCTGTTGCTCAGCGTGCACCACTGCGCCACCGATGATGCCTCCAGCCAGAACCTGCTGGAGGAACTGCGACAGTGCTACACCGCCCAGTGCCATGGCACCCCGGCGACACTGCCGGCGCTGGCGCTGCAATATCCCGATTACGCCCTCTGGCAGCGCGAGCCCGGCCAACAGAGCGCGTTCAGCAGCCAACTGGAATACTGGCGCAACCAACTGGAGGACGGCGACTACCTGCTCGACCTGCCGACCGAACAGGGCCGTCCAAACCAGCTCGCCCCGGCGGCCGGCGCGGTGCAACTGCAATTGCCGCCCGACCTGGTGGAACGCCTGCGGCAGTTCGCCCAGCAACGCGGTGCCACCCTGTACATGCTCATGCTTGGTGCCGCGCAGTTGCTCTTGGGGCGCTACGCCAACCAGCGCGACGTGCGGGTCGGCAGCCCGGTGGCCCAGCGTCCATTCGCCGAGCTGCAACCGCTGATCGGCTGCTTCGTCAACACCGTGGTCATGCGCGCCGACCTGGATCCGGCCCTGGATTTCGAAGGTTTGCTCAACCAGGTGCGCAACCGTGTGCTGGATGCCCAACAGCATCAGGACGTGCCGTTCGACCAGGTCGTGGAGCACTTGAAGCCTTCGCGCAGCCTCGGCCAGACCCCGCTGTTCCAAGTGTTGTTCGCCATGCAGAACGCCGACACGTCGAGCCAGCCATGGCCGCAGTTGCAGGTCAGGGAACGCGCGGTGACCGCCCAGGCCACCAAGTACGACCTGAATTGGGAAGTGCACGACGGCGAAGTGCTGTCGGTGTTGCTGGAATACCGCGCCGCGCTGTTCAGCGAAACCACGGCCCGGCGTTGGCTGGAACAATGGCAACAACTGCTGGAAGCCATGCTCGAGGCGCCACGCACCCGCCTCGGGGATTGGACACCGCTGCCGGCGGCCGAACGTCATCGCCAACTGATCGAGTGGAACGCCACCGAACGTCATTACAGCGGCCCGACCAACCTGCACACCGCCCTGAGCCAGCAAGCCACCCTGAGCCCCAACGCCCCGGCATTGGTGTTCGAAGGCCAGCGCCTGAGCTACGCCGAGCTGGACCAGCGGGCACAAGCCGTCGCCCGCGCCCTGCGCGCCGCCGGTATAGGTACCGACAGCATCGTGCCGGTGTGCATGGAGCGTTCGGTGGAAATGGTCGTGGCCTTGCTCGGCATCGTCCATGCCGGTGCCGCGTGGCTGCCGCTGGATCCGGAGTTGCCGGCCACGCGCCTGGCCTTCCTGATCGCAGACGCCGATGCCAAGGTCACCTTGACCCAGGCGCAATGGCTGTCACGCCTGCCCGCAGGGCATGCCGCCTGGACGCTGGATGCGTTGCCAGGCGCCGAAGTTGGAGAGCCGATCAGCGTCCAGGCCAACGACCTGGCCTACGTGCTCTACACCTCCGGCTCCACCGGCCAACCCAAGGGCGTGATGAACGAACACGGCGCCTTGATGAACCGCCTGCACTGGATGCAGGACGCCTTCCCAATTGGCCCGAACGACCGTGTGCTGCAAAAGACGCCGTACAGCTTCGACGTGTCGGTGTGGGAGTTCTTCTGGCCGCTGATCACCGGCGCAACCCTGGTGGTCGCCCGTCCGGACGGTCATCGCGACCCGGCCTACCTCAGCCAGTTGATCCAGCAGGAACGGGTCACGACCTTGCACTTCGTACCCTCGATGCTGCGGGCCTTTGTCGAGGAACCGAGCCTGGTCGACTGCCACAGCTTGCGCCAGGTGTTCGCCAGTGGCGAAGCCTTGCCGGTGGACCTGGTGCGGCGCTTCATGGGCCAACACCCGGCGGCGCTGGTCAACCTGTATGGCCCGACCGAAGCGGCCATCGACGTCTCGGTCTGGCGTTGCTCGGCGCACGACACAATCGTGCCGATCGGCAAGCCCATCGCCAACCTGCGCTTGTATATCCTCGACGAAGCCATGCAACCGTTGCCGATTGGCAGCATCGGCGAGCTGTACATCGGCGGCGTCGGCGTGGCCCGTGGCTATTTGAAACGCCCGGACCTGACCGAAGAACGCTTCCTCGCCAGCCCGTTCGTGGCCGGCGATCGCCTGTACCGCACCGGCGACCGCTGCCGCTTCCTGGCCGATGGCAACATCGAGTACCTGGGCCGTCTCGACCACCAGGTGAAGTTGCGTGGCCAGCGCATCGAGCTGGGGGAAATCGACGCTGCGCTGCTGGCCCAGGCCGGTGTTCGCGACGCCGCCACCTTGTTGCTGGATCAGCGCCTGGTGAGTTTCTGGTGCGGTGACGCCGATGAGGCGACCCTGCGTGCCGACTTGAGCGACAGCCTGCCCGTGCACATGCAGCCAAGCGTTTTCGTGCAGCTCGACCGCCTGCCGCTCAACAGCAACGGCAAGCTCGACCGCAAGGCCCTGGCCGCCGCGCCGCTGCCACACAGCCAAAGCGACCAGCCGCGCACCGCGCCGCGCAATGCCACTGAAACCGTGCTCTGCGAACTGTTCAGCGAGGTGCTGGGCTGTTCAGTCGTCGGTATCGAGGACCACTTCTTCCAACTCGGCGGCCACTCCTTGCTGGCCACACGCCTGGTCAGCCGGGTCCGTGAGCGCCTGGGGGTGTCCCTGCCCTTGCCGCTGGTGTTCGCCCAACCGACGGTCGCGGCCCTGGTCGAGCATCTGCGAGCGACCACGCCCGCTGAGTCGATCACCGCGCAACCGCGCCCGGCGCAACTGCCCCTGGGCCTGGCCCAACGCCGGTTCTGGATGCTCAGCCGCCTGGTGCCGGAGTCCCGCGAATACCACATGCCGTTCGCCCTGACCTTGCGCGGCGAGCTGCAGGTCCAGGTCCTGCGCGAGGCCTTTGAGCAGGTCAGCCAGCGCCACCTGGTGCTGCGCAGCCGGATTGTCGACGTCGACGGCGAGCCGCAACTGCTGATCGACGACCACGGGCCGGCGCTCGCGGTCACTTCCGTTGCAACCCAGGACTGGGCCGCGACCTGTGCCAACGCCCAGGACGAACTGATGACACCGTTCGACCTGGCCGCCGCCGCGCCTTGGCGTGCGCACCTGCTGCAACGCCAGGGCAGCGACGAAAACCTGTTGCTGGTGTGCCTGCACCACAGCGCCACCGACGGTTGGGCCATGCAGTTGCTCATCGACGAACTGACCCAGGCCTACGCCGCCGGCCTCAGCGGACAGTCGCCCGCCTGGACGCCGCTGGATATCGACTACGTCGATTTCGCCCTGTGGCAACAGCACCCGGACACCCAGGCCCGGCGCCATGCCAGCCTGGACTACTGGAAAAACCACTTGGGCCAGGACGACTACCAGCTCGACCTGCCCATCGACCATCCACGCGGCGCCGAAGCCGATCGTCGCGCCCGGCAACTGAGCGTCCGCCTCGGCACCCAGCGTGCCGAAGCCATCCGACAGTTCGCCCGTCAGCGCGGCACGACCACCTACGTGGTGCTGGCCACGGCCCTGAGCGCGCTGCTGGCCCGCTACAGCGGCCAGCGGGAGATTCGCCTCGGCACCCCGGCGGACCAACGTGACCACGCCCAAACCCAGACGTTGCTGGCCTGCCTGGTCAACACCCTGGTGCTCCGCAGCGACGTCGACCAACGGGCCCCGGCCGAGCAATTGCTCGCCAGCCTCGAAGCCGACCTGCGTGCAGCCCAGGCCCATGCCGACCTGCCTTTCGCCACCCTGGTCGGTGCCATCGCGCAGAACCGCGACTTGAACCGCACGCCGCTGTTCCAGGTGTTGTTCTCCCTCAACTATGGCCGCGTCGACAGCAGCCAATGGCCGGGGCTGAACGTCGAAGAGCAGATGCTGCCGGCGATCGACGCCAAGTTTGAACAGAGCTGGGAAGTCCAGGACGACGGCAGCGACATGACGCTGGCGCTGGAATACCAATCGGCCTTGTACGACGAAGCGACGATGCAACGCTGGAGCGCGCAGTGGTGCGCGTTGCTCGACGCCCTGGTGGCAACCCCTGGACGCACCCTGGTCGAACTGTTCCCGCAACAGCAGGACCAACAGCAACTGGACCGCTGGAACGCCACCGAACGTCATTACAACGGCCCGACCAACCTGCACACCGCTCTGAGCCAGCAAGCGGCCCTGAGCCCCAACGCCCCGGCGCTGGTGTTCGAAGGCCAGCGCCTGAGCTACGCCGAACTCGACCAACGGGCGCAAACCGTCGCCCGCGCCCTGCGCGCCGCCGGTATAGGTACCGACAGCATCGTGCCGGTGTGCATGGAGCGTTCGGTGGAAATGGTCGTGGCCTTGCTCGGCATCGTCCATGCCGGTGCCGCGTGGCTGCCGCTGGATCCGGAGTTGCCGGCCACGCGCCTGGCCTTCCTGATCGAAGACGCCGATGCCAAGGTCACCTTGACCCAGGCGCAATGGCTGTCACGCCTGCCCGCAGGGCATGCCGCCTGGACGCTGGATGCGTTGCCAAGCGCCGAAGTTGGAGAGCCAATCAGCGTTCAGACCAACGACCTGGCCTACGTGCTCTACACCTCCGGCTCCACCGGCCAACCCAAGGGCGTGATGAACGAACACGGCGCCTTGATGAACCGCCTGCACTGGATGCAGGACGCCTTCCCGATTGGCCCGAACGACCGTGTGCTGCAAAAGACGCCGTACAGCTTCGACGTGTCGGTGTGGGAGTTCTTCTGGCCGCTGATCACCGGCGCGACCCTGGTGGTCGCCCGTCCGGACGGTCATCGCGACCCGGCCTACCTCAGCCAGTTGATCCAACAGGAACAGGTCACGACCTTGCACTTCGTACCGTCCATGCTGCGGGCCTTTGTCGAGGAACCGAGCCTGGTCGACTGCCACAGCTTGCGCCAGGTGTTCGCCAGTGGCGAAGCCTTGCCGGTGGACCTGGTGCGGCGCTTCATGGGCCAACACCCGGCGGCGCTGGTCAACCTGTACGGCCCGACCGAAGCGGCCATCGACGTCTCGGTCTGGCGTTGCTCGGCGCACGACACAATCGTGCCGATCGGCAAGCCCATCGCCAACCTGCGCTTGTACATCCTCGACGAAGCCATGCAGCCGCTGCCGATTGGCAGCATCGGCGAGTTGTACATCGGCGGCGTCGGCGTGGCCCGTGGCTATTTGAAACGCCCGGACCTGACCGAAGAACGCTTCCTCGCCAGCCCGTTCGTGGCCGGCGATCGCCTGTACCGCACCGGCGACCGCTGCCGCTTCCTGGCCGATGGCAACATCGAGTACCTGGGCCGTCTCGACCACCAGGTGAAGTTGCGTGGCCAGCGCATCGAGCTGGGGGAAATCGACTCAGCCCTGCTGAACCTGCCGGCCATCACCGGCGCCTGCACCCTGGTCATCGACAACCGCCTGGTGGCGTTCTACAGCAGTAGCACCGCGCAGTCGGAACTCGACACCCAGCTCGCAGCCGAGCTGCCGGCCTACATGGTGCCGGCGGTGTGGGTGCACATTCCGGCGCTGCCCCTGAGCACCAACGGCAAGATCGACCGCAAGGCCCTGGCCGCCCTGCCCTTGCCAAACACCCAGAAAGACTACGCGGCACCGCGCAACGACCTGGAACGCCTGCTCTGCCAATTGTTCGGTGAACTGCTCGGCGAAACCTTGACTGGCGGTCGCGAAGTCGGCACCTCGGACAGTTTCTTCGCCCTGGGCGGTGACTCGATTCTCGGCCTGAAACTGATCTCGCGCTTGCGTGAGCAGGGCTATTCGCTCACGCCACGGGACCTGTTCCGCTCGCCGACCCCGGCGGCCCTGGCCCATGTGACCACGGCGCTGCTGACCCAGGCCGAACAAGGCGACGTGACCGGGCCGATGCCGCTGATGCCGTTGCACCAGTGGTTCTTTGACCAGCAACAGGTCCAGGCCGCGCACTGGAACCAATCGGTGCTGGCCGACAGCGACCGTCGCCTGGAACCGGCCATCGTCCAAGCCACGCTGGATCGGCTGGTGGCCCACCACGACGCACTGCGCCTGCGTTTCACCCACGTCGACGGCCAATGGCAGGCACACATCGCGCCGGTGGCACCGGCCCAGTTGACCTGCGGCGAACACCCGGAGCAATTGCTGCAAGTCGCGCAAAGCCTGGACCTGCAACACGGCCCGCTGTTTGCCGCGGCCCTGCTGGAAGGCACACCGCAGCGCCTGTACCTGGTGGCCCATCACCTGGTGGTCGATGCAGTGTCCTGGACGCCGCTGCTGGAAGATTTCCAACAGTTGTATGCCGCCCTGGAGCGTGGCGAGCAGCCGACGTTGCCGGCGAAAACCACCTCCTATCGTCAATGGGCCGAGCACCTGCAAGCCCATGCCGCCAAGGCTGCCGCCGAGCAGCGCTACTGGAGTGCCCAGGCCTCTGCGAACCCGCCGCCAATGGCCACGCTCGCCGAACGCCAGACCCTGTCGGCCCGCTGGGATGCCAGCCGCACGCACCAATGGCTGACCCAATCCCACGCGGCTTACCGCACACAACCGGAGGAACTGCTGATCGCCGCCCTCGCCGCGACCCTGGCCGAGGTCGAACAGCGCAGCGACATCGTCGTGGACCTTGAACGCCACGGGCGTGATGCACCGTTTGCCGGGCTGGACGTCGGCCGCACCGTCGGCTGGTTCACCACCCTCTACCCACTGCGCGTGAGTGCCAGCGGCGCCGCGGGCGATCAGGTGCGCAACGCCAAGCAAGCCTTGCGCGATGTACCCGGCCAGGGCCTGGGCTACGGCTTGCTGCACCAGCGCGGCGAGTTGCCGGCCAGCCACGGCGATGTGCTGTTCAACTACCTGGGGCATGAGCAAACGCCAGCGGGCTGGTTGCGCGCCAGCAGCCTGACCCCGCCACCGGACGTGGCCCCGGTGAACCGAGTGACCCATGCCCGTGAGGTGGTGGCCTGGCTGGAGGACGGCGTGTTGCGTGTCGAGTGGCACAGCGTCACGCCGAATGCCGACAGTCGTTTGCCTGCTCGCCTGCTGGAACGTTTGCAGGCACTGGTCGAACACTGCCTCGACCCGCAGGCCGGTTCGCTGATGCCTGCGGACTTCCCGCTGGCCAAGGCGCTGAACCAGAAATCCCTGGACAAACTGCTGGGCAAACTCAAGACCAAACCCGATTCCCAACGCTAGCGAGCGACGCGGCGCCCGCCCAGGTCTGCGGACCGGCGCGGCGCCTTGATCGACGCTCACTCGAGTTTTCAAGACTTTGAAATGGACCAAGCAAGCATGAACAACATCGAAGACATCTACTCCCTTTCGCCGACCCAGCACGGCCTGTTGTTCCACAGCGTCTATGAACCGGATTCGCGGGTGTATTACCAGCAACTGAGCCTGGACATGAACGGCCCGCTGCAACTGAGCGCATTTCGCGGTGCCTGGCAGGCGTTGATGCGGCGCCACGCCGTGCTGCGCAGTGCTTTTCTCTGGGAAGAACTGGACGATGCCTATCAGGTGGTGCAACAGGACGTGCCACTGCCCCTGACGGAACTGGACTGGCAAGACCGCCCCGAGCCGCAGGCCGCGCTCGGACAGTTGGCGCTGGAACAGCGCGCCCAGCCCCTGGAGCTGAACGACTCGCCGCTGATGCGTGTGTGCCTGGTGCGCCTGGCGCCCGAGCGCTGGCACCTGATCTGGACCTTCCACCACATACTCATGGACGGCTGGAGCGTCGGCATCGCCGTCCAGGAGTGGCTGTCGCTGTACTACGAACAGGCCCACGGCCGCCCCGCCGACCTGCCGCCGACCCGCCCTTACCGGGACTACATCGCCTGGCTGGCGGAACAGGACATGGTCGCCACCGAAGGCTTCTGGCGCGAACAGTTGCAGGACGTGAGCGAGCCGACACCGCTGCCCACCTTCGCCGTGCGGCAGCCTGCACCCGCGGGGGCACCGTTCGCCGAACGGGAAAGCCTGCTGACGGCCAGCGAAACCGAGCATCTGGCACACTTCGCCCGCCAGAACGACTTGACCATCAACACCCTGATCCAGGGCGCCTGGGCATTGCTGCTGGGCCAGCATGCCGGGCGTGACGACGTAGTCTATGGCGTCACCGTTGCCGGTCGTCCAGAGAACCTGGCCGCCGTGGACAGCACCGTCGGGCTGTTCATCAACACCTTGCCGTTGCGCGTGCAGTGGTCTGAAGGCCCGGCCCTGGTGGACTGGCTGCAGCAGTTGCAGCAAGCCAACAGCGATCTGCGCCACCACGCCTACCTGCCCCTGGGCAAGCTCAAGTCCATGACCCGCATCGCCGCCGAGCAGGCGCTGTTCGACTCGATCCTGGTGTTCGAGAATTTCCCGGTCACCGACGCGCTCAACCAGGACACCGGCGGCCTGAGCTTCAGTGCCCCGAGCAGCGACCAGCAGGCCGACGGCATCACCCTCACCCAAGGCCGCAACCACTTCCCGTTGTCGCTGATCGTGGTGCCGGACAAACAACTGCACTACCTGATCAGCTACGACCGCAGTCGCTTCAGCGACGCCGAGGTCGCGGTGTTGTCGGCACAATTGCGCGCCATCCTGTTGGCGATGACGGCGCAAGCGCAGTGCCGGGTCAGCGAGCTTGAGTGGCTGAGTCCTGAAGAACGCCAGCAATTGCTCGTGCAGGGAAGCGGCGTACAACTGCCGGTACCCCAGGCGTGCCTGCATCAGTGCTTCGAACAACAAGTGGCCGCCCACCCGGATCACCTGGCGGTCCGCGACCGCCAGGTCGCCCTGACCTACCGTGAACTGGACCAGCAAGCCAACCGACTCAGCCAGTACTTGCGCGCCCAAGGCATCGGTCACGACAGCGTCGTGGCACTGGCCCTGGAACGCAGCGCCGGGTTCGTGATCGCCCTGCTCGCCACCCTCAAGGCTGGCGCGGCCTATCTGCCGCTGGACCTCAAGCAGCCCGCCGGGCGCCTGGCCGACGTGCTGGTGGACAGCCGCGCCGCACTGCTGATCGGCGCCAGCGCCTCGCCCCTGCTCAAAGGCCTGGCCGAGCACACGCCAACGCTGTGGCTGGCGGAACAGGCCGACGCCATCGCCGCCCAGCCAGACACGCCACCTGCCGTGGCCCATAACCCGACTGACGCCGCCTACGTGATCTACACCTCAGGCTCCACCGGCACCCCTAAGGGTGTGGTGGTCGAGCACCAGTCCATCGTCGATTACCTGACGGCAGTGCACGCGGTACTCAACCCGCCGCCGGCCGCCCGCTACGGCTTGTTGTCCAGCATCGCCGCCGACCTGGGCCACACCCAACTGTTCGGCGCTCTGTGCAGCGGCGCCAGCCTGTTGCTGGTGGATGAAGACAGCGGTTTCAGCCCCCTGGCACTGGCCGAACTCTTCGACCAACACCCGGTGGATGTGCTGAAGATCACCCCAAGCCATCTGTCCGGCCTGTTGCAGGCGCTGCCCGATGCACGCTTGTTGCCTCGCGCCCTGCTGGTCTTCGGTGGCGATGCTCTCAGCCCGGCGCTGCTGGAGCAGGTTAACCGCCTGGCACCTGGCCTCAGGGTGTTCAACCACTATGGGCCGAGCGAAGCGACAGTCGGCGCAATCGCCACCGAGCTGCCCGCGGGCCTGCGCAGCATTGCCCTCGGCCGGCCACTGCCGAACCGTCAACTGCAAGTGGTGGATGCCAAGGGTCGGCTGGTGCCCACCGGGGTGTCCGGTGAGCTGCTGATCAACGGCGCCTTGGCCCGAGGTTACCTGCACCGCCCGGACCTGACCGCCGAACGCTTCCATCTCGACGCGGACCAGCAACGCTGGTATCGCACTGGCGACCGCGTGCGCTGGCAAGTGGACGGACAATTGGCGTTCCTCGGCCGGGTCGACAGCCAGGTCAAGATCCGTGGCAACCGCCTGGAGCTGGGCGAAGTCGAAGCGCAGATCAAGCGCCTGTCGCCGCTGATCGAACAGGCGCTGGTCCGCGCCGTGGAGCTGGACGGCAGCCTGCGCCTGGTGGCCTACCTGGTCGCCAGCCAGTCACTGTCCGCGACGAAACTGCGTAACGACCTGAGTGCGCGGGTGCCGGACTACATGGTGCCGGCGCACTTCATGCCCCTCGACGAACTGCCCCTCACCCGTAACGGCAAGGTCGATGTCCAGCGCTTGCCGCTCCCGCAAAAACCCACGGACGACAGCGCCACTCACGTTGCCCCGCGCAATGAAGTCGAAACACAGCTGGCCGCCATCTGGCAAGACGTCCTCAAGCTTGAACGTGTCGGCGTGCATGACAACTTCTTCGCCCTGGGCGGCGACTCGATCATCAACTTGCAGATCATCGCCCGCGCCAACCAGCAAGGGCTGAAACTCACGCCCCGCCAGCTCTTCGAGAACCGCACCATCGCCGATATCGCCCGGGTACTGGGCGCCGATGCCAGCCATGGCGAGGCGCAAGCCGTTGCCGATGGCTATGACCTGCCGCTGGCTGCCGGGCAATTGGCACGCCTGGAACAAGGGCCATTGCACGCCACCTGGCGCTGCGTGGCGTTGACCCAGGCCATCGATAGCGAGCTGCTGGCCCAGGCCATCGCCGCGTTGCAGCAACACCACCAGGCCCTGCGTCTGGCGCTCAAGGCGCTGCCGGAGGGCGAGTGGCAGCAACGGCTACTGGTCGTGGCCAAGGCTCCGGTCATCACCACCGAGCAATTGGAGACCTGCGCCCTGGCGCAACTGCAAGCCCTGGCCCAGGCCGGTGTCGATGCGCTGGAGTTGGGCGCAGGCCAAACCCTGCATGCCAGCCTGCTGGAGGTGGACGGCACGCAATCCCTGCTGCTGGCCGCTCATCCGCTGTGCCTGGACGAAGCCTCCTGGTCGCTGCTACTGGCTGATCTCAACCTGGCCTTGGCACAGCTGCGCTATCAGCGGCCGGTGCGGCTGTCCTTCGCCGGTGGCGACTTCACCCAGTGGACGCGGCACCAGCAGGCCCATGCCCAGGGTGATGCCCTGGATGACGCCTGGGAACATTGGCTGCAATACGCAGGTGTGGAACCGCTGCAACTGCCTGACAGCCAGCAACCGGCCAGCGTGGTCGAACACACCCTGCCGGCCGCCACCTCCGGCGAACTCAAGCGCCTGGGCGAGGTGCTGCAACTGGACTGGAACAACCTGTTGGCCGCTGCCGTGGCCGAACAGTGCCGTGAACGGTGCGGCAATGGCCTGGTCGCGCTGAGCGTGCACGATGCCCGTCCGAGCGCCGAGCGCTTGCCGGTCGCTGCGCCGATTGCCGTGGCCGACCTCGACCCGGCCCGCATCATGGGCCCCTTGGCACTGGCCGTGCCGTACTTCCTCCAGCCCGAAGGCGAGAGCCTGCTGCAACGCTTGCAGGCACTGGTGGCGCAGATGCGCGCCTACCCGCAACACGGCGTCGACTATGGCGCCCTGCGCTACTTGTCGGACAATACCTACCTGCAAGAACCGCTGCGCGAGCTACCAGCGCCATCGGTCGTCATTCGCTGGCTGGGCAACCTCGACAGCCACCGCGAAGAGCGCGGCATCCTGGCTCAGGTTGAAGCGCCAACCCCATCGCCGGCTTCGACCGGGCCGCTGAACGTAGACGCCTGGTGGCAGGATGACCGCCTGCACCTGCGCAGCCAAGGCACCCTCGCCGCCGACTGGGCGCCGCGCCTTGTCCAACGCTTGAGCGAACTCGCCGCACTGGCCACCGCGGCCGACCTGCGCCCTGCCAGCCAGGCGTTCCCGCTGTGCCACAAGCAAGCGGCAACCCTGGCGGCCGAACCGCTGGACTGGCTGAACATCGAAGATGTCTACCCGCTGTCGTCGATGCAACAGGGCATGCTTCTGCACACCCTGTTGCAACCCCACAGCGGCATCTACCTGATGCAACAACGCTACAGCTGGGACGGGGTATTGCAGCGCCCGGCAATGGAAGCCGCGTGGCAGCTGTTCCTCGAGCGCCATCCAATGATGCGGACCGCCTTCTGGTGGCAGGACGACCATGAGCCGCTGCAATGCGTGTACCGCCAGACCCACCAGGCGTTCGACTGGCAGGACCTGCGCCATCTCGACGAAGAGCAGCAGCGCGAGGCGATGGACCAGGCCCTCGAAGCACAGCGCCTGCAAGGTTTCGACATGGCCTGCGCACCGCTGACCCACCTGCGGGTGTTCCAGCTCGATGAGCGCCGCTTCGCCGTGGTGCGCAGTTTCCACCACATCCTGACCGATGCCTGGTGCTTCGGCCTGTTGATGGAAGACCTGCTGGCGATCTACCAGGCCCTGGTGCGCCAGGAGCCGGTGGCCCGTCCGCGTCTGCGCTCGTTCCGTGGCTACATGAGTTGGCTGGAACGCCATGACATGGCTGCCGCCCACGCCTTCTGGCAGGCACAGATGGCCGGCTTCAGCGAGCCGACGCCGCTGCAGGTGGACGGCCCGGTGGCCCGTCCGGAGCAGGCACCGGAACAGGTCGGCGACTTCGACCAGACCCTGAGCATTGCCCAGACCCAACGCTTGCAACAGCTCTGCCAGCAATACCAACTGACGCCCAACACCTGGATCCAAGGTGCCTGGGCACTGTTGCTGTCACGCTACAGCGGCAACCGCGACGTGTTGTTCGGCGTGACTGTCGCCGGCCGCCCGACCGACCTCGCCGGTGTAGAAGAAATGGTCGGGCTGTTCATCAACAGCCTGCCGCTGCGCATCGATGTCGACCCGGAGGCCCCCGTGGCCGACTGGTTGCAGGCACTGCTGTCCCACAACGCACAATTGCGCGAACACGAAAGCGCGTCGCTGGTGGACATCCAACGTTGCAGCCAAGTGCCGCGCGGCCAGCAGTTGTTCGACAGCCTGGTGGTGTTCGAAAACGCCCCGCTGGACATCAGCAGCGTGCAACTGGACGCCTTCAGCATCGATATCTACGAAGACCGGGTGCACACCAACTTCCCGATGACGGTGGTGCTGTACCCTGGCGACCGCCTGGGCATTCGCCTGTCCTACGACAGCATGCGTTTCAGCACGGACACCGTACAGCGCATGCTCGGGCATCTGGTGCAACTGCTTTCGGCCATGCTGGAGACACCGCAGGCGCCCTTGGGCAGCTTGCACATGCTGCCCGAGGCGGAACGCCGGCACCTGCAGATCGACTGCAACCGCAGCGACGTCGAGTTCCCGCTGGAACGCGGTTATGCGGCGCTGTTCGCCGAGCAAGTGCGCAGCCGTGCGCAACACCTGGCCGCCGTATGCCAGGACCAATCGCTGACCTATGCCGAACTGGACCGCCGCGCCAATGCCATCGCCCAGGCGCTGCAAGCAGCCGGTGCCGGCCCGGAAACCCTGGTGGCGCTGTTCGCCGAGCGTGGCCTGGCGTTGCTGACGATGATGATCGCCACGCTCAAGGTCGGCGCCGCGTTCCAGGCCTTGGACATCCAACAGCCCCACGCACGCCTGGCGGAACTGCTGGACCTGGGTGAGGCGCCGCTGTTGCTGGTGTGCGAGCACGCGACCTCGACACTGGACAACGTCCTGCCGCAGATGCACAAGCAGCCTACCTGCCTGGTCGCCCAGGCGCTCTGGCAAGGTCGTGAGCAACCGCCGGTCACCTATGTGCACCAGCCGGATCAACTGGCCTACGTGATCTTCACCTCGGGTTCCACCGGCACGCCAAAAGGCGTGATGGTGGAACAACGCGGGATGCTCAACAACATGTTCGGCAAGGTCCCGAGCCTGGGCCTGGGTGAGCACGACCGGATTGCCCAGACAGCTTCGGCGGCGTTCGATATCAGCGTATGGCAGTTCCTCGCCGCACCGCTGTTCGGCGCCACCGTGCACATTCTTCCCGATGCCCAGGCCCACGATCCCGTGGCCCTGCTCGACGCCGTCCAGGAGCAGCAACTGACGCTGCTGGAAACCGTTCCGGCGCTGATTCGTGGCATGCTCCAGGAAAGCCAGGCCCATCACACCCTGGCAAGCCTGCGCTGGCTGTTGCCCACCGGCGAGGCATTGCCGCCGGTCCTGGCGCGGGACTGGTTCGCACGCTTCCCGGCGATCCCATTGATGAACGCCTACGGTCCTGCCGAATGCTCGGACGACGTGGCCTTCTACCCCATCACCGAAGCACCGGCCGACGACTGCTTGCACATGCCCATCGGCAAACCGACCGCCAACAACCAGATTTTCGTCCTCGACTCGGCGCTGCGCCTGGTCCCTGTGGGTGTACCCGGTGAATTGTGCATCGGTGGTGTCGGCGTGGGTCGCGGCTACCTGCGCGACCCGCAACGAACCCGCGAGGCGTTTGTCCCGCACCCGTTCCAAGCCGATGCGCGCCTGTATCGCAGCGGTGATATCGGCCGGATGCGTGAGGATGGCGTGATCGAATACCTCGGCCGTCGCGACCAGCAAGTGAAGATCCGTGGCCACCGCATCGAGCTGGGCGAGATCGAAAACCGCCTGATGCAACACCCGGCGGTGGACAGCGCGGCGGTGCTGGCGCTGCCCGACACCCGCGGCGCCTTGCAACTGGTGGCCTGGTATGTGCTCGATGAAGCGGCCGACCTGGGCGGCGAACCCGCGCAACAGGTATTGAGCGCATACCTGGGCCAGCAACTGGCAAGCTACATGGTCCCAGCCCGTTGGCTGGCCCTTGGACAATTGCCGCTGAACGCCAATGGCAAGGTCGACCGTCGTGCCCTCGCCGCCTTGGGTGTGCCCCAGGACGAGGCGGTACAGGCGCACTCCATGGCGCCGCGCACGCCGACCGAACATGTCCTGGCCGAACTCTGGAAGGAAATACTCGGCCTGGACAACGTCAGTGTGCACGATGACTTCTTCGCCATCGGCGGTCACTCGCTGCTGGCCACCCAAGTCTTGTCGCGAATTCGCCGCCGGTTGAACGTGAACCTGCCGCTGCGCACCCTGTTCGAGCGCGGCACCCTTGAGCAGTTGGCCCAAGCGGTCGATCAGCAACGCAACGCCCAGACCGAGGCCGACAGTGACACCGAGATGGCCCTGGCGCCGCGCAACCAGCCGCTGCCGCTGTCCTACAGCCAGCAACGGTTGTGGTTCCTGGATCGCTTCGAAGGCCCTAGTGCCGCCTACAACATGACCACCACCGTCAGGCTGCGTGGCGCGCTGGACATCGCGGCGCTGCAAGGAGCCTTGCAAGCGGTGTTCGAACGCCATGAGTCCTTGCGCACCGCCTTCCACCTCCATGGCGACCAACCTTGCCAGGTCATCAACCCGGCGCCGCTGGTCGATTTGACGCCAACCGAGCTGAGTGACCTGGACAGCGCAGAGCAGGCGCAAAGCCTGCAGCGCCTGATCGATGAACAGGCCGCGCGCCCGTTCGACTTGCAACAGGCGCCGATGCTGCGCGCCAACCTGCTGCGCTTGGGAAGCGAGGATCATGTGCTGCAACTGGTGCTGCATCACATCGCCACTGACGCCTGGTCCATGGGCATCCTGATGCAGGAACTGATCGTCGGGTACCAGGCTCGCCTCAATGGTTCGACCCCCGTGTTGCCGGTGTTGCCGATCCAGTTCGCCGACTATGCCTACTGGCAACGCAGCGAAGCGCAACAGCGCCTGCTGGCACGGGCCATCGATTACTGGCGCCGCCAGCTCGACGGCGCGCCAACGTTGATCCCGTTGCCCCTTGACCAGCCACGCCCGGCACGCCCCGACTACCAGGGCGCGGCCCTCGAGCAACGCTTCACGTCGGCCCAGGCCCAGGTGTTGAAGGCCTATGCGCAAGCGCAACGGGCGACACTGTTCATGGTCTTGCTCAATGCCTTCAACAGCCTGTTGCAGCGGGCCACCGGGGCCAACGATTTCATCGTCGGCACCGACCTGGCCAACCGCGAACATCCAGCCCTGGAACATCTCATCGGGTTCTTCGTCAACGTGCTGCCGATCCGTGCCCGCCTGAGCGAGGGCGAAACCTTTGACGCCCGCCTGCAACGCTTGCGCGAGGATTGCCTGTCGGCGTTCCAACACCAGCAAGTACCGTTCGACAAACTGGTGGAGGAGTTGCAGCCGCCGCGTACACCAGGGGTCAACCCGTTGGTCCAGGTGTTGTTCGTCATGCAGAACACGCCCAGCGGCAATGCCAGCGTGCCGGGCCTTGAAGTGGAACACTTGGTCGCCCCCCAGCAGAGCAGCAAGTTCGACCTCGCCGTATTTGTCGAAGAGGACGAAGACCAAGGCCTGAACGTGCGCTGGGTGTACCGCACCAGCGTGTTGCAGGAGCAAACCATCCAACGTCTCGAACAGGGCTTCGGGCACCTGCTGGAGCAGATCGTCTCGGCCCCCGCCCAGGCATTGGAGCAGTGGTCGTGGCGCCTTGAGGGCCGCCACGCTGGCGCCGCGTCCCAACCTGATTCGTCGCTCGACGAGGCCACGGCCCGCAGCGCACGCAAGCAGTCGAAACTGAGCAAGCTCAAGCAGACCCGCGCCACCGCCGTCAGCCAAGTGGCCCACGAGCAGGTCCGTACCCGTACCCTCGACGCCGGGCAAGCCTTGCCGTTGGTGATCGAGCCGTTGCTCGGCGACCTGGACCCGGTGCACTGGGCGCTGCAAGCCCGGGAATGGATCAATGCACAGTTGCTGACCCACGGCGGCCTGCTGTTCCGAGGTTTCAACCTGCCGGATGCCGCGGCCTTCGAGCAGTTCGCCCAGGCCATCGAGCCCGACCTCTACGGGACCTACGGCGACCTGCCGAAAAACAAGTCCGGCAAGAATATCTACCACTCCACGCCGTACCCGGAACAGCACATGATCCTCTTTCACAACGAGAGCTCCCATCTGCCGCAGTGGCCACGCAAACAGTGGTTCTACTGCGAAACACCGGCGCCACGTGGCGGCTGTACGCCCATCGTCGATTGCCGGCAGGTATTGGCGCGCTTGCCCCAGGACATCGTCGCTCGCTTCAAGGCCCTGGGGCTGCTTTACGTGCGGCACTTCACCGACAAGCTGGATGTGCGCTGGCAGGACTTCTTCAAGACCGAACAGCGCGAGGAAGTCGAGCGCCAGTGCCTGGCCTCGGGCATGCGCTGGGAATGGCTGGGCACCGACAACCTGCGGATCGCCCAGCACTGCCCGGCCATCGTCGAACACCCCGAGACCGGGGAACTGTCGTTCTTCAACCAGGTGCAACTGCACCACACTGCCTGCCTGGAGCCGGAAGTGCGCAACAACCTGATCAACCTGTTCGGCCTCGGGCACCTGCCCCGCAACGTGTACTACGGCGACGGCAGCGTGATCGAAGACGCGGTGATGCAAGTGATCGGCGAAGCGTACGAACATTGCGCGGTACGTTTTACCTGGCAAAAGGGTGACATGGTCATGTTGGACAATATGTTGGTGGCTCACGCCCGGGATCCCTTCGAGGGCGAGCGCAAGATCTGCGTCGCCATGGGCCAGATGATGCGCCGCGAAGAACTCACGGGGCAGTTGCCCGAAGCACAGCCGCTGCCGGCTTCGGAGGTGCAGGCATGACCGCCTTTGAGAAACGTGAAGAAGCCTTCGCCCTCTCGCCGCAACAGCGCAGCCAATGGCTGGCGGGCTTGCCGCCCGTGCGCCTGGAGTTGGAGATCACCGGCGCGTTGGCGCTGGAACGCCTGCAGCAGCGGCTGGCCGCGCTGAGCGCTTGTCACGAGGCCTTGCGCCTGAGCGTGCGGCCCGAGCCGGGCCTGCTGATGCCGCTGCAAGTGGTCGAGCCCACCGCCACCGCAGTCGACGGGATCAGTGTCGAGGTGCAATCGATGGGTGACGCTCGGCACCGGGTGACACTGCAACTGCCGGCCCTGAGCGCGGATCGCGGCACCTTGCTGCGCCTGGCCCAGGCATTGGGATCGACGGACGCGCCATGCCTCGATGACGAGGCCATGACCTACACCCAGTACAGTGCCTGGCTCCATGAATTGCAGGCCGATGAAGACGCCGTCCCCGGTCGGCGCTTCTGGGCCAGCCAGGCCCTGGACGAACCGGCCGGGAGCGAGCTGCTCTACCGCCAGGTGCGCAACGATCGCCACGACGCCCCGGCGACCACCCGCCTGCTCGCCAACCCGCAATTGAGCAACGCCCTGGACCACTTTTGCCAGCGTCACGGTGCCTCGCCCGAGCAGGTGCTGATGAGCGCCTGGGGGCTGTTGCTGCAACGCCTCAGTACCGGTGACAGTCCGGCACTGACCTTGAACTGGGTACACGATTGCCGCGACGACTACGAGGAACTCGAAGACTGCTGGGGGTTGTTCGCCAAGCCCCTGCCCTTGCGCTGGCAACCGGCTGCGAACAGTTCATTTGTCCAGGCGCTGGAAACCCTGCAGACGCTGTGCGAGCAAGCCATCGAATGGCAGGAATACTGCGGCGTCAGCACCGCACTGCCGGCCGAAACCTTGCACTACGGTTTCCAGTGGGGCGCACACCTGCCCGATCGACTCGATACCTTGGGCAGTCTCGCATCGACGCTCACTGTATCGGACGCGCAAGCCATCCCGGCAGGCATGGAGTTGCTGCTGGTTGCCGAAACGGTCCGCCACGAAACCAGCGGTCTAGGCTATCGGCTGAACTTGCACCATCTGCCGAGGCGCTACAGCGAACAAGCAGCCCTGACGCTTCTGGAGCAGTTCCAGTCGCTGCTGTCCGATGCCCTCGCCAACCCGGGCAAGCCCCTGGCCGAGCTGTCGTTGCAGGCACCGAGCTTCAGCGCGACGCTGGCCGCCCGGCAGGACGACGTCGCCGCCCCGCCGTTTGCCAGCGTACCGGCGCGTTTCGCTGAATGCGCCGCGCAGTTCCCCGATCATTTGGCCCTGCGCGACCACCACGGGCACCTGAGCTATGCCCAGTTGCAGGCCCGCAGTAACCAACTGGCGCATTACCTGCGTGCCCAGGGCGTGGGCCGCGAAGATCGCGTGGCGTTGTACCTGGATCGCTCGGCGCAAATGGTCATGGCGATGCTCGCCGTGCTCAAGAGCGGCGCGGCGTTCGTCCCCCTGGACGTGCATCAGCCGGCACAACGCTCCCTGGCCATCCTGCAACAGGCGCAGCCAGTCTTCGTCCTGAGCGGTTCGGCCGGCAGCGCCCCCGCGTTGCCCGGCATCGGTAGCCTCGACCTGCGTGATGAAGCGACCTGGCAGCACGCACCTGCCACGGCAACCACCGTCGAGTGCCAAGGGCAGGACGCGGCCTACGTGCTGTTCACCTCCGGCAGCACCGGCACGCCCAAAGGCGTCATTGTCGAACACGCCCAGCTCGCCAGTTATGTCGCCAGCGTATCCCGGCGCCTGGCGCTGGGGGTTGGCGAGCGCAGTGCGGTGGTCACTTCACTGGCGGCCGACCTGGGCTACACCTTGCTGTTCCCGACGCTGCTCAGTGGCGGTGAGTTGCACCTGCTGGACAAGGAAACGGCAATGGACGCCCAGGCCTGGGCGGCCTGGCAGGCTGAATACCCCATCGACCACCTGAAGATCGTGCCGTCCCTGCTGGACGCCTGGCTGATTCATGCCCAGAGCGCGGCCGTATTGCCTCGCAAGCAACTGATCCTCGGTGGCGAAAGCTGCTCGCGGCGCCTGCTGCAAAACATTCGCAGCCTCGCGCCTGCGCTGACGGTCTTCAATCATTACGGCCCGACCGAAACCACGGTCGGGGTGGTGATGCACAAAGCCGATCCGGCCATGGATTATCGCCGCCTGCCCCTCAGCGACCGCCTCGATGGCATGCGCCTGTACCTGCTCGACGAACAGCAAGCGCTGGCCGCTCCCGGGCAGAGCGCCGAGCTGTATATCGCCGGCCCGCAACTGGCCCGGGGTTACCTGGACGCGCAACAGAACGCCGGCCGTTTCATCGAATGGGGGCAATCGCCTGGCGAACGCCTCTACCGCACTGGCGACATGGCCCGCTACCTCCACGACGGTAGCCTGGAAATCACCGGACGAGCCGATCGCCAGGTGAAGATCCGCGGTTTCCGCGTGGAACTCGATGAGATCCAGGCGCAATTGACCCGCCTTCCCGGCGTCGCCCAGGCCGCGGTGGAATGCATTCCCCGGGGCGAGCTCGGCCAGCAACTGTTCGCCTTCATGACCCTGGCGCCCGGGCATTCGACCACGGTCGCCAGGCTGCATGGCCAGGCCCAGGATTGCTTGCCGGACTACATGCTGCCCACCCTGCGGATCGTCGAAGCCTTGCCGTTGATGGGCAATGGCAAGCTGGATCGCAAGACCCTGCAACAATGGGCCGACAAAGTCCTCGACACCGTTGGCAGTGCCTTGCCGCGCACCCCGCTGGAAGCTTTGCTTGCCGAGGTCTGGGCGCAAGTGCTGGGCTTGGAGCGGGTGGGTATCGACGACGATTTCTTCGAGCTGGGCGGCCATTCCCTGGCGGCGGTGACCCTCGCCAGCCGTTTGCAGACCGCGCTGTCGGCGCCGGTGACGGTCAATGCGGTGTTCAACGCCCCCAGCGTCGCGGCGTTCGCGGCGTTGGTGCAGGCCGAACTCAAGCTCTCGCCACTGGTCAGGCTGTCGCCGCCAAACGCAGCGCCTGTGGAGGCCGGCAAGCTGTTCTGCTTCCACCCCTCCACAGGCCATGTGCAGGACTACCGTCCCCTGCTGGCATCGCTACCGGCCTGGCAACTGTGGGGACTCCAGGCGGCCTACCTGGCTGACGACAGCACGACACTGGGCGGTGACATCGAGAGCCTGGCGGCGGTCTATGTCGAGCATCTGCGCCAGCAGCAAGCGCACGGTCCTTATCACCTGCTGGGTTTCTCCCTCGGCGGGCTGCTCGCGATTGCCGCTGCCGCGCACCTGGAGAGCCAGGGCGAACAGGTAGCGTTTCTCGGTATCATCGATTCCCAGTACCAGCATCACGCCCAGGAAGACACCGTCGAAGCGCTGCTGGAGTCGGCTGCCCTGTCGCTGACGTCGGACAGCCAGACCGTGTTGCGCCAGTTGCCACAGGCGACCCTGGCGGTACTGCTGGAACAACTGGACGCCCTGCCCCCGGCAGCACGCCTGCCGGAACTGGCCCAGTGGGCGCGCCAGCAGGGCCTGCAGCTCGATGGTGACAGTTGGGAGCACCTGCAAACGCGGCTGCGCTACCAGCAGCATACGCAGCATCTGCTGGCGACCTTCAAGCCTGTGCCGCTCAGTTGCCCGGTGCATGTCTGGTGGGCCGACGATACCCTGGAACAGGCTGAGTTCGCCGACCCGCACTGGGAACGCCTGAGCACCGGACCGTTGACCCGTGAGGTCATCCCGGCGCAGCATCTCACTATCCTCGAGCAACCGGCCCTGCACCAGCAACTGGCGGCGCGGCTCGAGGCCATTGCTACAAACGGAGCGGTTTGAATGGATCTGTTGTTACTCATGGCTAAACGTTCATGGCGCGCACTGCTGGTGGCGACCCTGACGGGCCTGACCTGCGGCCTCGCGGCAGCCGGGCTGATCGCCAACATCAACCACAGCCTGGAGGTGTTCGATAAGCTACGCCCGGTGGACGGGTTGCTTTTCGCCGGGCTGGTGCTGCTGGTCATGGTGTCACGGGTGATCTCCGACATCAGCCTGCTGCGCCTGGGCCAGGCCGCGGTCAACGACATGCGCCTGCACCTGAGCGCCAAGCTGATCGATACCCCCTACGCGAAATTGCAGCGCCTGGGCAAGCATCGCCTGCTGGCCATGCTGACCGACGATACGCAAACCATCAGCCAGGCGGTGGAGCTGGTGCCGATCCTGCTGGTCAACGCCGGGATCATCGCCGCGTGCCTGGGCTACCTGGGTTGGCTCAGCCTGCCGCTGCTCGGCCTGACACTGCTGCTGATCATCGCGGGCAGCTTCAGTTTTCACTGGCCGCAACGTCGGGCGTTGACTTCGATCTCCCGGGCCCGGGAGCTCAAGGATCAGTTGTTCGACCAGTACCGCCTGCTCACCGATGGCAGCAAGGAACTGCAGCTCAACCATCCACGGCGGCAACACTTCTTCACCCGTTTGCTGATTCCGGTCAGCCAGCAATACCGTCGCAACTTCGTACGCGGCATGAGCATCTACGCCTTGGTATTGAACTGGGGCAACGCGGTGTTCTACATGCTGATCGGCGTGGTGCTGTTCGCCGCACCGCATTTCATCGACCTGGGCGTGAGCCTCGTCACTGGCTACATCCTGACGATCCTCTACATGATCACGCCGCTGTCGGAGCTGATGAACGCCTTGCCGACCCTGGGCCGCGCCAGCGTGGCGCTGAATAAGATCCGAGCCCTGGAAGGCGAGATGGAAGCATCCGACGAGACCTTCGATACCATCGCCCCGACCCAGGTTCGCCGCCTGGTGTGCCGACAGGTCGCCCACACCTATTACCGCGAACGCGAAGACGGCCATTTCACCCTGGGGCCCATCGACCTGACCCTCAATGCCGGCGAAGTGGTATTCATCACCGGCGGCAACGGCAGCGGCAAGACCACCCTGGCTTTGCTGCTGACCGGGCTGTACCGACCGGAAAGTGGCGACATCATGCTCGATGAGCAGGTGTCCTCGAGCAACGACAACCTCCATTATCGACAGCACTTCTCGGCGATCTTCACCGACTTCTGCCTGTTCGAAAACCTGTTCGATGGCGACGATCCGGACTTGGTGAAACAGGCGCAGGACTACCTGGTGCACCTGCAACTGGACCATAAGGTGCAGATCGAAGGAGGCAAGCTGACGACGCTGGCGCTGTCCACCGGGCAACGCAAGCGCCTGGCATTGCTCAGTGCCTATCTGGATGACCGCCCCTGCTACCTGTTCGACGAATGGGCGGCCGACCAGGACCCGGTGTTCAAACACTTTTTCTACACCCGGATCCTGCCGGACCTGCGCGAGCGCGGCAAATTGCTGATCGTCATCTCCCACGACGACGCCTACTTCGGCCTGGCCGATCGGTTGATCCACGTCGAACATGGCAAAGTCAGCGAAGTAGCTCCCCAGGCCAACGCCTCATCCCAGGCGCAAATGCTGTCTTGAGGAATGTGGCAAGGGAGCTTGCTCCCGCTGGACTGTAGGAGCTGCCGAGCGAAGCGAGGCTGCGATCTTTCCAAAACCGGTTGAGTCTCAAGCGAAAGATCAAAAGCAAAAGATCGCAACCTTCGGCAGCTCCTACAGCGCAGCCAAGCGGGAGCAAGGGTTCATGCAAGGCACAGCAATGTAAGCTGCGCTCAACCCTCTTCATAGATGTAATGCAGGTAGCTCACCTGTTCCGCCACCGGCAGGCGGTGCAGTTTGGGGCAGGATTCGCACAGCACTGGCGGTTGGCCTTCGACCGGTTCGTGCAGTTGGTAGTGCAGGCAACAATGCCGACGCAAGGGCAAAGTGGGGCATATCTGCGGCGCCGGTGATTCGACCATCCGTTGCAGGCCTCGCAGCTTCAGGCGGCCGTTGTTCACCGTAACCGGTTCCAGCCACTGGTGCGCCTCGGCGAAGCCGTCCCTGGACAGGTCCGGGTCCATCCTGGCGAAGGCGCCGTCCCAGATGGCGACAAAGTTGCCCCACAGTATTTTCGGGGCCAAGCCACCGGCGACGGCCAACGTGCCGAACAGTGGCGCCAGGTGCTCGTGGACCAACCGCGACCAATACACCGCCCGATCCTCCGCGCTCAAGGACGACAGCCCGGCAGCCAGGCCCAGCGCCGCCGGTTGGCCGTCGTCGTGCAACAACAACGCGCCCTCGCCCCAGAACTCGATCGCGCAGCCACGCGTGAGCACACAGGCCAGGGTGGCCGGCAAGACAATGCTCATGTAGTTCATCGACCACTGCGAAACCACGGCGGCGCGGTTCACCTCCGGGTAACGCAGGGCAAATCGGGTCAGCAAGGGTTGCAACGCGGCAGGGTCGGCAAGCTGGCTCAACGTGATGGAAGGCTGGTCGCCAGGTTCCTGCCGGACGACCCGCTGTATGGGCGGCCAGGCCTGGTTAAGCCATTCTGGAAATTCGATAACGGGGCTCCCGTGGCTTTCCCTAATTAATGCAAACGATTAGCATTGGCTGATCCTATCCTCCCTCCCCTGCAAACTCAACGTCGTTAGCGACCAGGCTCACCAAGATCCCATGCACACAATCCGCAATTTCTGGCGCCTCGCGCGGCCCTTCTGGGCTTCCGAGGAAAAGTACCCGGCCCTGTTGCTGCTGTTGGCTACCGTACTGATGACCCTGTGCCTGGTCGGTGTCAACATCCTCACCAATTTCTGGAACCTGCACTTCTATAACGCCTTGCAGGCCTTGGATTACCACGGTTTCCTGATCGGTAGCCTGCAGTTCATCCTGCTGCAGATCGGCATGGCCGCCTTTACCGTTGGCGCGTTCCATTTCCAGCAGAAGCTGACCATCCGCTGGCGGCGCTGGGCGACCCGCAACATGCTCGATCAATGGCTGGGCAGCCAGCGCTACCAGAAGCTGAAGCTGACCGAGACCGAGGTCGACAACCCCGACCAGCGGATCGCCGAGGACATCGACCTGTTTATCGTCAAGTCGCTCAAGTTGAGCCTGGGCCTGTTGACGTCGGTGGTGTCGCTGTTTTCCTTCCTGCATATCCTCTGGCAAGCCTCCAGCCTCGTCAGCGTGCCGTTCAACGACCAATCGATCGTCATTCCCGGGCTGCTGGTGTGGGTCGCCCTGGTGTATGCGCTCCTGGGCACCGGCCTTGCATTCTGGCTCGGACGTGCGCTGCCCAGCCTCAACTTCATGCAACAGCGGCGTGAAGCGGACTTTCGTTTCTCGCTCATCCGCCTGAGGGAGAACGCGGACTCGGTGGCGCAATACCGCGGCGAAGTCGTGGAGAACGAACGCTTCAACCACCGCCTGGAGGCGGCGCTGGACAACTTCTGGGCGCTGGTGAAAAAACAGAAGCTGATCATGGGCTACTCGACCTTCTATTTGCGCAGCGCGACGGTCATACCGATGTTCATCATGGCGCCACAGTTCTTTGCCGGCGCCTTTCCCCTTGGCCGCCTGACGCAGATAAGCGCGGCCTTCGGCGAAGTGCACGCGGCCATCGCCTACCTGGTGAGCGTGTTCCCGGAACTGTCGGAATGGAAATCGGTGATCGACCGCTTGGTTGGCTTCCAGGAGCGCCTGGATAACATCGAGGTCAAGTCCCAGGTCAGGCACCAACAACAGGCCAGCGGCCTCGATATCAAGGACCTGGACATCTGGCTGCCAAACGGCCGGCCGTTGTTCAAAGGCTTCAACCTGTCACTCAAGCCCGGTGACAGCCTGATGATCAGCGCGCCGTCCGGCTACGGCAAATCGACGCTGATCCGCACGATTACCGGGCTGTGGCCCCACGCGCGCGGCTCGAGCGGCTATGACCGTGAGCGCGCCCTGACCCTGTCGCAAAAACCCTACCTGCCGTTGGGCAGCCTGCGCGAAGCGCTCTGGTACCCCCACCCACCCCGTCGCGAAGAGGATGCCACGCTGCGCCAGGTCATGGAGCAGGTCGGCCTGCAACACCTGAGCGATCAGTTGGAGCAGGAGCGCGACTGGTCACAGACCCTGAGCATCGGCGAACAACAACGCTGTGCCTTCGTCAGGGCCCTGCTGGCCCGGCCCACGGTGCTGTTCCTCGACGAAAGCAGCTCGGCGCTGGATGCGGCAAACGAAGCGCGTTGCTATCAACTGCTCAAGCAGACGCTGCCGGACACGATCCTGATCAGCGTCGGCCACAGTGCCGCCCTGGAGCACTTCCATTGGCAAATCCTTGAACTCAAGGACGAGGCGCAATGGGTGCATCGCAAGATCAAGCAAGCGGTGTGATCCCGATAGGGCAAACACTGAACAACCTGTGGCGAAGGGAGCCTTGCTCCCACCAAATCCCCTCACCACAAAGTCCTCAGTATTCCAGTCAATCCAGGCGCCATTCCCGCATTGGCATGCAGAGTTTGTGGTCTATAGTTCCTGACAGATCCCAGGATCTTTCGCTCGGGCCATCAGGAGCTACACCCCTCGAGCCGCACCGCGTCGACGCCCACCAGCCGTCGGTCGAACAATGCAGGGAGCACACCATGCCGATCGAGCGGCCTGAGACACTGAGGTTGGCCCCTGGCACCGCCCATTGCGCCGAGGCCGATGACGATACCGAGGCCGGCGTGCTTCGGCGCGCCTTCGACCAGGCCAAGGAAGCCTACATCCTGTTCCCGCTGCTGGCCGTTCTGCTGTTGCTGGCCATCTGGAGCGCTACCCTCTACCTGATCAAGGTCGAACATCTTCGCGCGCAGCAAAGCGCCGCGACGGCCAGCCTGGAAATGAGCGCCACCTACGAAGCGCAAATGCTGCGCGCTATCCATGAAATCGATCAAACCCTCAAGCTGGTCAAATACACCTATGAGACCGAGGGCGAGCCCAATCCCCTGCGCCAGCTCCAGGAGCGGGCCTTGTTGCCGCCGGCCTTGCTGTTCGACGTCAGCGTGGTCAACCCGGACGGCAGGCTCGTGGCGAGTACGCGGATCAACGACCGGGAAAATATCGCCAACCCGAATGAGCAGCAAACACTGCGGCACAGCGACTCATTGTCCATCAGTCAGCCGTGGAAAAGTCCGGTCACGGGAGAATGGCGCTTGCGCTTCAGCCGGCGACTCGACGCCGCGGATGGCACGCTTTCCGGGATCGCCAGGGTCGAGGTCGATGCCGCCTATTTCGTCAGCAGCTACGACGCCTCGAAACTCGGCGAACAGGGTACGCTCGGGTTGCTGGGCACTGACGGCCTCTTCCGCGTGCGGCGCACCGGAGAAACGGTAATGGCCGGCGATACGGCCAATTACACGGCGGAGGTGGCGAACACGGAAAACACCGAGGCGGTGCTCTCGGTCAATGGTTGGGACGGGGTGCGGCGCTACACCAGTGCCCGCCCGCTCCATGACTTCCCGCTGGCGGTGATTGTCGGGTTGTCCGAGGAGGAACAACTGGCCGCGGTGAACCAGCAAGCGCGTACCTACCTCTGGCTCGCGGTGGGCGGCAGCCTGCTGCTGGTGCTGCTGGTGGGTGTGCTCGCCCGGATGAGCCGGCAACTGGCGCAGAGCCGTTTGCGCGCCGCCGAAGCCCATGCTCAACTGGCCGCCGCCGCTCGCCAGGCCAGCATGGCCGAAATCGCCACCAACGTCCTGCACAACGTGGGCAACGTGCTCAACAGCGTGAATGTTTCCGCAGACCTGGTCACCCGCAAGCTGCGCGCCGGCAAGGCCCTGGGGCTCGGTAAGGCGGTGCAAATGATGAACGAGCACGCCGATGACCTCGGCGACTTCATCACCCACGACGAGAAAGGCAAGCTGCTGCCCGGCTACCTGAACCAACTGGTGGACGCACTTGCGGTGGAGCAACAGAGCATGACCGAAGAACTCGGCCAACTGAGCAAAAGCGTTGATCACATCAAGGAAATCGTCGCCGCCCAGCAATCTTACGCAGGCACCTCCAGCCTTGCCGAAACCGTGCAGATCAAGGAACTGATCGAGGATGCCGTACGCATGAACGCCAGCACCATCGCGGCGCGTCGGATCACCGTGGTGCGAGACCTGGCCGAAACACCCTTGCTGCAACTGGACAAGCACCGGGTGCTGCTGATCCTGATCAACCTGATAAAAAACGCCAGCAGGGCGATGGATGACCGGCCGGAGCTGCCCCCTCAAATCATCCTTCAGAGCGAAATCCCCCAAGAAGACACCCTGGTGATCAAGGTCATCGACAACGGCGAAGGCATAGCGCCCGAGAACCTGACGCGGATCTTTGCCCATGGCTTTACCACACGCAAGGATGGTCATGGTTTTGGCCTGCATAGCTGCGTCCTGGCGGCCATGGAGATGGGCGGCTCGCTGGAGGCCCATAGCGATGGCCCGGGAACAGGCGCGACCTTTACGCTCAAACTGGCGATCTAGGCTACGCTTCGGTGCGTGATAACGCGCAGCTTCAGCCAACGTTACAAGGAACAGACGAATGGCGATCCACGCAACGAGGTTACCTTGAACCCATGGTGAAAAAGCCCGATACCTTGGCTCTGGTAGCCAATCGCACGCCGACCGTGGCTTTGCATGGAGTGTCGATGAACAAGTGCAGTTGACGCCCCTGACTTATTGGTCCAGTTTCTAATGCAACCGAGCCCCGCAGTTTTCGTGCAGGACGCTAAGCCTGATAAACCCGGTTCGTTAATCAAAGGGTCTTTGCAAGCCTATGAATGATG
Organism: Pseudomonas sp. NFACC37-1; assembly: GCF_900101575.1. NCBI lineage: Bacteria > Pseudomonadati > Pseudomonadota > Gammaproteobacteria > Pseudomonadales > Pseudomonadaceae > Pseudomonas > Pseudomonas sp. NFACC37-1. The sequence continues at coordinate 171,876 of NZ_FMUZ01000002.1, read as the reverse complement.
TCAGTAGCCCCTCCTTCCCTGCCATTGATCAGCCATGGTCATTCCTGTGTCGTTGATTCCCCTGGTGGTGTGTGACGACTCCAACATGGCGCGCAAACAGGTGTTGCGTGCACTGCCGACAGACTGGCCGGTTTCGGTCACCGAGGCGAGCAATGGCCGCCAGGCCATGGACGCCATACGCCAGGGCCTGGGGCATGTGGTGCTGCTCGACCTGACCATGCCGGAAATGGATGGCTACCAGGTATTGAGCGCCTTGCGCGACGAAGGATTGAAGGCGCAGGTCATCGTGATTTCCGGTGACGTCCAGGATGAGGCGGTGCGCCGCGTACATGAGCTGGGCGCGCTGGCATTCCTGAAAAAACCGTTCGATGAAAACGACCTGCGCCAGACGCTGGCGCGGCTGGGGCTACTGGCCCAACCCAGCCAGGTGCCATTGCAGAATCGTTCGGTCACGACCACGGCCATCAGTTTCCACGATGTGTTCCGCGAGACGGTCAACGTGGCCATCGGCCGGGCAGCGGCCCTGATCGCCAAGGTGCTGGGGGTCTTCGTGCAATTGCCGGTGCCGAACGTGAACCTCCTCGAAGTCGGTGAGTTGCACATGGCCTTGACCGACGTTGGCAGCGCCCAGCAACTCACCGCGATCTGCCAGGGTTTTATCGGCAGCGGCATCGCTGGCGAAGCCCTGTTGATCTTCCATGACTCGGAAATCGCCGACATCGCGCAATTGATGCAGCGCCAGAGCGCCGACTATTCGGACCTGGAGATGTTGCTGGACCTTTCCAGCGTCCTGATCGGCGCGTGCCTGAGCAGCATTGCCGAACAGATCGACGTGGTGTTTTCCCAGGGCCACCCGCAGATTCTCGGCCAGCACGCAGCCATCGAGGAACTGATCCGGACCAACAGCAAACACTGGAAAAAGACCTTGGCGGTGGAAATCAGCTACAGCCTGGAAGGGCACGATATTCGTTTCGACCTGTTGCTGTTGTTCACGGAAGACTCCATCGAACGGTTGACCCACAAACTTGCCTACCTGATGAACTGAGCCATGAGCGAATCCATCGATCTGAACGAATTCCACTGGTTGCTGGCCATCGTTCAGAGCATCGACGTCGGGGTGGTGGTGCTCGACCGCGAGTACCGCGTGCAAGTCTGGAACACCTTCATGGAGAACCGCTCCGGGGTACAGCCCAAGGACGCGCACAACCAGCTTTTTTTCAGCCTGTTCCCCGAAATCGATCGCCAATGGTTCTGCCGCAAGGTGGAAAGCGTCGCGACCCTGGGCACGCCAGCGTTCACGGTCTGGGAGCAGCGCCCGTACTTGATGCGCTTCAAGAGTTACCAGCCGATCACCGGCCAGGAGGCGTTCATGTACCAGAACACCACACTGCTGCCGCTGCGCTCGCCCGACAACACCATCAAGCACATCTGCCTGGTGATCTATGACGTTACCGACGTCGCCACCAACCGGCATCAACTCCAGGCCGCCAACGCACAGCTGCAGCGACTCTCCAGCACCGATCGGCTGACGGGGCTGTACAACCGTGGTCATTGGGAGAGCAACCTGAAAGCCGCCTACGCCCGGCACCAGCGCTATGGCCATGCGTTGAGCCTGGTCATGCTCGACATCGATCATTTCAAGCGGGTCAACGACACCTACGGTCACCAGGCTGGCGACAAGGTCATCGAGCACGTCGCCAAGCTGCTGCACGAACATGTACGCGAGTCCGACGTGGCCGGGCGTTATGGCGGTGAAGAGTTCGCCGTGGTGCTTTCAGACACCGACAAGGCTGGTGCACATATTTTCGCCGAGCGCCTGCGCAAGGCTATCGAAGCACTGGAAGTGCAGTTCAACGACCAGACTATCCGCTTCACCGTCAGCCTGGGAGTGGCGGACCTGAGCCAGCCCTCGAACGACCACGCCGAGCTGATCGCCAGGGCCGACCAGGCGCTGTATACCTCGAAGAAGACCGGACGCAATCGGGTGACGGTGCATGAATAGCGAGCCCATTTTTTTTCCAGGATGACGGTGAGGTTTGATGCCCACCTCACATCCCTTGTGGGAGCGAGCTTGCTCGCGATAGCGTTGGTTCAGCAGCATTGAGGGTGGCTGGCACGCCGTCATCGCGAGCAAGCTCGCTCCCACATGGGTTCATTGGCATTCACTGGCCAAGGGTTGAGGAAGTCTGGCCATATTTACCCAACAGCTTGAGCGTCACCCCATTCGTCCAGCCGAAGCCGTCCTGCAATTCATATTCGCCACCTCCCCCGCCGTCGCCCCGTCCGGACAGGTCGTATTTCTCCACCAGCTTGTTTTCCTTGCGGTAGAGGTTCTCGACCTGCTGCAAGAAGCGACTGCCTACCTGTTGCACCAACGCGGTGTGCCCGTAGCGGTCCAGCCCCTCCACCGCGACCCATTGCAGCGGTGCCCAGCCATTGGGTTCGTCCCACTGCTGGCCAGTGTCGACTTGGGTGGTGGCGATACCTGCGGCACGCAACAGGCCATCACGGACCGCATCGGCGGTGCGATGGGCATGTTCGGCGCCGGCCAGGCCGGTGTACAGCGGGAAAAGCGTCGCCGCCGTGAGCTGCTGGCGTTGTTGCCGGCGTTGCCAGTCGTAGTCCACGTAGAAACCTTTGTCGGCATTCCACAAGTGCTGCTCGATGGCCCGCTGGCGCAATTCGGCGCGCCGGCCGTAAGCCTGGACGCACGGGCCGTTCTGCACCGTCTCGCAGGCTTTGGCGATGGTCTGTTCCAGATGATAGATCAGGCTATTGAGGTCCACGGGCACAATGGCAGTGGTGCGAATACTCGCCAGGTTCTGTCCGTCGTCCAACCAGCGCGAGCTGAAGTCCCAGCCACTTTCGGCGCCGGCGCGCAGGTCACGCCAGACCTCCTCCTTGGGGCGATCCGGCGCCTGTTCGGCGGTGCTGACATCTTGCAACCAGGATTCCTGTCGAGGCGTCGGGCTGGCATCCCAATAGCGGTTGAGCACACTGCCATCGGCGAGTTTGACCACGTGCCGATCCGCAGCGCCGGGCTTGAGTGCCTGGGCGCCCTCCATCCAATAGGCATACTCCTTCTGCAACTGTGGCAGGTATCGCCCATAGGCCTGGTCACCTTCGATGCGCGCCTGCAACTCCACCATGTAGGCGAAAAATGGCGGCTGCGACCGGCTCAGGTAGTAGGTGCGATTGCCGTTGGGAATGTGGCCGTAGGTGTCGATCATGTAGGCAAAGTTATCGGTCATCTGGCGGACCCGGGCCTTATCGCCGCTTTGCTCGAGACCCAGCATGGTGAAATACGAATCCCAGTAATACATCTCGCGAAAGCGTCCGCCAGGTACCACATAGGGCTGCGGCAAGGGCAACAAACTGCTGTAGGCCGGCACCTGGCTGTAGGATCGGCTCAGTATCGGCCAGAGGCTGTCAATGTGTTCCTGGATCGGAGCGCCGGGCTTGGGCGCCGGGCTTTCGGCTTGGCCAGATTCGATGAAGTTGTCTTTCACGAAGGCCTTGATATCGAAGCCGTCGCGACCACGTTGGGCCAGGTAGTCGGCGCGGATCTGTGCCGGATCACGGTTGGGCAGTGCGTCCACGAAATGCTTCTGGTCGGTGAACACCTGCCCACGCTGCACCGCTTCAAAGAGCTCGGGGTAGGCCTGGTCGGGGGGAAGATTGGCCCGTCCCTGGGCGTCGACGTAGCTCCATGTGGCAGGCGGTTGGCTTGAACAGGCCACGCACAGCAGCGCGGCAAAGGAAAGGCTGGTGAGTTCAATAGGTCGCATCAAGGGGTCCATCCTGTTTTTCGTTCCTGACAAACGAGTGACCTGCCGGAATGGACCTGGGTTCAGCCGATGATGCAGCGCCGGGCGACGCCTGGCGATGATGTCGCGGTGGCCCGAGGCGATATCGCCGAAGGTCAGCCGGTGAGTGCCGACGGCATCAGCCTGGTCGCCCGGCAGGCGATTCCGTCCGGCCACAAGATCGCCCTGCGCCCGGTGTTGGCCGGCCAGCGTGTGCTCAAGTACGGCCAGGCCACTCAGGCCATCGAGCCGGGCGATCACGTCCACGTGAACAATCTGGACATGCCCGCCAATACGACCGAACACAGCGTACGTAACGTGTATGCCCCCACGTCGTTGAGCGAGAATCCCGCGACCTTCGAAGGTTACGTCCGCGAGGATGGACGCGTCGGCACACGCAATTACATCGGGGTCATTTCCAACGTCAATTGCTCGCTCCCACAGTTTGATCGGTGGTGCACCTCGATTTTGCGGCCTGTCCAAGTCTCCTGTGGGAGCGAGCTTGCTCGCGATGGCGGCAGCACTCACCATCGTTGTCACAGGCAAGCTCCCCCCGCTTGCCAAACCTGATAGCCTGGATTGGCATTCAACCCACATCAGCACATCGGCCCAGGCTGGGCCGAGCCTGCTCAAACAATGGAGCGATCTACATGGAAGTCTGCAATCGGCTGCAACCCTCGGAGTGCGTCAGCATGGAGGACATCCGAGGTGAAATCGATGCCCTCGATCAGGCGGTCATCAAATTGCTGGGCAAGCGTTTTCAATACGTACTCGCGGCTTCGAAGTTCAAGACCTCGGCCACGTCGGTACGTGCGCCGGAGCGTTTCAAGGCGATGCTGGCGACACGACGGGAATGGGCCGAGGCCGAGGGCCTGAACCCGGATGCCATCGAAAGAATGTACAGCGACCTGGTGAACCACTTCATTGCCGAAGAAATGAAGCACTGGGCGGCCGATCAAGCCCGGAGCTGATTTTTCCTGCTTCGCTGGCAAGGGCGTCCCCTCCTTGCCAGCATCCTGTCCTCCGGCGAGTTCGGGAGCAATCGCCGACAAAATTCGTACGCCTTTGGCCACTAAAACCACCCGCAAACCACCCAGAATCCAGTGGGTGATCGTCCACGCCAAAAGTAAATCAACGCCTTGTTTGTGTTGCGCTTCGCTCTGCTTGGCCAGCGTCAAGCATTCGAGATTTGACACTACAAAGCTATCACCTATCGTTCCTCTCGAGACCGCACCCAGGGACCGGGTGGCCCGGACGCCTTTGCAGGCGCGGTCGTCAATGTCATTCCCTCAAGGAGCAACAAAATGTCTGGAACGACCCAAACCATTGATGTGCTGGTCAACGTTGACGCCGATTACCTGCTCGCCCACCCCAACGACGTAGGCGGCGCGATTGCCATGCTGGTGACCCGCAGTGCCATCGACAGCCATGCCAACATCACCAGCGGCGAAGGCGAAGGCGGTAACGAATTGTGGTTCGACGTAAAACCCGGTGACATCATTCGTTGGCGCGCCACCACGCTGTCGCGCAACTTCGACCGCATCGCATTGATCAAGGACGTCGAGATTGGCGACCCTCACCAGGGCGGTGATTACAAGGGCACCATTTCGAAGCCGACACCGTTCAACATTCCCGGCATCCCCGTGCCTTATCTGGACAACGGCGCCCCCGGCGGTATCGCCAAAACCGATGTGACCTATACCTTCTGGCAGTCCACTGCACTGAGCCCAGGCAAGCTCTGGTACCAAATCTACTTCGTTCTGCTGGACCGAAACCTGAACCAGATTGGCCCGACCAACACCTGGGACCCCTACATCACCGTCAATAACCAATAACTGAAAGGTACACAGCCCTGTGGGAGCAGAGCTTGCTCCCACAGGTTTGAGGCTTAGCTGACTGGCATTACATTCCTAGGCCGCTTTTTCAAACTCCATCAATGCTGCCAACACCAACGGGTGCAGGACAGCGTCAGGATGTTTCGTTTGCCAGGCCATCAAGTCGCGACACATGGTTGGCGTCCAGAAGCTCTTGATGTGCTGATACACACCACGCACCGCCACCGCATGGTCCGGCTCACTGGCGAAGTACTGACCGATCTGGTTGGCCATCTTGATCAAGCTGTCAGAGCTCATCGACGCACCTCGGCTTTTTCGGCATGGCGACGTTCCCTCAGCAGGCGGCCTTGTTCATCACTGAAGGCCTGGTAACGCTTCTGCCATTCCGAAGGCTGGCTGACCCGCACGATCTCCACCGCTGTCACCTTGTATTCCGGACAATTGGTGGCCCAGTCGGAGTTATCGGTGGTGATCACATTGGCGCCCGATTCCGGGAAGTGGAACGTGGTGTAGACCACGCCCGGCGCCACCCGCTCGGTCACCCTCGCGCGCAGCACCGTCTGCCCGGCACGGCTGCCGATACCGACCCAGTCTTCGTCGACGATCCCGCGGTTCTCGGCATCGGTCGGGTGGATTTCCAGACGGTCCTCCTCGTGCCAGGCGACGTTTTCGGTGCGCCGGGTCTGGGCGCCGACGTTGTACTGGCTGAGGATGCGGCCGGTGGTCAGCAGCAGCGGGTAGCGGTTGTTGACCTTCTCTTCGGTGGGCACGTAGCCGGTGAGCATGAAGCGGCCCTTGCCGCGCACGAACTGCTCGATGTGCATGGTCGGCGTGCCGTCCGGCGCGGCATCGTTGCAAGGCCATTGCAGGCTGCCGTGGCGCTCCAGTTCGGCGTAGCTGACGCGGGTGAAGGTCGGCGTCAGGCGGGCGATTTCATCCATGATTTCCGAAGGGTGGTTGTAGTGCATCTTGTAGCCCAGGGCATCGGCCAGGGCGATGGTGGCTTCCCAATCGGCCTTGCCGGCCAATGGGTCCATCACCTTGCGAACACGGGAGATACGGCGTTCGGCGTTGGTAAAGGTGCCGTCCTTCTCCAGGAACGAGCTGCCCGGCAGGAACACGTGGGCGAACTTGGCCGTCTCGTTGAGGAAGATGTCCTGGACGATCACGCATTCCAGCGCGGACAGCGCGGCCGTCACATGCTGGGTATTGGGGTCGCTCTGGGCGATGTCTTCACCTTGGCAATAAAGCGCCTTGAAGGTGCCGTCCAGGGCCGCTTCGAACATGTTCGGGATACGCAGGCCCGGGTCGGGTTGCAGGGTGACGTTCCAGGCCTGCTCGAACTCGGCGCGGACCGCTTCGTTGGAGATGTGCCGATAGCCTGGCAACTCGTGGGGGAACGAGCCCATGTCGCAGGAGCCCTGGACGTTGTTCTGCCCACGCAGCGGGTTCACCCCGACACCTTCGCGACCGATATTGCCGGTCGCCATGGCCAGGTTGGCGATGCCCATGACCGAGGTGCTGCCTTGACTGTGTTCGGTGACGCCGAGGCCGTAGTAGATGGCCGCGTTACCGCCAGTGGCGTAGAGCCGTGCCGCAGCGCGGATCTGCTCGGCAGGTACGCCGCAAACCGGGCCCAGGACCTCGGGCGAGTTTTCCGGCAGGCTGACGAAATCGCGCCAGCGGGCGAAATCCGCCGCCTCGCAGCGAGCTTCGACAAAAGGCAGGTCAATCAAGCCCTCGGTGGCAATCACATGGCCCAACGCGTTGAGCATTGCCACGTTGGTGCCCGGACGCAGTTGCAAGTGCAGCTCGGCGCGGGCATGGGGCGAATCCACCAGGTCGATGCGCCGTGGGTCGATGACAATCAGTCGCGCGCCCTGGCGCAGGCGGCGCTTGAGCTGGGAGCCGAACACCGGGTGCGCGTCGGTTGGGTTGGCGCCCATCACCAGGATCACGTCGGCCTTCATCACCGAATCGAAATTCTGGGTCCCGGCGGACTCGCCCAGGGTCTGCTTGAGGCCGTAACCGGTAGGCGAATGGCAGACACGGGCGCAGGTGTCGACGTTGTTGTTGCCGAACGCGGTGCGCACCAGTTTCTGCACCAGGTAGGTTTCTTCGTTGGTGCAGCGGCTGGACGTGATGCCGCCGATGGAGTCGCGCCCGTACTTGAGCTGGATCCGGCGCAGTTCGCTGGCGGCGTAGGTGACCGCCTCGTCCCAGCTGACTTCCTGCCACGGGTCGTTGATGTGCTTGCGGATCATCGGCTTGGTGATGCGATCCGGGTGCGTGGCGTAGCCCCAGGCGAAGCGACCCTTGACGCAGGAATGGCCGTGGTTGGCCTGGCCGTTCTTGTCCGGAACCATGCGCACCAGTTGTTCGCCTTTCATCTCGGCGCGGAACGAGCAACCCACGCCGCAGTAGGCGCATGTGGTGATGACGCTGCGCTCCGGCTGGCCGATTTCCACGACGCTCTTGTCGATCAGGGTCGCCGTCGGGCACGCCTGTACGCAAGCGCCGCAGGACACGCATTCGGAGTCGAGGAAGTTGTCACCCCCGGCCGCTTCCACCCGGGAATCGAAGCCACGCCCGCTGATGGTCAGGGCGAAGGTGCCCTGGATTTCCTCACAGGCACGCACGCAGCGGCTGCAGACGATGCACTTGCTCGGGTCGTAGTCGAAATACGGGTTGGAAACGTCCTTGGCCTCGTCCAGGTGGTTGGCACCTTCGTAGCCATAGCGCACTTCGCGCAGGCCCACCTGCCCCGCCACGGTCTGCAATTCGCAGTTGCCATTGGCCGAGCAGGTCAGGCAGTCCAGCGGGTGGTCGGAAATGTACAGCTCCATCACGTTGCGTCGCAGCGTGGCGAGCTTGGAGGTTTGCGTGCGCACCACCATGCCCTCGGTCACCGGCGTGGTGCAGGACGCGGGATAGCCACGCATGCCGTCGATTTCCACCAGGCACATGCGGCAGGAGCCGAAGGCTTCGAGGCTGTCGGTGGCGCAGAGCTTGGGAATGGTGGTGCCGAGCAAGGCCGCGGCACGCATGACCGAAGTGCCGGAGGCGACGCTGATTTCGCGCCCGTCGATGGTCAGGCTGACCTGCACGGCGCTTTCACGCGCCGGGGTGCCCAAGTCGATATCGGTGCGGGGATCGAAGATGGTAATCATTGGTCGGCCTCCGTGGTCGCCAGACCGAAGTCGGCGGGAAAATGCTTGAGGGCGCTGGCGACAGGGTAGGACGTCATCCCACCGAGGGCACAGAGCGAACCGTATTGCAGGGTGTCGCACAGGTCCTGCAGCAACAGGGCCTGTTCCTGACGGGCACCGGCTTCGGTGCTGGCGATCAAGCGATCCACCACTTCCACCCCGCGGGTGGAGCCGATCCGGCATGGCGTGCACTTGCCGCAGGATTCCTCGGCGCAGAACTGCAAGGCGAACCGGGCCATCTGGGCCATGTCCAGGCTGTCGTCGGCGACTACCACACCACCGTGGCCGAGCATCGCCCCCATGGCGGCGAACGCTTCGTAGTCCAGCGGCGTATCGAACTGCGAAGGCGGCACCCAGGCACCCAACGGCCCACCCACTTGCGCGGCCTTCAGGGGCCGACCACTGGCGGTACCGCCGCCGTAACCTTCCACCAATTCTCGCAGGCTCAGGCCGAAGGCGCGTTCCACCAGGCCGCCGTGACGGACATTGCCGGCCAGTTGGAACGGCATCGTGCCCAGGGAACGGCCCATGCCGAAGTCGCGATAGAACTGCGCGCCCTTCTCCAGGATGATCGGCACCGAGGTCAAGGTCAGCACGTTATGCACCAGTGTCGGCAACCCGAACAGGCCTTGCAGCGCCGGCAGCGGCGGCTTGGCGCGCACCGTGCCGCGCTTGCCCTCGAGGGACTCCAAAAGCGCCGTTTCCTCGCCGCAGATATAAGCGCCGGCACCGACCCGCACTTCCAGCTCGAACGTGTGGCCACTGCCGCCGACGTTCGCGCCCAGGTAACCGGCCTCACGGGCGATGTGCAGCGCGTCGTTCAGCGTATTGACGGCGTCCGGGTACTCCGAACGCACGTAGATATAGCCCATCGTCGCGCCTACGGCGATGCCGGCGATGATCATGCCTTCGATCAGCAGGAAGGGGTCGCCTTCCATCAGCATACGGTCAGCGAACGTGCCGGAGTCGCCTTCGTCGGCGTTGCAGACCACGTACTTCTGCGGCCCCTGGGCATCACGCACAGTGCGCCACTTGATGCCCGCCGGAAACGCCGCACCACCCCGGCCACGCAGGCCGGAGTCCAGCACGCTGGCGACGACATCTGCGCCGTCCATCTGGATGGACCGGGCCAGGCCCAGGAAGCCGCCCCGGGCACGGTAGTCGTCCAAAGACAGCGGTTGCGTGATGCCGGCGCGCGCGAACAGCAGGCGCTGCTGACTCTTGAGATAGGGAATCTCCTCCACCGGCCCCAGGGCCAGCGGATGGCTACCAGGATCGCCTGCCAGGGCATCCAGCAGGCCCGGCACATCGGCGGGCGTGACAGGGCCGAAGCCCAGCCGGACGCCGGCGCTTTCCAGCTCCACCAACGGTTCCAGCCAGTAGAGGCCACGGGAACTGGTGCGCAACACCGTCAGCGGCAGCTGGCGACGTTCAGCCTCACGGACCAACGCATCGGCCACCTTGTCCGCGCCCACGGCACGGGCCACCGAATCACGGGGGATACAGAGCGTCAGCATGCGCCCTCCTCCATGCAATCATTGACCAACTGACGCAGACGCTCGGGCGTGATCCGGGCATGCAGTTCCCCGTCCAGCTCCAGGGCCGGCGAGCAGACGCAGGCCCCCAGGCAATAGACCGGGCGCAGGCTGATACTGCCATCGGCGCTGGTGCCGTGATCGTCCAGCGCCAACTGCTCGCGCAACTGCGCAGCCAGGGCTTCGGCGCCCATGCTCTTGCAGGACTCGGCCCGGCACAGGCGAAGCGTATGGCGCGCCGGCGGCGTGGTGCGGAAATCGTGGTAGAAACTGATGACCCCGCGCACTTCAGCCAGGCTGAGGTTCAGGGCGTGGGCGATCTCCGGGACGGCGTTGTCGGGGACATACCCGCAGCCTGCCTGGATGGCATGGAGAATAGGCAGCAAGGCACCGGGGGTGTCCTTTTCGCGCGCAAGCACGCTATGGATCAAAGGCAGGTGAAGCGTCTCATCAGGCATAAACGTACCTCGGCATCTCGAACGACACCGCCGCATGGCGGCAGCCGTCCGGAGTCTTGGCTGCGGCGTCCGGCCCACGTCACGGTAGCGTGGCACATCCGATCGCCATTCTCGCTCTCCGGCCAGGTGTCTTTGGCGCACCTGATCCGGGGCATCCTCACAGCTTGCCACTCCCGGGGGTTGGCGATTGCACATGGACGACGAAACGTGTTCTGAAAGCGACTAGGCGGGAAAAGTTGTCCTGCGCCCGCGGGAGGTCAAATACACAAGTGATTGTAGGCGACGCACAGCGATCGATGGCTTGGCCGTTTTCCTGACTGCCAGCATGGCGAAAGCTTTGCTGGATCACAACATAAGGTTACAAACACACTATATATGTATCGTTTTCACAGCGTCGCACCGAGAAATCATTAAGGGAGTTTAAAACCTAAAAAACCGCAGGGACGCCCAATGTCACCCAAAACACTCGCCTCATACTCTCTGTCACTCTCACTGCTTGCCACTAGTTTTAACACAACAGCAGAGGAATATTATTGGCACATTCAACCGGAAGCTTGGGATTGGCAGGGACCACAGAAAAATCATCTATCCCCAGAACTAGCCTGTCGATTTCTGCACGAAAACACTGAGTACGAAATGTATGAATACGGCTCTGCCACTCCCACCTCAAGGGAAAACCAATGGACCTGTAACCTTTTCTATGGTGACGGGCCCGATGACAATCTAGCCATATCGATATACAGGCATGGCAACTCATGCGAAGGCGGGAAAACTTTTAATAACTTTACCGAACAATGCGAAGCCCAAGGGGTGGACAACAGCTGCCCTTCAAGCCTAACGGGAAATCCGATAAATTTCGCAACAGGCTATAAAATACAACTCGAAAATGACTACTCTGTTTCGAACTCACCTTCAGCTTTAAATCCACTCGAGTTTTCAAAGTCCTACAGAAGCGCCGATGGAGTATGGCGACATGGTTATTCATCCAGACTAAATTTCGAAGAGAACCTGATCACGCTTATTCATCATAATGGAAATCTCTCCTATTTCGAAAAGGAAGGTGCGTCGTATAAGGGTAAACCACCAGAAACGGGCAAGCTCACCCGCCTGTCAAACCGCTGGAGCTATCATGCCTCCAACAACCACGTACTTGAGTTTGACAGCGACGGAAGGCTCATAGCGCTTATCAAATCAGGTATCGCACTAAACGTCACATACTTAAATACCATTGCAACTGTCACTGACGGCTTTGGCAACACCTTAACGTTTACCGAGGACGCAAAGAAGCAACCTCTTACCGTCACAGCGAACAACGTAAACATTAGCTACACCTACAATGATTACAAACAGCTTACTTCGATGATCAAAAACCATCCAAACCATACAGAAAACAAACAATACCTTTATCAAGACCCCAACGACCGCAGACTGCTGACCGGCATTATCGATGAACGCGGGGTACGTTACGCCACATGGACCTATGATGAACAAGGACGCGCCATTTCAAGTGAGCACGCTGCTGGAGCTGAGAAAGTCCTGGTCAACTACAACAGTGATGGATCGTCCACGGTCACTAACGCGTTGGGCAAGCAGACGCACTATCAATTTGAATTGATTCAAGGCATCAAACGCATCAAATCCATTACAGGTTTTCCATCGGCCAACTGTCCCGATAGCAACTCAACTTTCACCTACGACACCCGCGGTCTGCTGACAACAAAAACAGATAACAAAGGCAATATAACCACCTATCTCCACAACGACCGTGGCCTGGAAACCTCTCGCACGGAAGCGAGCGGCACTTCTCAAGCGAGAATGATCACCACCGAATGGCACCCGACGCTGTATTCCCCAGTGCGTATCAACGAACCGAATCGCTCCATTCAATACACCTATGACACTCAAGGGCGCCAGCTCAGTAAAACAATCATTTCACGTTAATTCAGAAGGATCTGAATATGAATACATTGATCTGCAAGGTTGCTCTGTTCGCTCTCGCTTTGGGCGGAACCATTACCACCCTTCCTCTTTGCCAAGCTGCCGAACGTGGCTGGTCGTTTACCTACAATACCCAGGGGCTGTTGGAGTCGTCAGATGGGCCCCGAACAGATGTAAGTGACATTACCCGCTATGAATACGATGCCAAAGGACATCTGGCACGCATTATCAACGCGCTCGGGCACACCACTACATTTTCCAACTTTGACGTCACCGGCAACCCTAAGACAATTGTCGATTCCAATGGCGTTATTACAAACCTGACCTATTCACCACAAGGCTGGGTGAGGTCGTTGAGTACCGCTACCGGCACTGTTCGCTTTGAACACAACGCCGTGGGCGACATCACCAAGATCATTCGCGCAGACAATAGCTGGTCGGCTTACACCTGGGACGACGCAAGGCGGCTCATTCGAGTGAGCAATAACGCAGGGGAACAGATCGAATTTGATCTCGACCCGATGGGGAGCCGGACTGCGGTAAGGATCAAGGACAAGACCGGTCATCTGACCAGACAACATCAATGGGTGTATGACGAACTGGGTCGCTTGCTGCGTTCAGTGGGTGCTGCCGGCCAGACAAGCCGGACCCAGTACGACCTTAACGATAATCCGATCGCGCTGACCAACCCCCGCAATCACAGCCATCAACGGGCCTTTGACCCATTGAACCGATGGGTGACGAATACTGACCCGCTCAATGGCATCACTCAACTTGAGTACGACGTTCAAGATAACCTCACGCAAGTCCGCGACCCACGTGGTGCGACCACTCAATATCAATACGACGGCCTGGGAAACCTGACGCGGGTGAACAGCCCTGAGAGCGGCTCCACTGACTACCAATACGATGCCGCAGGCAACGTGACGCAACAGGTGGACGCGCGTGGTGTGGTCACGACTTTTGCCTACGATGCGCTCAATCGCCTGACCGCCCGCCGCTATCCGACGAACCCGGCACTGGACGTTCAGTTCCACTACGATTCGATTGCCGCCGGTAACAAAGGCATTGGCCGACTGACAGCCGTGGAGGACGTCAACGGGGAGCTGAATTACACCTACGACGCCCAAGGCAACGTTACAGGCCAGCGGCAAACAGCGCCTGCAAACACAGCCACTCAGCCAGAACAAATCGGCTATGGATACGACGTAGCCAATCGATTGAGCAGGATCGACTATCCAACAGGTTTCAGCATCGTTTACTCGCGCAACACCACAGGACAAATCAGCCAAGTACAAATTCGGCGCGGCACGGGGCAGCCGACCGCGTTCGCCAGCAACATCACGTATCAACCTTTTGGTCCGCTTAAAAACCTGACCTGGGCCAACGGGACTACGCTTCAACGTACCTTCGATCTGGACTACCGGCTGACCGCTCAAACCGTTGCAGGCCAGAGTAACGCCTATACCTACGACGGCCAGGGAAACATGACTCAAATGCAACGCGACTCAGTCGACAACCATGGCTACAGCTATGACCCGCTGGATCGCCTGGTGGGAGAATCTACTGCTTTCAACCGGATGACTTACGTTTATGATCCCGCGGGTAACCGCACCCGAAAAGCGCTCAGCACGTTGATTGACGGCGAGTTGCGTGTCACCGCTGGCACGTCTTATCAGTATGGGGCGAGCAACAATCGGTTGACGCTGGCAGGCACCCACTCGGTAGGCTTCGACGCGACAGGCAACCTGACCGCAGACCGCGCCGATCGTCAGTTTTCCTACGACGAGCAGAATCGCCTGAACAAAGTGAAAATCAAGGGTACTGTCAAGGCTCGGTTCCGCTACAACGCTTTCGGCCAACGAACCAAAAAAATCACCTCTCAAGGCACTACAACATTTATCTACGGGTTGAGTGGCGAACCTCTTGGCGAGCACGTATTCGATAACCAAGGCAAGAAGCTGAGAAGTCAGTTTTATATCTGGCTCGAAGGGGTGCCCTTGGGCGGGATCAGTGTGAGCTACGGTGCAACGGGCGCGCCAGCAAACAGCGCCGCGTTCTACCTCCATAGCGACCACCTCAACACACCGCGGATCGCAACGAACGCAACGCGAACAAAGATATGGGAGTGGGTTTCCGATGCATTTGGTACAAAGGAAGCCAGCGGACAACTGGAAATCAACCTGCGCTTTCCCGGTCAGTACTACGATGTCGAGACTGGACTCCACTATAACTATTTCCGTGATTACGACCCGAAAACTGGACGCTACATGCAGAGCGATCCGATTGGGTTGACAGGCGGTTTGAATACTTTCGAATATGCAATGGCCAATCCGTTGAATGTTATCGATCCAAAAGGACTTATGGGTTATCCCAACGGCCCTACGCTTATGCCAGGAAAACAGGTCGCTCGCTACGGCTTTACCGCTTGTCTTGGGATGTACTGCGCGTCCTATATTCAAGGAGAACCTACAGCCACAGGATCCCTTGGAGTCGGTGGATTGGGTGCTGCGATACTAGTATGTGAAATGCCCCCTCCGCCAGAAACAAATTGTGGTCCCGATTGGAAAGATCATCTTCCCGACGGTGGAGTCGTATCCGGGGCGCCGGGCCGAGCTGGTCTATTCTTAGGAGGACAACTGAACCCCGACGGAACACTTTGCGCCTATGGCGGACTTATGGGCGGCATTCCGGGGCCTAACTACAGCACTGGCCCCATAGAGTACTAAACAATGATCGCATACATTTTTTCAATACTGGGTCTGACTTATATAAGCCTGATGATAACGGCGTATCCACATGCCAAAAAGGGCCAAGGCATTGTAGTGGCCGGACCATGGTGGTGCCTCTATAAGAGCAGCTACAAAGAAAGCGTCGGAAATCTCTGCACTTTTGGCAGAATCATCCTAGGACTCGACCTAATCCTTCTTACTTATATTTACTTATAGCAATACAAAATAACAACCAAGTGGAAACATGCGCAGCCAAGGGCAACAACTCTCCTGAAAACCGCCCCAAAAGCTATATGACATTTCTTAACAATGGAATTTTAAGGACAGAGGCAAGCTCTGAAGATGCGTACTATTAATACCATTCTTAAACTGTCGAAAACAACAGCAGCACTGATTGCTTTGGTGACTGTGGTTTTTGCTGTCATCGGACTCAAATACCAAGAACCCGTGAACATTGAACGGGCTTGCGAGAACTCTCGACCTCCGCTAGTAAACAACTTCAACAGCTGCAGCTTTGTTGATCAGACTTTGAACTCCCTTGAAACGGAAGGTTATAAACCTATAACTCTAGAAAACTCAGAAAAAAACAGCGGTCTTCTGCGAAAAAAATTCTCTTTAAAAACATTTGAAGTACCCAACTACAAAATAGATAACAGCACCGCCCCTGCGCAATTCAGCTTTATAAACGGACGATTATTTGCCATATCCTACTTTCCGAAAGCATCAGACACCGTATTCGAAAGGCATCCAGCAAGTAAATCCGAGACGCTGACTGTAAAACACCTGACCAACCACCAGGGATTGAAATACATATCATGGTCAAACAATCACCTTGAAATCTATATCACTTGGTGGATATCGAGATTCTCATGAGGGCTAGCATGTGAGTTACTAAACGTTACAGCTTGCCCCAAACCGTAACGTTTTTTTAAGAGGTATTTAAGCGCCCGACTTCAATGCAACAGCAGTAGTTACCAGTCCCATAGATCTCCCCAAAAAAGGCCTCCCATCTCGCCACAAGAGCAAAAAATCATCGCTATGCTTCTTTGTACGTCAACCTATTGCCAGCCCCAAGGACTTCCCGCTGGAAAATTACAAAAGATTTGAAAATGCGACGGTGATTTTCCGAGGCATTGGCAATTCGACGCTCATTGAAATGCACACCGAGGAAACGGCGATCCGGTTGGAGATCCCCAATGACTCGATCATTGTCGAGCGCCGCGTGAAGCCCGTTGCCAAAATCAGGAAAAATCCTGAGAAAACGGAAAGCTGATACCATCCAACCATTGACACGCTGAGCAGATCGACATGAATCGCCGTAAGAAAATAAACCAGTTATTGAAGGCTAACGCCAAAAAAGCCAGTGCCAAGCTGGCACCCAAAAGCAAGAATCAATACATCAGCAAAGCCGACCGACTGAAACTGGCGGCTGAAGCCAGTGATGCGCCTATCACACCTGCACAAAGCTAATCCACGTCCCCCCCTTGAAGCGCTGCGCCAAAAACGCCGCACCTGGCTGCTGATCTCAAGCTTGCGCTTCAGTCCTGCCGGGCTGACTCCAGCCCGCATCCCCTCCCCTTGAAGTCATCTGCCTTCGGCGAAATTTCGGACCGTCAGTCAAATTGCGTCTTGCGCTAAATATATGGAAATACGAATATTCTTTTTTCCATATATCAGGTTTTCGACCGGACGGGAGATGTGCAATGACTGAGTTTTCCAGCGAACCCCCAAATGACTTTCCAAATCTGGACCTGTCACTTTTCGATGTACCTACGCCGGAAAAGCTCGCGCCGAGCGCAGAACCACAGCACAAGCTGCGCATACTTCTACTGTACGGATCAACCCGCGAGCGCTCCTTCAGCCAGTTGCTGACCCGCGAAGCGGCGCGCCTGCTGGAGCTCATGGGCGCCGAAACCGCGATTTTCGACCCGTCCGGGCTGCCATTGCCGGACGATGCGCCCGTCGATCACCCCAAGGTGCAGGAACTGCGCGACCTGGTGATGTGGTCGGAAGGCCAGGTTTGGTGCTCGCCAGAACGCCATGGTTCGATGTCGGCGGTGTTCAAGGCCCAGATCGACTGGATCCCGCTCGCCCTGGGCGCGGTTCGTCCCTCACAGGGCAAGACGTTGGCGGTGATGCAAGTGTGCGGCGGCTCGCAATCCTTCAACACGGTGAACCAACTTCGCGTGTTGGGTCGTTGGATGCGCATGGTCACGATCCCCAATCAATCCTCCGTCCCCAAAGCCTTCCTTGAGTTCGACGAAGCCGGACGCATGAAGCCATCGTCCTATTACGACCGGGTTGTCGATGTCATGGAGGAGCTGATGAAGTTCACCTTGCTGGTGCGTGGCAGAGAAGCCTATTTGGTAGACCGCTACTCCGAGCGCAAGGAAAGCGCCGAAGCGCTCTCCAAACGCGTTAACCAGAGGTCCATCTAGGCGCAGCGGCAGAATCAGGATGTGCTGCGTTTGGCTTTTCGAGGCAAAATACGCCCTTGAACCGCAAGGAACGCATGAGTGAGCGCTATTACATCCAAACCCTCCAGCCCAACCCCGAGCTAGGGATCGAAACACCATGGATGAACGTCAAGCAGCCATCAAGCACAAGATCCGCGCCGTGGTGAAGAGCAGCGAATCCGACGAGATCAGTTATCGATCAGAGTGGCTCGGTTACCTGCCCTTCCCGGTTTTTCAATGGGTTGAATATTAGGGCGAGAGCTTTTCCAGCGACTTCCCCTTCGATTGGACCCTTGAGGATTTGACGAGTCTTGAGCGGACAGGATTCTTGGAAACCCTAGAAGCTTATGAGAACCCGGAAGACCACTTTGATCGGGATATCAGGTATCGCGTTCATGTGGGAAACGTGTAACGGCTGGTTGGAAAAATGGACAATCCGAGGAAAGGAAATGGGCATTCTTGATCGCTTGTTCGGCGGCCGCTTTACCCTGCCGCCACCAGAGGAAACGACTGTCAGCGACGCGACGATCATGCGGGAGCTGCATCCCTATCGCTCCGGGCTCAAGGCGTTTGCCCAAGCCCTGTTGGTCCGCATGCCAGAAGGCGAACGCGCCAGGCTAGTCAGGCGTGTGCTGCGCATTTACGGCTCGGGCCAAGAGCCGGCCACGGCCCTGGTGGAAGGCCTGCTGGATGCAGGCAAGGGCCAGAAGCTCGAACACCTGGCTTTGCTAGGCGTCGACTGGAAAGGCTTCGATGGTTTCGAATATCTGGTGCCCTATCTGGTCAGCGCCAGCGGGGTGAAAGAAACTTACCCCTACCGCCATGAGGGCACGTTGTCGATGTCGCAGACGCTGGCCAATTTCGACCAATGGTTGGCGGCGTTCGATAAACGCTACCTGCACCTGGACTCCGGTGGCGACGAATATATCGGGTTCATCGCCGAGGCAGACCAGGTCGAAGCCATGATCGAACTCGCGCGACAGGCAGGTCTTGAAGTGCACCTCGAGAGTTTCTGAAGAAGATGTATTCGCCGAGCATCGCTCTGCCGCTGAACGAAGCGAACACCGTAACAGTCGGAGCAACAGGACCCTCGACAAAGAAACCTGGCCCATGCTCCTACGACCCACTGCCCTCGCGACCTTGTTCACCCTGGCTGCCGGCATGGCAACCGCTGCGCCGCAACCACTGCGCCTGGAAAGCCTGAAACGCTGTGGCGACCTGCTGCAAAGCCAGCATCAGGACTGGTGCCTGACAGCGCGCGGGTTGGGCGACGCAACGCCACAACTCAAGTTGGGCGCAAAGGCGCTACCCGCGGACACGGTCCAGCGTGAAGGGGAAACCCTGCGCTTGCGCCTGGACAGCGCCGATTACCAGAGTGGCCCGCTCTGGCTGCAAGACGGCCCCCGCACCAGCAATGCCGCCTGGCTGACCTTGCGCAACAGTCATGTGCTGGCCGCCGGGCCGGACGAAGTGGCGAAGAACATGGACGGCCTGACCACCTACGTCGACCTGGTCAGCGTGCTGATCGAGGAAGACCGTGATGGTCGTCAGGAAGCCGAGCGTCTGGCCCAGAAATACGGCGCGAAAGTGGTCGGTAGCATCGCGCCGCTGAACCTCTACCAACTTCGTCTGCCGGCCAAGGATCTGGTGCAGCGTGACGCCTTGGTGCTGCGTCTGGGCAGCGAGACCAGCGTGGATGCCGTGGTTACCGAGGAGTCCTCGGCCGAAGAAAGCGAGCAGGCCCCTGCCCAGCCTGAAGAGCCGAAGAAACCGGCCCTGGACTCTGACGAATGGGCCGCGAATCGCTTTCTCGACGCGGTGAATTATTACCAACGACGCATCCCCGGGCGACAGCCGCCCATCCAGCCGCAACCGGTGCGCATCGGCCTGATCGAGCGCGATGTGGATTTCGACACGACGGATTTCGCGGACTACCTCGGCGCTTGCTCGCCACCGCGCACCTGCGTCTACGCCCGCGATGCGGACAAACCGGACAACCACGGCACAACTGTCGCCGGCATCCTCGCCGCACGCTGGGACGACAGCGGCAACACCGGCTTTCTCCGTGGCCTGGACAAAGCCAGCGGGGGCTTCGAGGTCATCGTCGAACGTAATTCCGATGCCGGGATCACCGCCAACATCGCCGCCTCGGTCAACCTCGTGGAAGATGGCGTGCGGGTGCTCAATTGGAGTTGGGGCATCCATCGCGTCGGGGCCAAAGACATCAAAGGCGATGACGTCGACTCGCTGCTGCGCTCGGGCCTGGCCATGGGCGGCTACGAAGAACTGCTGGAAGAGTTCTTCCTCTGGCTGCGCAAGGAACATCCCGACGTGATAGTGGTGAACTCCGCCGGCAATGGCTCCTCGTTCTCGGGCAGTGATGAATACCGCCTGCCCTCCTCCTTCATCACCGAGCAATTGCTGGTGGTCGGCGGGCACCAGCGCAGCGAACGCAACGGCGTCGCCGTCGACGACCCGGCCTATGCGGTCAAGCGCAGCTCCTCGAACATCGACATGCGCGTCGACATCACCGCCGCCGCTTGCGCCCACGCCTCGACGACCAACGCCGGCCAGGACAGCGCGGTGCATTGCGGCACGTCCTACGCCACGCCCATGGTCGCGGGCCTGCTGGCGGCGATGCTGTCCATCAACCCGCAACTGCAACCCGAACAGTTGCGCATGCTGCTACGCCGCAGCGCCATGACCATCGGCGACAACCACGACTTCGAACAGATGGACGCCGAAGACCTCACCGCTCCCATCCTGCCGTCGGAGCGTCGCTATCAACTCAACGACAAGGATGTCGGCCGCTCGGCGCGGCTGGACATGCAAAAGGCCCTGGACCTGGCCGCGCAAAGCCGTGATCGTGTGCGCTGAACCGCTGGGTCAGGGGGTCAGTCGGTGGATGGATTGCACCGCGCTAGCCGGGGCTTGGCTTCGCGGGTCCGGCAGGCTTTGGAACACTCATCAACGCCCCCCGCCATCCACCGCCCATTGTTGCAGCGTGGACTTGAAGACAGGGTCGTTCAGATAAGCCACATTGAGTCTCGTCCATGGATTGATACGTGATTGCTCGGGCGAAAAAATGTGCCCGGGAGCGATCATGAAACCCTTCGGCAACAGCAGCCGGGTCAACTCCCTGGCATCGTCGAAGTTAGGAAACCTGGCCCATAAATACAGGCTCTGCTCAGGACGACAGAACACGTCGGCCCCCATCTCGTCCAGCATTTCCAACGCTGCGGCGGTAGCCGATTTGACCCGCTCTTGAAGCCGAATCAAGTGCCTCAGGAAATGCCCCTCCATTAACACCACGTCGACCGTTCGCTCGCATAGCTCGGAAGAACTGGTGTGCAGCAACATTTTCAGGTCGCCCAACTCATCGATAACCTCCTTGCTGCCAGCGATGAACCCCACTCTCAGGGCTGCGGAAACGGATTTCGAAAAGCTCCCCACGTACAGCGAACGCTTCAGTTGGTCCAATGCCGACACTCTGATGGCTGCGGCGGGCTTGAAATCAGCCAACGCGTCATCGTCCACCAAAATGAAATCATGCTCCTGTGCCAATTGAACCAGTCGATGCGCCTTACCCGGCGAAATGTCAGACCCTGTCGGGTTATGGCCAACGGACTGCAGGAAAAACAGTTTCGGTTTATGCAGGCGCAGGTGTGCTTCTAGCGCATCAAGATCCGGGCCATCGGGCAAACGCGGCACGGACAGCATTCGAGCCCCCTGCAATTGCAGCTTGCCAAACAAAGGGTAATAGCCTGGATCTTCGACAAGTACCGTGTCCCCCGACGCAAGGAAGCGTCGGATGATCAGGTCCAGCCCATGATTTGCACCGTGAGTCGTGACGATTTGCCGAGGATTCGCGCTAATGGCGTAAGACGCCAATTTTTGCACCAGATGCTGGCGCAAGCTGGCATTGCCCAGGCGATTTCCGTACCTGAACAGCGTGGTAACGCCCATCCGCATGATTTGCCGGGTGAACTTGTCCAGGCGCATGTCCATTAACCACTCTACGGGAGGGAATCCTTCCCCAAGAGGCGAATGCCCAGGCTCACGGACGAATTGCTGGCGCATTAGCCAGATGGTATCCATCGCCCTGGCATAGGGCGGCGGTTCCTCGGGTTCATAGTGACCGCTGGTGCCTTGTTTGACGAAAAACCCCTGCCCATGCCTGGCTTCGACCAAGCCTTGAGAGGCCAGCGCTTCATACGCCGTGATGACCGTATTTTTTGAATGTCCCAACAAACGCATGCATTCACGAAGTGACGGCAAACGGTCGCCCACGCGATAAGTGCCGTCATCAATCTGGGCTGCCAACGAAGCGGTGAGCTGCTGAGCCAAGGTCATTCTGCTCATGCCGAGAATCCCTCCAGTGCCAGCAACAAGGGTACAGCTTAGGTACTGTCTGTCCAAACTGTACCTTCTTTACAGGCACAGAGCGGAATAGTGTGGCGGCAACTTAAAACAACAACCGCGACAGGATTTCCAGATGAGCATCGACTCTCGCCTTCCCAATTTTCGCAGCCTGACGCCTGCCGAGCGCCTCAATCACCTTCAAGACCTGCTCAACCTCCCGGCCGCTGACGTGGCCCTGCTTAGCGACGAAGGTGCGCTCCCGCTCGAAATGGCTGATGGCATGATCGAGAACGTGATCGGCAAGTTCGAATTACCCTACGCCGTCGCCAGCAATTTCCAGATCAATGGCCGAGACGTCATTGTCCCACTGGTCGTGGAAGAGCCTTCCGTCGTTGCCGCGGCCTCTTTCATGGCCAAGCTTGCCCGTGACGCGGGTGGATTCCTGACGTCCAGTTCGCAACCGCTGATGCGCGCACAAGTCCAGATCGTAGACATTGAAGACCCTTTCAATGCCCGCCTCAGCCTCCTGCGTCGCAAAGACGACATCATTGAATTGGCAAACCGCAAGGATCAATTGCTCAATAAGCTAGGGGGCGGTTGCCGGGACCTCGAAGTCCACACCTTTGCCCAAAGCCCGAGAGGCCCGATGCTCGTGGCTCACTTGATCGTGGACGTGCGTGACGCGATGGGTGCCAATACCGTGAACACGATGGCAGAAGCCGTCGCCCCGTTGATGGAGGAAATCACCGGCGGGAAGGTACGCCTGCGCATTCTCTCGAACCTCGCCGACTTGCGCCTGGCCCGTGCCCAGATCCGTATTGCCCCAGCGTTGCTCACCACTGGTGCTTATAAAGGTGAGGACGTGATCGAAGGCATTCTCGACGCCTATAACTTTGCCGTCATCGACCCCTACCGTGCCGCGACCCACAACAAGGGCATCATGAACGGGATTGACCCGCTCATCGTCGCCACAGGTAACGACTGGCGCGCAGTGGAAGCGGGTGCTCACGCCTACGCCTGCCGCGATGGACACTACGGCTCGCTGACAACGTGGGAAAAAGACAGCAAAGGGAATCTGGTGGGCACTCTCGAAATGCCGATGCCTGTCGGACTGGTCGGTGGTGCCACGAAAACCCACCCACTGGCACAACTCTCCTTGCGCATTCTGGGGGTGAAAACCGCTCAGGAACTCGCCGAAATCGCGGTCGCCGTCGGCTTGGCACAAAACCTCGGAGCTTTGAGAGCCCTCTCTACGGAAGGCATCCAGCGTGGCCACATGGCGCTGCATGCACGAAATATTGCACTGTCAGCCGGCGCGAAAGGCGATGAAGTGACTTGGCTGGTCAAAGAGATGGTCGATGCACGGGACGTTCGCTCCGACAAAGCGGCGGAGCTTCTCAAGCAAAAGCGGGCTGAGTGATGAATAGCCATCTCGAACTGTCCGTTCGATTGGTGGAAGTCGGTGCCCGCGACGGCTTGCAAAACGAGAACCGGACGCTCGCCCCCGCCATACGAGTCGAGTTGCTGGAAAAACTCGCCAATGCGGGCCTGCGGACACTCGAAGCCGGTGCATTTGTCTCAGAACGATGGGTGCCGCACATGGCAGGATCAGGTGACGTCTTTAAAGCGTTGCCGGACCTGCCGGATGTCACCTGGACCGCGCTCGTCCCGAACGCTCGCGGACTGGAGGAAGCGCTGGCAGCAGGTTGCCGCGAGGTGGCGGTATTCGCCGCCGCTTCCGAGGCGTTCTCCCAAAAGAACATCAATTGCTCCATAGCCGAGAGCCTCGAGCGCTTTGAGGCAGTCATGGTACGCGCCCGGGATGCCGGCGTCAGGGTGCGAGGCTATGTCTCGTGCGTGATGGGTTGCCCGTTCACAGGTCACGTTAAACCTGAAACGGTGGCTGCCGTGAGTGCCGCTCTCTACGGGATGGGCTGCTACGAAATCAGCTTGGGCGACACCATTGGAACAGGAACGCCCGCGGCCACCAAAGCGTTGCTGGACGCCTGTACCCG
This sequence comes from Pseudomonas sp. NFACC37-1, assembly GCF_900101575.1. NCBI lineage: Bacteria > Pseudomonadati > Pseudomonadota > Gammaproteobacteria > Pseudomonadales > Pseudomonadaceae > Pseudomonas > Pseudomonas sp. NFACC37-1. Next base: position 147,530 of record NZ_FMUZ01000002.1, on the reverse strand, counting down.
TGTGGTTCCAGTGAACGCCTTGGCAGGTCATTTCCATGACACTTATGGAATGGCGATTGCCAACATCCATACCGCGCTGGGGATGGGCGTTCGTGTGTTCGACAGTTCCGTGGCCGGGCTGGGTGGTTGCCCCTACTCCCCTGGCGCGACCGGAAACGTGGCCACTGAAGATGTGCTTTATCTGCTGGATGGCCTGGGGATCAAACACGGCGTCGACCTGGATGCCGTCGTCGACGCCGGGGAGTTCATTGACGCTCATCTGGGTCGAGAAACGGCGTCCAGAGTTGCACGGGCGCTCTTGGCGAAACGACGACGAGAGGCCTGACTCCGCTACATTCCTTGATGTTCATAACAATAAAAGCTCGCAAGGGCAGTAGGAGAAATCCTTGAAATCCGATCTCTATGAACTATGGGGTGACACGGTAAACGGTCGTCACCTGATTTACGCCATTGCCATAGGCGCATCCGTCAGCCTGGGTGCTTTTTTCTTGGCCAAACACCTGCTCGTGGGGTGGGTAGACAATGTCCAAATGGCCAAGGCCTACGCCATGCTGGTGGGCATCGTCGGCTGCCTGGTGGGGGGAGCCATCAGCGCAAAGCTCTTCAAACCCAACCGCAATGTGGTAGAGCACCAGGCAGATCCCGCGTGGCGAGCAAAGGTTTTATCGGAATTGCAGGACGAGTTCGGAGACCTTGGAAGTCTGTCGGATCTACCCGCAGAAACACTCGCTGAACTGCGTGAGATGGATCTTTATGAGCTGTTTGCAGAGTACGAGACAAACCTCACCCGTCCCGCTAACGCTCAAAAAGACGCAACGGTAGCCCCGGTCGCTCCGATCCGGGCCAACGGTGGCCGGTCATGATGACACCCCTGTTGGAGCAGATTCTCATTGCGTTCGGGATGGGCATATTAGGTGCAGTGATCTTCGCCGGGATTGGCCTCATTTCGGGCAGCGATGAAACCACCACCCTCGCCCCACTCACATTGCTCGTGGTGCTGTTGGGTGTACCTGCGCCCGGTGTCCTGACGTTCTTTCTCGCAGGTGCAGTGGCCAAACACATGACTCACGCCGTGCCCACGGCATTACTCGGCATCCCCGGCGACACTCTGGCAACCCCCCTGATGCGCGAGGCCAACTTCCTGCGCAATCTGGGTGTACCGCACGTCGCCCTGCGCAAGATGATTTCAGGCGCGGTTATCGCGGCGCTGATCGCAGTCCCTACGGCGGTGCTTTTCGCCGTGATGCTTGCGCCTTTTGGCGACACGATCAAACGCGCCGCCCCATGGGTTTTCCTGCTCGCTGCGATCGCCATTGCATGGTTTTCCAAGGGGCGACTTGCGGCGGTGCTCGCGCTTGTCCCCTTCGTGATGGTCATCGTCGGCCTGCAAAGCATCACCGGACAATACGGGGTCAAGCTGAGCGTCAGCTATTTCCTCGGTATCGCCATTGGCCCGCTGATTGCCGCGCTATTTTCAATGCTCGCCCCCGCCGAACGGGAGATGATGAGACGCCAGCAGGTGCGCACCTTCTCGCTGTCTGCGGATGTGCAAAGCTGGGGCGGCTTTTTCCCCAATCCGCTCAAGGTGTTGGACAGCAAACAAAGCCTGTGGACTGCGATCACGGCCATTATCTCCAGTGCAACGTTCGTCTTCAGCCCCGTTGCGATGACCGTGATCATGGGCGAACTCGTCGGGTCACGGGTCAAGCATGTCTACCATCGGCTGACAACGGTGATCACGGCCCGTAACGGCGTCACTGAAGCGACATACATCGCTGAAGCCTTGATCCCGTTGATCGCGTTTGGCTTGCCGTTGAGTCCGGTCGCCGCAGGGCCGGCCGCACCGCTGTTCAACGCCCCGCCTCGCTTCAGCGTCGACACCGCCACCGGGCAGGTCAACAACCTCCATACCCTGCTCAGCACGTGGGAGTTTCTGGGTTATGGGATGCTGGCGGTGATCGTGGCGATCCTCATTGCCTATCCCTTCACGATGAATTACGCCCACCGGGCAGCGTCCTTCGTCTCACGCAAAATCAGTCACGAAGCGGTGATCTCGACGTTTGTCGGCCTGATTCTGGTGATCGGCATCTGGGAGGGCGGAGCACTCGGCTTACTGGTCATTGTCACCGTCGGCCTGCTGGGTGGTTTTCTATCGCGCTTCCTTGGCTTCAACATCGGCGTGCAATTCATGGGGTATTACACCGCTGTACTGACGGTGCCCGCCATCATCGCCCTATTGAACGTATGAGCCACTCCAACATAACAACAAGAAGGTCACCCACATGCGCAAAAAACTCTTGGCTTCCCTGTGCCTGGTCTTCAGCGCTGGCATCCTACAAGCCCACGCGGACGCTATCCCCACCCTGAACTACTCGGCGCAGGGCCAGCAACTCCAGGCCATTGGATCACCAGAAAAAGAGTTGCCGACGGTGACAGCCGATCTGTGGATGAAGGTGTCCGACGGTCCTCTGCAACTGGAAGGTCCATCGTTCGACAGGGCCGGCAATCTGCTGTTTGTCGAGGTGTTCGGGGGGCAGGTTCTAAAGGTCGATCCCGACAAGAAACTCAGTGTCGTTGTGCCGAAAAACGCGCTGGGAAGTGCGGGACTGGCTATTCATAAAGACGGCAGATTGTTTGTGGCAGGGCTGGGTAATTTCAAAAATACCGGCAACCTGACAGCCTACAAACCGGACGGCTCAGGAAAGCAAGTCATCATCCCGGCAAGCAAAAACCATCTGGTGGATGACCTCGTTTTCGACAGCACAGGGGGATTTTATTTCACCGATTTCAAGGGTACATCGACTCAGCCCACCGGCGGCGTCTATTACGTCCCAGCTGGCGGCAAGACAATCGTCTCGATCCTGCCCAATCTCGCGATCGCCAACGGCATTGCGCTCTCTCCCGACGGCAAGACCCTTTGGGTCACTGAGTTCGCGACGGGGCTGCTGCACCGAATCGAACTGAAAGATGCCAAGACAATCGCTCCCTTCGGGGAAGCCGTTGTTTACCGGTTTAGCGGCCCATCACCTGACTCAATGCGTGTCGATCAAGATGGCAATCTGTACGTGGCCCTGTACAGCCAAGGCCGCGTGCTGGTACTCAATCCTAACGGCTTGCCCATCGGCCAGATCTTGATTCCGGGGCGCGAAAAGGGCCACTTTCTTCGCTCGACGAGCATGGCGCTCAAGCCCGACACCAACGAGGTTTATCTCGTGAGCAATGACGGCAGCCTCGGCGAAGGCAGCGCTATTTTCAGAGCCAAAGGCTTTGCCAATGCTGCGAAACTGTACTCCCATCAATAGCGAAATCCCGGCGCATTCCATCATGGTAGCGGTGTCGATTCTTCGATACCGAAAACTTGAATACAGAGCGCCGCACCAATCGAAAAGGTACGTCCGTGGAGCACTGAACAATGGCGAAAGCAGCAGCCCGCCTTAGCGACAACACAGGCAACCACTGATCAGCGGCTGATCGGGGTCGTTTTCAAGAAATGTAACCATGACTTCCATACCCGTCCGCAGGGGCCCGACTTCACACCCCCAATCGGAGGGTCCCATCAGCCAACACCGACTCTTGTCATCAAATCTGTCGTCGCGGTCCCAAGGGAACTTGACCTTGATCCTTGCCAAGCACCCATCACTCTGGATCTCTTCGTCTTGCAAGGCGATGACAACAGCCGTCTGGTCGCTTGGCACACGAGGCTTCTTGTGGGCCAACGACGGACGATAGGACACATTCCATGGAAGAACGATAAAGCGGTTGCGGTAACCCTGATGGAAGTCACCTTCGGGCGCAGCGTTGCCACTGGCGACATCCTCATTCAACACCTGTGGTTGCCGACCTTCGTGGATGACCTGGGTCAGTAGCCATAGGGCGTTCCACTCCTGGCGTGGATGACCTGAGATTTCCAGCACATGGCCGCTGGCTAACCGAGTCTGGTCACTCTGCCCTTCGGCTTGACGATAAGCCGCATGGCGACGCTCCATAGTGCGAAGACGTCTCTGCTCGCCGTGCTCATGACCGGTGAAACGCTCCAGCCTGTCATCGTCTTCAATGTCCAGGTGTTGCTCGACATCATCGTTGCGGTGCGAGTCACGACGGGGGAGATGCCCCAGCCGCAGGTTGATGCGCTTGATCAGCGGCTCGTTGGTCACCGTATCGGGCGCTTGCCCATAAGCAGTGGGCTGTCCGATCCCGGGGAAAATCGCCTGGTCATCGCCAAACACCAGCACGTGGCCTTGAACGCTGTGCTGGAAGTGAAAGTGGATACCCTCCTCTTCGCACAAGCGCTGGATAAAGTGCAAATCCGTTTCGCCGTACTGGGTACAGTAATCACGCTCTGGGTAGGTCGCCCCCAGGCGAAACCGATAGGCATCCCCCAGAATGCCGTGCTCTTCCAGGATCAAGGCGACGATTCTCGGCACCGAGAACTGTTGATAGATCCTCTGGTTGATGCGGTGCCGCAAGTAGGACAGGTGCGGTACGAGGGCCAGGCTGTAATGTGTCAAACCCTGGTCATGACCGCTTTGTGCGATGTGGTAGACCCGTCCATGAATGCCGTTGCCCGTCGCGTCCAACGTCAGAAAAGCCTCTTTGTCGAAAAGGCTTGCAAGATCCAGGTCAGACCGTTCGCTAACACACTCCACGTTGAAGAGGTAAGGCCTGCTGATTCCCTCTTCTCCAGTGAATGCGAGCACTTGAACATCGTGTTCGAAACCGTTGATGGTCAAACTGAACTGCGTTTGATTGGCTGAGCTGAACATCCGCTGTTCTCTTTTTACATAAGGCGGCGCAATGGACCGGAAGACACCGGCCTGATGAGTTGACAAATACCAACCAGCCCAGCGCCCCTGTATATCGGCGTTTACGTCTTACTTTCCAGGTATCCAAATCAAAGCCGGATCACACACCACTCTTCACTTTGGTCCAGATCCGCGTGCGGATGCGCTCCAGCTTCAATGGCAGGGGTTCAAGTGGAATAAGTGTAGCGATCGTCTTTTTGTCTGGATAAATCCAGGGATTGTCTCGCAGCTTCTGCTCGACAAACTCGGCGGCATCCTTATTTGCGTTAGGGTACAGCGTATGGTTTGAGGTCTTGGCGATAATTTCTGGTCGCAACATATAATTGATGAACGCCATGCCTTCCTTGGGATGGGGCGCATCTTTTAGCAGAACCAGATTCTCCGACCAGGACAACGCGCCTTCGCGAGGAAGACTGTAGGTAATCTTGCGTCCCGTGTTGGCCTTCTCGTTGATGGCCTGTGCCGCCAGGGCACCATTGGCCCATCCCACCACGGCACAAATATTGCCGTCAGCCAGGTCGGCGTCGATTCTGGACGAGTCGAAATAAAGAACGTAGGGCCGGATTTTCAACAGCAGGGCTTGAGCTTTCTGGTAATCATCCGGGTTCTTGCTGTTGCTGGGGAGTCCAAGGTAATTCAAGGCAATCGAAATGATCTCGCTTGGCGAGTCAAGCATTGCCACGCCACACGACTGTAGCTTACTGATGTTTTCTTCTTTGAAGATCAGATCCCAGCTATTTACCGGAGCATTATCACCCAATGCCGCTCTGACTTTGTCAACGTCATAGCCAATGCCAGTAGTGCCCCACAAATAGGGTACCGCATAGCGGTTACCAGGATCATTGACCGCGAGTTGGGCCAGGATGTCAGGATCGATATGTGAAAAGTTACTCAGTTGATGACGATCCAAAGGCTGGAGAACGCCCGCCTGGATCAGGCTTGGCAACACATTGGAAGTCGCAACGACCACGTCATATCCGGTGCGCCCGGCCATGACCTTGCTCTGCATGATTTCGGCGCTGTCGAACGCATCCATATGCACGCTCGTGCCAGTTTCCTGCTCAAACTCCTTTGGCGTCTCCGGCGCAAGCAACCCGAACCAGTTATACAGATAGATCCCGGGCTCTACAGCCGCCACTGAAGTGCTTATCCCTGCACAGAGAAGCGAGGCCGAAAAAATGGTTCGCAAATGTGACTTTCTCATGCAACATCCTTGTCAAGACGATATGCCCTCATGGCCATCGTAACCCTGGCAGCGAATATACCGGGTGTTCCCGAATAGTAAATACCTACGAATACTTACCTTTGACCTGCGAATCCCTAACCCTAAAGGGGTAGAAAATGTCGTTTGACCTCCATAGCCTGGCTTGGCATCGATCGATTGGGAAACTGATCATGCAGCTGAATCGTCCAGATTTCTGGAGTTCACTGGTTCGCACATTAAATGAATATGTGCAGATCGATAATTGGGTTGTATTGATTTTCAGCAATCAACACGTGCAGGTCGTCAGCCTTCCTGAGGTAGCCGATGCGGAAGAAGTCGACGCATTCACTCATCGCTATGTGAAAGGTCTTTACTTGCTGGATCCGTTTTATATAGCTAATCGGGAAAACCCACAAAGTGGCTTCTTCCATCTGCTGGATATTGCACCGGAATACTTTCTTGAAACCGAGTATTACCATCAATATTTTGCCCAATACATCTCCATGGATGAGGCACAGTACAATGTCCAACTCGACCCCGACCGGACGTTATGCATGTCCATCGGCAGCAAAGTCCGTTTTAGCCAAGAGCAAATAACCATCCTTGATATTATCAAACCCTGGGTGACTGCCTTGATGCATCAGCGCATGGGCTTTGAAACTGATGTAGAAAAAACGCTGACTGAGCCGCCGCTGTGGCCAGAAACGGTCAATCAACTTGGCACACAAATTACCGCACGCGAAAGTGACGTACTCCGTTTATTACTCAGCGGTTTCTCCAATAAAGAAATAGCCGGAAAACTGTCCCTTTCGGCAGAGACCGTAAAGGTTCACCGCCGCAACATTTATGCAAAATTAAACATCAAGTCACAATCTGAACTCTTTGCGCGATTTTTCATGCCCAAACAGAATATTTCCGCTCCCCCATTGAAGGCGGGCCAGCACGCTGATTGACGCGGTCATGCGCCTGCAAGCATCAGGTCCAGATTCTGTACCGCCGCGCCAGCGGCGCCCTTCCCAAGGTTGTCAAACACCGCAGCCAGCAAAACCTGCCCGGTCTCATCGTTCTCGAACACCGACAAGCGCAAATCATCTGTCCCGTTAAGCGCTTGGGGATCAAGGGCCGTCAACTCTTTAGCCTCCTGCATCGACATCACGTGTACATGGCGCGCATCGGCGTAGTGCCGGGTCAGACACGCATGCAACTGCACCGCGCTCACGCCAGGCGCCAACAAGCGGGTTTGCACAGGTATGGTCAGCACGATCCCTTGCCGAAAAGCACCATAGGCCGGCACAAACATCGGCCGTTGCGTCAGACCGCTTTGCTGCTGAATCTCCGGAATATGCTTGTGTGCCAGCCCCAGCCCATAGACCTGAAACACCGGCGATACGCCCTCCCCCTCATATTCTTGTACGCCGGCCCGCCCTTTTCCGGAATAGCCCGACACGGCGTAAATATTCATCGGGTAGTCCGTGGGCAGTAGCCCAGCCTCCAGCAGTGGGCGTAGCAGCCCTATCGCTCCCGTGGGATAGCAACCAGGATTGCTGACCCGCCGCGCCGTGGCGATTCGTCCGGCCTGCTGCGAGTTCATCTGCGCGAAACCGTAGACCCAGTCTGGATGGGTACGGTGCGCCGAACTTGCATCGACCACCCGTACAGCGGAGTTTTTGATGCTCGCTACCGCGTCGCGCGCAGCCGCGTCGGGCAGGCAAAGAATTGCGATGTCGCAGTCGTTGATGGCTTCAGCGCGGCGTTGCGGATCCTTGCGATAGTCGGCGCTGAGGGTGAGCAGCCGCAGATCGCTTCGGTCGCGCAGGCGTTGATGGATTTGCAACCCGGTGGTGCCTTGGTCGCCATCGATGAATACAAGGGAACTTGCCATGGCATGCTCTCGAACATTGAAAATCAGGAGTTCCAATCTTCAGCGAGGCGCTAAGATAGGAAAAGTTGAATTTATTAACGCTGAAATTCAGTTTTTCTGAACAAGGGTTCACTATGCGGGAAATCAGCCTGGACCGGCTGCGTACGTTGGTGGCGATTGCCGACCTGGGATCGTTTGCCGAAGCCGCGCGTGTGCTGCACCTTGCGCCCCCCACTGTCAGCCTGCATATCGCCGACCTGGAGTCGCGGGTGGGGGGCAAGCTCTTGTCGCGCACACGTGGGCGCGTTCAGCCTTCAGCGATAGGAAATACCCTGGTGGAGCGCGCGCGGCGCCTGTTGGCGGATGCGGAGCAGGCGCTCGAGGACGTGGAGCGTCAGGTACAGGGCTTGGCCGGACGTGTGCGGCTTGGCGCCTCCACCGGAGCCATCGCACAATTGCTGCCGAACGCTTTGGACACGTTGAGCCAACGCCACCCCGCGATCGATGTGCAGGTCGCGGTGCTCACCTCCCAGGAAACCTTGAAGAAGCTTGCCGAGGGCTCCTTGGAGATCGGTCTGGTCGCGCTGCCGCAGTCGCCGGTGAAGGGCCTGCGGATCGAGCCGTGGCGACGGGACCCGGTCATGGCCTTCTTGCCGGCTCGCTGGGAATGCCCGGATACCGTGACACCCGGTTGGCTGTCCGCCCAGCCGTTGATTTTGAATGACACCACCACTCGCCTTTCGCGCTTGACGTCGGAGTGGTTCGCCAGTGACGGCCGACAGCCTGTGCCGCGCATCCAACTGAACTACAACGATGCGATCAAAAGCCTGGTGGCGGCGGGATATGGTGCAACGTTGTTGCCCCATGAGGCCTCCACGCCATTGCCCGATACCCGGATCGTCATGCGGCCATTAAAGCCCTTGTTGTGGCGTCAACTGGGTATCGCCCACCGCAGTCTGGACATCGAGCGGCCTACGCAACATGTACTGGATGTGTTGTGGGAGTTGAGTGCGCAGTGATGCCCCCCCCCAAATGCTTCGAACTTTGCCGTCGCCAAAGAGACTACCTGAGAGTGCCAATACCACCGGTGGTCGTGGTGCCACATAACCCTCAAAGCAGCCTTTAGTGACAGAATCCCCAATCGATCGTTTCGGAGACCCCCATGCTTCGCGTATTTGAACAAAGGCTCGACCCCTTCCCACCCGACGAGGTACCGCCACCGCCCGAAGGCCTGGCTCGGTTTCTCTGGGCCTGCACACGGGGCGCCCGCGGTTATATCCTCGCGTTTGCGCTGCTCAGCGCTGGTGTGTCGATCTATGAAGCCTGGCTGTTTTCCTTCCTCGGCCAGGTCGTAGACCTGCTCTCGACCTGGCAGGCCGGCGGTGAGGCGGCGGCGCAGGAAAGTCGCGTGCTGTGGGGCATGGGCCTCGTCATGCTGGCCAGCATCGGGCTGGTAGCGTTGCGTACCATGGTGCAGCACCAGGTATTGGCGATCAATCTGCCGTTGCGGCTGCGTTGGGACTTTCACCGCCTGATGCTGCGGCAAAGCCTGTCGTTTTTTTCCGACGAGTTCTCTGGCCGGGTCACCACCAAGGTGATGCAGACTGCGCTGGCCGTGCGTGACGTGCTGTTCACCCTGATCGAGATCGCCCCCGGAATCGGCGTGTATTTCATCGCGATCATCGCATTGGCCGGTGGCTTCGCCCTGAAGCTGATGCTGCCTTTCGTGGCCTGGATCGTGCTGTTCGGCCTGGTCATGCTCTACTTCGTGCCCCGCCTGGGGAAAGTCGGACAGGAACAGGCCAATGCGCGCTCTTCGATGACCGGACGTATCTCGGACGCCTACACCAACATCACGACCGTGAAGCTGTTCTCCCACTCCAATCGTGAAGCGCACTTCGCGCGCGCGGCCATGGAGGACTTCAAACAGACCGGCTTTCGCCAGATGCGCCTGGTCAGCCAATTCGAGATCGTCAACCAGGCGCTGGTGGTGGGCTTGATCATGGCGGCAGGCGGTTATGCCCTCTGGCTGTGGCACCAGGGCGACGTCGGCGCCGGTGCCGTGGCGGCGATCACCGCCATGGCTTTGCGTATCAACGGCATGTCGCACTGGATCATGTGGCAAATGACCTCGTTGTTCGAGAGCATCGGCACTGTGCAGGATGGCATGGCCACCCTTACCCGAGGCCCCAAGGTGCAGGATGCGCCGGACGCGGGAGTGCTGGTGACCTCCGACGGAGCGGTCACCTTCGACAATGTGAGCTTCAACTACAACGGCGAACGCCAGGTGCTCAATGGCTTGAGCCTGAACATCCGCCCGGGCGAGAAAATCGGCCTGGTGGGCCGCTCCGGCGCGGGCAAATCCACGCTCATCAACTTGCTGTTGCGCTTCTATGATGTCGACAGCGGGCAGATCCGCATTGACGGGCAAGACATAGCGCACGTGACACAAGACAGCCTGCGCAGCGCCATCGGCATGGTCACCCAGGATACGTCCCTGCTGCACCGCTCCATTCGCGACAACATCGCCTATGGCCGCCCCGATGCGAGCGACGCACAAATCCGCCGTGCCGCGGCCAATGCCCAGGCCGATGAGTTCATCAGCCAACTGAACGACCGCCAGGGCCACACCGGCTACGACACCTTGGTCGGCGAGCGCGGCATCAAGCTGTCGGGCGGCCAGCGCCAGCGCATCGCGATTGCCCGAGTAATGCTCAAGAACGCCCCGATCCTGCTCCTCGACGAGGCGACCAGCGCGCTGGATTCGGAAGTCGAAGTGGCCATCCAGGAAAGCCTCGATGAAATGATGCAGGGCAAAACCGTCATCGCCATCGCCCATCGGCTGTCCACGATTGCGGCGATGGATCGACTGATTGTCATGGATGATGGACGCATCATCGAACAGGGCACCCACAGCGAATTGCTCGCCAAGAACGGCATCTATGCGCGGCTGTGGCACCATCAGAGTGGCGGGTTCCTGGGGGAGGACCGGTGGGTGGGCGAGGCGATGGATCAGGTATGAGCGTGGATGGCCCGGGGGGGGGGCAACGCGACCTACCTTTTCTCAACCAATCGCAGTGACTGTGCCCCCTCCAGCGATAGGTGAATCACCGCAGCCCTGCTCGGGAAGTTCGGCGCGTCGTCATCGGTATTCTCCATCACGGGAATGTCGATCAGGGTCTGCTCACCCGTCGGGTCGCTGACCAGCCTGGCATCCAGTTTGTCGATGGCACGCCAGCTGTCGCCCCCGATGCGCATCACGTCCAACAGGCTGTAGTGCGGCACACCTTCTTCGTTTTCTTCGGGCGTAAAGGCCGCCAGGTATTGGCTGTAGTTGTTGCCCATACCAAAACCCTCGATGGTGAAAACCGCGAGGGTGACCTGGCTGTCCTCGCCAGTGTCCAGCGTCTGCACCAGCGTCGCTTCCGGGTAGCCGGTGGCATAGCTGTCCTTGATGAGCGCCACCAAGTGCCCGATCTGTGCCTCCAGGGCTTTCGGAACGGGTTTCGATTCAGCGGCGTGAGTCAGGGTGCAGGTGAAAAACAAGGCAGCGGTCAGCAGGCGCAATTTCATGAAAGTGAATGTCCAGGGGCGTCGGGAGGTCTGCGCGCAATGGTAGCGGTTGGCAAGGGATTTGGTAGCCCAGTGTCGATAGGTTTTGTGGCGGGGTGCACAACCTTGCTCGCCAAAGCGGTGGGTCAGTATGTACTGCCCCCATCGCGAGCAAGCTCGCTCCCACAGTGGATTTGTGGTGCTGCACGGTACTTGAAACCTATGCAGGCCCCTTGTGGGAGCGGGCTTGCTCGCGAAAGCGGTGGGTCAGTTCGCAATCGATGTTGGATGCTTCAAGTCATCGATCAACACCTCGACATCCTCCAACCCCAGTATTGTCCACTGCCAGCAAGATGCCGCGCGGCTTGCAGCGCAGCGATGGCCGGCAAGTCGCAGAGTTCGTACAACAAGGAACCGGGCACTTCGGTGTAGATCATTTTGGTGTTGGCCTGCAACCGTCCGGGCAGGTCGCTCAGGGGCACGGGAACTGATACGACCCGTGCCCCCGTCGCAGGATCTTGTCCGGCGTCAGGCCACTGAGCGAATGCGCTCGACCAGGCGAGCCTGGAGTTTTTCCAGCTCCTCGGGATCAGCCTTGCCCCGGCCATGCACACCCGGCTCCTCACCTTCCCAGCGAGGAATGATGTGCATGTGAATGTGAAAGACCGTCTGCCCGGCCACAGCGCCATTGAACTGCGCAACCTGGACCCCGTCCGGCTGCAACTCGTCCACGATGATGCGCGTCAGGCGCTGTACGGCAGACATCATCGCGCCCAGGACAGCGGGCTCGACTTCGAGGATGTTGCGCGCTTGGGAGGCTTTGGGGATGACCAGGACATGGCCGCGCGATTGAGGAAAGATATCCAGGAAGGCCAGCACATCGGCGTCTTCGTAAATCTTGTAGCACGGCGCATCGCCGCGAAGGATCAGCGCAAAGATGTTCTGCGAATCGTAATGACCGTGGAGACTCATGTTCACTCCTTGAATGGGTGTGGAGAGGTGGGTTGCCGGTAAGAGATTTAGCACAGTCCGGCGGCAACGTCTCGTAAAGGCCTGCTTGAACGCCAGGGCTGGGCTTGCTGGGGAGGGTGTCGTATCCGTTGGTATCGGTGCTGGAGCCGGACTGCTATCGCGAGCAAGCTCGCTCCCACAGGGGATTTGTGGGGGGCACTCAATCACGGTTCGCCGGCCATTGTGGGAGCGAGCTTGCTCGCGATGGCGGTGGGTCAGTGGGCGTCAGGGCTGGTTGCCGGGTCACTTTCGCCGGCCTCCTTCAGCGTAACGGCAATTTTCCGCTGCAATTCACTTTCCGAAAACGGCTTGTGCAGAACCGACCGCGCGGCGTACTCGGCCGGCAGCCCGCTGGCGCCGTATCCGGTGCTGAACAGAAAGGGGATTTGGCGCTCGCGAAGAATGTCGGCCACGGGAAAGACATATTCGCCGGCCAGGTTGACGTCCAGGATCGCCAGGTCCACCTGCACCGAGCGGGCGATTTCACACGCAGCAGCGAGCCGGGCGACCGAGGCCACCACTTCGCATCCGAATTCTTCCAGCATTTCCTCGATCAATAGGGCGATCGCGCCTTCGTCTTCGACGACCAGCACCCGGGTCCCAGCCAATGGGCTCATGCCCCGTCCGCTCCAATCGGGAACGAAAAGCGACAGCAAACGCCCTGTGGGGCATAGGTGAGGTCAAACGTGCCACCCAGGTCGCGCTCGATACAGCGCTTCATCAGGCGCGAACCCAGTCCTTCCCGCTCCGGCGGGGATACCAGCGGCCCTCCACGCTCCTGCCAGTCGAGGGTCAGCCATGTTCCGTCCGCTTGGGTCTGCAGCTGCCAGGTGACGGCAAGCGTCCCCGTCTCCACCGACATGGCCCCGTACTTGAGCGCGTTGATCGCCAATTCATTGAGGGTCATCGTCAGGTTCAGCGCCACGCGGGTGCCGATGTCCACACAAGCGCCCTCGATCACGACACGGCCTGGCTCATGCCCAAAGACCGGCAGCAGCACTTCATGGGCCAGGGTATCGAGTGGCGTCTGCCCCCAATGGCGCTTGGTCAACAGATCGTGTGCACGGGACAACGCCAACAGCCTGGCCTCGAAACGCCTGTAGCCGTCCTTCGCATCCTCGGCATTGCGCGCGGTCTGGGCCGCCAGCGATTGCACCGTGGCCAGGGTGTTCTTGACCCGGTGATTGAGCTCATCGATCAGCGTTTTCTGGCGGTTCTCCGCCTGTTTTCGTTCGGAAATATCGACCAGCATGTTGATGGCGCCCACCAGGTTTCCATCGGCGTCATGCAAAGGTGTGGGGAACGGCGTGAACGGTACATGGCTGCCATCCGGCCGCTCTGCGATGGCCTCGACGCCGCGTATCGGCCGGTTTTCCTTCAGCGCCATCGCCATCGGGCATTGATCGTGGGGAAGCGCGGTTCCGTCCGTATTGAACAACTTCCAGGTCACACACCACATGTCGCCCAACTGCGGGGTGCGCCCCGACAGTTCCACAGCGGCGCGATTGAAGAACGTGATGCGACCTTCGGCATCGGTGGTATACACCGCGGCAGGCAATGCCTCGAGCAGATTGCGCATGTGCCGTTCGCTTTCGCGGACCTGGTTTTCCATCCGCCGTGCCAGCGTGACGTCCTGCAGCACCCGCACGCCATAACGGAACGTACCGTTGGCGTCCCTCACCGACGAGCTGTGAATGTCGAGGTAGACCACCTCGCCATCGGGCTTCAGGGCGCGCTTGCGCAGCACGTAGTTATCCAGCTCACCGGCCACCTGGCGGGTGTACAACCCCGCATCCTGGGCGATGCAGTCCGGGTGGGTGTAGTCCAGGAACGTCATCGACAGGAGTTCCTCCCGCGACCGGCCGAGCATGTTGCACAGGGCATCGTTCACCCGGAGCAAGCGACCGTCGATATCGGCCTCGGAAATCCCGATGGTCACCGCCTCGTAGGTCGCCGAAAGCCGGTCATCGCTGTCCTGGCGCGCCGCCTCGGCCGCATGGACGCAGCTCCTGTCAATCGTGAAGCAACGGGTGTTGAAAAGCTTTCCGTCCTCGAAGCGCCCGTTCGAAGTGATGGTGACATGCTTGATCGAGCCGTCTTTCGCCCTCAGGCGCGCCGGATAACTCTCCAGGCAGTCGCCACTGCCCAGCTTGGTGAGGATATCGTCGATAACCGGTTCATCGACATGAAACTCGGTGATGTGCCGACCGATGTATTCCTCTGCCGGATAGCCCAGCAGCGCCAGCTCCGCCTTGTTGGCGCGCAGGATGATGCCCTCGCCACTGACGATATGCAGGCCCACGGCGCTGTTTTCGAAAAAGTCTTCCAGGTCGGCACTCTTGCGCCGAAGCTCCTCGGCCATGGCATGGTGCGCCGACACATCCTGGAAGCAGTTGATCACCCCTTGAATGTCGCCCCACCGATCCCTGAGGACACGGATGTTCATCAGCGCCACGAACCGCGAGCCATCCGGGCGTTGAACGATCACTTCCTGGTTGCGTGGCGCAATGCCTGTATTGAGCGCCGAGGCCGTCGGGAAGTGTTCGAATGCCAGCGGCGTGCCATCGGCCTGGAACAATCGATAGGCGCCGCAAAAGCGGTCGCCGTGCTCTCCGAGTGCTGGCGCCCGTCCCCACAGCTCGGCCGCCTCGCTGTTGTACCGCACGAGCCAGCCCCGGTGATCGCAGAGGTACACCGCACCGGGAATCGCATCAAGCGCGCTCGTCCCCATTGCGATCAAGCTTTCGTATTCGCTCGGCGCAGGTGTTTGCGTGGGCAGCTCTTCAATGTTCGACATCTGTCATCCTCAAACCGCCTGGCTGAAACCTTTCGCAGGGGCATCAATGGAGTCTAGATCCCTATTCATCGGGCGAGTTCAGGAAAACTCGACGTCACAGCCTCGCGCCTCAAAACTTGAAGAGCGCCTGGGGTGCCTGGACCATTAACGCATGCATCTGCGACGCCGAACATTCCAACGCGCGTAACTGCGCCATGACCGTCTCGAAGCCGACATGTTTTTCATGCTGAGTGTGCGGCCAATCGCTGCCCCACACCAGGCGTTCGGAGCCAAAACTGCGTTCCAGCAACGTCAACGAGGCGCGGGCGAATTCAAGGTTGCGCGGGGCCGTTGCGCCCAATCGATAGATGCCGGAAACCTTCATCCACACCTGCCCGCCCTGCCCCAGCGCCATCAATTGGGCAAAGCCTGGTTGATCCAGCCCCGAACACGCATCCGGGCGGCCGAAATGATCGACCACCAACTTGATGCCCCATGGCAACAGCTGAGCCATCAACCCCGGCAAGTCCACCAGGTTGGCGTGCAACTCCACATGCCAATCCAGTTCCGCGATGTGGCCCAACAAGCCGTGCCAGGCGGCGTCACGAAAATCAGGCAAGGCTTTGCCCATCAGGTTCAAGCGCACACCGACCACCCCCAACCGGGCCATGTCGTCCAACGCGGCGCGGCTGATGTCTCGCTCCACCACCACGACCCCGCGCAACTGCTCCGGCGCTTGCCGTAGTGCGGCCAGCAGGTAGCGGTTATCGGTGCCGAGAAAGCTCGGCTGCACCAACACGCCATGGCTCAAGCCATGGGCGTGCAAGTGGCCCAGGTATTGAGCGAGCGTGGCGTCATAGTCGGGTGTGTAGCGCCGGACAGCGGCCAGTTCCAGCTCACGACTGAACACGTGGGCGTGGCAGTCAATGCCGGTCATCGGTTTGGTACAGGTATCAACCATGGGTCTCATCTATCGACAATAAGGGAAATCAGGCCCGGGCGCTCTGGCTGTCACGCTCAACCACAGGCGCCGATGCCGCAGTGGCTTCCAGGCTACGGCCGCGGGTTTCCGGCAGGCACAGCGCCGCGATCACCGCCACGCCGTAGGCGATCCCGGCGTCGATGCCAATGGCCGAGCCCAAGGACATGGAGTCGCTCATGTGGCCGACCAGAAACGGGAACATCGCCGAGAGCACCCGGCCAAAGTTGTAGCAGAACCCCACGCCGGCGCCGCGCACATCCGCCGGGTACAACTCGTTGAAAAACGCCCCGAGGCTCGCCGGAATACCGGCCGCGAAGAAGCCGAGCGGGAACCCCAGGAACAGCATCTGGGTGTTGGTCAACGGCAGGAACACATAACACTGCACGGTGACCACGCAGCACAGCGCGAACAACACGATGTTTTTCCGACGGCCAATGCGATCGATCAACAGGCCACTGACTACGCAGCCGCACCAGAAGGCGAAGATGATCACCGCCAGGTAGCCGCCGGAGTTGAGCACCGACAGGTTGCGCTCGGTCTTGAGGAAGGTCGGCAGCCAAGTCATCACGGCGTGGTAACCACCGTGTGCCCCGAGCCCCAGCAACCCGCCAAACAAGGTCACGCGGATCAACTCGGGGCGAAAGATACCGGCCAGGGATTTGAAGAAACTTTGCGGGATGACGTTGTCTTTTTTCAGGCGCTGGAAACTGTCGGGCTCTTCAACGTTGCGCCGCACCCAGATGATCAGGAACGACGGCAGCAGGCCCACGACGAACATCACCCGCCAGGCCATGTCCTGCGGCACGAGGGAATAGATCAAGGTAAAGACGCCGACCGCCAGCCCCCAACCCACCGCCCAGGCGCTTTGCACCGTGCCCATGACCTTGCCGCGGTACTTTGGATTGATGGTCTCGGCCATCAATACCGCGCCGGCGGCCCATTCCCCGCCAATTCCGAAGCCTTGCAGCGCCTTGACGATCAACAGCTGGTGGAAGCCAGTGACGAACGCCGACAGGAAGGTGAAGAACGAAAACCACAAGATCATCCATTGCAGCGTGCGCACCCGACCGTAGCGATCCGACAGCGTCCCGCCGACCCAGCCGCCAATGGCCGAAGTGACCAGGGTCACGCCGCTGACCAACCCGGCATCGCCCTTGGTCAGGGCGAACGCGGCGATCAATGCCGGTATCGCCAGGCCGAACATCTGTACTTCCAAGGCGTCGAGCGACCATCCGCCGAAACAGGCCCAAAACGTTTTGCGCTCCCGCGCAGTGACTTGGCGATACCAACTGAACATGATTCTTATCCTTGTAAGTGGAACGAAAGGCAGCCGAGAGCGAACCGCGCCGCTACAGGGCCAGTCATGACAAACAAAACGGTAAGGACAGCGGCGATCGACTCGCCGCCAGCCGGGTCGGGTCAGCGAATTTCCACGCGGTAGCGGAAGTGCTCGGCATGCCCGCGAGAGCGTCGCCACTCCAGGGGATTGCCGGCGTAGTCCCGTGCCAGGCGCTCGATCACCACCACCGGGCTGTTGACCGGCACCTGCAGCAATCTTGCGTGCACCTCATTCACCGATTCGGCGGTGAGGGTTTCTTCGGCATAGGCGACAACCTGGCCGCAAACCTCTTCATAAATGGGGTAAAGCAACGGGCCCTTTTGCCTCAGGTCGATGTCGAGCAAGGCTTGGAAGCGGCTACGGGGCAACCAGATTTCTTCGGCGAGCACCGGCTCCACTTCCAGCAGACGCACCCGCACCAGGCGAATCACCGGCGCATCCACCGGCAACCCCAGCGCCTGGGCCACCGCCGACGGCGCGGCCACCGGTTCCACGGACAAGATCCGACTCTCGGGGACCCGGCGTTCACCAGAAGCGCTTTGAAAACGGAAGAAACGGAACAACGACGATTGAAACTGCGGCCGGCGAATGAAGGTGCCTCGGCCTTGCTGACGCTCCAGGATGCCCTCGCTGACCAGTGCATCGATAGCCTTACGCACTGTTCCGGTCGACAACTGGTACTCCGCTGAAAGGGCGGCCTCGGTCGGAATCGCCTCCCCCGGGCGCCAGCGGTTATTGGCGATCTGCTCAGCCAATTGGTCACGCAGACGTTGGTAAAGCGGCAGACGGACATCGCTGGAGAGAGAGCTCATTGACCTTATTCACCTTGTTATCTAGTCATATATATGAATATGAGCGGCGAGTATTTACCCAGGCTCGATGGCTGTCAAGAAGTGCCTGGGTGTCTCGTTGACGAATGGTGAATCCAATGACGCAGCCGCCCGCAATTAACAACGTTTAACTCGCACGCTCGCGGCCCACGTCCAAGAATGAAGCCCTCTGCCCAGACCTGGTTTCTCAAGCGCAAAGTTGTCCGCCCACCCTGCGGTGCGCCGGACATTTCCCACTGGCTGCGCGTAGTACCGCCCCTTCGCTCGCCCAATCTCACATGGAATGAAGCATGTTGCCTGCACCCCACCACTCAACCGCCGCCCTGAAGCCACTCTGGCTGCTTGCCCTGCTCACAAGCGGCACCGCACCGGCGATGGCAGCGGAACTCGCGCACAGCACGCCTGGCTTTCTCGACGGGGCGACGCTGCAAGTCCTCAGCCGTAACTTCTACCTCAACAATGACTATCGCGCCCCGACCCCGGCAGGCAAAAGCTACAAACAGGAGTGGGCCCAGGGCTTCATCGCCTCGTTCGAGTCCGGTTTCACCCCCGGCACGATCGGCGTAGGCATCGATGCCCACGGGTTCCTGGGGTTGAAACTGGACGGCGGCAAGGGGCATTCCGGAACGGGATTATTGCCGCTGGATGAGAACGGGCGAAGCGAGGAGCATTACTCCAGTGCGGGTGGCGCGCTGAAATTCAACGCCTCACGCACCACCCTGGCGGTCGGCGAAATGACTGTGCAGAGCCCGGTATTCGATACCGCAGACAAGCGCCTGCAACCCGAATACGCCAGCGGCCTGCTGCTCTCCAGCCGCGAGTTCGAAGGGGTCGACCTGCAGGCGGGTCACTTCAGTGCGTTCAAGAATCAGGACGCCTCGACCAGCAAGGGTGATTTTTCCGGGTATGGGGCGACGACGCGCCACGGCGTCATCGACTTCATCGGCGCCGACCTGTTCACCGGCCAAGCCCTGGGCGGTGCGCTCTACGCCTCCGAACTGAGCGATACCTGGCGCCAGTACTATGCCAACCTGCATGCCACCGTTGGCGAACTGTTCCTTGACGGCAACCTGTATCACACCCGCGACGATGGCAAGGCCATTGCCGGGGCCATCGACACCACAGCCTATAGCCTGAGCGGCAAGTACCGGTTCAATGCCCAGGCGTTCACCCTGGCCTATCAGAAAATCAACGGCGACACGCCCTTCGATTTCGTCGGCGGCGACTCCATCTACCTGGCCAACTCGATCAAATATGCCGACTTCAACGGCCCCGGCGAGCGCTCGTGGCAAGCGCGCTACGACCTCGACCTGGGCACCTTGGGCATCCCCGGCCTGAGCTTCATGGCCCGCTATGTGACTGGACGCGGGATCGACGGCAGCCATGCCCCCCAAGGCGGCGCCTACAACCCGTTCGATAGCGACACCGGCACTTACAGTCCGCAACAAGGCGCTGGCGGACGCCATTGGGAGCGCGACCTGGACCTGCACTACATCGTGCAGTCAGGCCCGGCCAAGGACCTGTCGTTGCAACTGTCCCACGTCATCCATCGCGCCAACAGCAGCCAGGGCGGCGATGACATCGATCGGCTGTATATCGTCATCCAGTACCCACTCAAGCTGGGGCCGTTCTGATCCTCGCGCGTCAGGAAACCGAAGGTGGACGAACACGCGCAGCGCCCGCCTGTTGCCCATGCCCCATGTATCCGCTGATTACTTGCGCGAGGCCTTATCGGTCATCCGAGTGGCACGGATGCTCGCCTCTTCAGCGGTACGTTGGGCCTGCTCGGACATTGTCTCGGCCTGCTCAGCCTTCCTGTAGGCCTCATCCGCCCTGAGCCTTGCCGTTGCAGCGTTATTCTCCGCCGACTCCAGTCGGGCATCCACTTCTTGGGCGAGCTTATTACAGCACCCGGCAGCGGTTGCTAGAAAAATGCTCATTAATACGACAGGTAAGTATCTATTCAAAGCCATGGTTATTTCCTCGGTTAAACGCAGCAGGAAAAACGGCTAGCAACTGGCTCGAGTATCTGGCAACACCCTCTGCCCACTCTGATCTTTGTCAACTGCATGGCTCGTCCGACGCCCACACCGTGGCTCACTTGAACCGAGTTGATTTAGCTCAATGTCTTTGCAGCCCTCAGGCGTAGAAAAAGCAAACCAGGGAGCCGGCGATCTCCCCGACCATTTATGCGCGGCCTGTTCGTCCGAGGCCTTTTATTGAGTCGAGGCCATGAAAAAAAACCACCAATGGAACCTGTCCTACTTCTTCATTGCACTGGCCGTGTTCAGCCTGGTGCAGTTCCTGTTTTTCGAACGCCCCGCGGTGCAGGTCATCCCCTATAGCCAGTTTTTGCAATTGCTGAACAATCGGCAGGTCAGCGATCTACGGGTAGAGAAGGACCAGATCCGCGGCCAGTTGCAGGAACCCATCGACGGCCACACCCAGTTCGCAACCGTGAGGGTGGAACCGGCACTGGCGGCGGATCTCGCCCACTCGGGGGTCGGGTTCACCGGCATCAACGAAAACACCTTCCTGAGTGGCCTGCTGGGCTGGTTGCTGCCCTTCGTGCTGATCATGGTGATCTGGCATTTCCTGTTTCGTGGGCTGGCGGAAAAACAGGGCATGGGTGGTTTGATGAACATCGGCAAGTCCCGCGCCAAGGTGTTCGTCGAACGCGATACCGGCGTGACCTTTGCCGACGTTGCCGGCATCGACGAAGCCAAGGTCGAGCTGGTGGAGATTGTTTCTTTCCTCAAGGACAAGGCGAAATACGCACGCTTGGGGGCCCACATTCCCAAAGGTACATTGCTGGTCGGTCCGCCAGGCACCGGCAAGACCCTGGTTGCCAAAGCCATCGCTGGAGAGGCCGGCGTGCCCTTCTTCTCGATATCAGGGTCGGAATTCGTCGAGATGTTCGTCGGTGTCGGCGCCGCTCGCGTGCATGACTTGTTCGAACAGGCCCGACAGGCCGCGCCCTGCATCATTTTTATCGATGAGCTCGATGCGCTGGGCATAATGCGCGGCGTCGGCGTCCTGGGCGGCAATGACGAAAAAGAGCAGACCCTCAACCAGCTGTTGGCAGAACTGGATGGGTTCGACCCGCGTGAAGGGGTCGTGCTGCTGGCAGCGACCAACCGCCCCGAGGTATTGGACCCGGCGCTGTTGCGAGCCGGCCGGATCGATCGACAGATCCTGATCGATCGCCCCGACCGTAAAGGCCGGCAGGCGATCCTCAAGGTTCACCTGCAGAAGATCGTCACTGACCAGGACCTCGATAGCGAGCGTATCGCCGACATCACCACGGGTTTTACTGGCGCAGACCTGGCCAACCTGGTCAACGAGGCCGCCATCATCGCCACTCGACGCGGTGCCGAAACGGTCAGCCTCGACGATTTCACCGCAGCCGTGGAGCGCATCGTTGCCGGGATCGAACGCAAGAGCAGCCTGTTACATCCCGATGAACGCCAAGTGGTGGCCTACCACGAAATGGGGCATGCGTTGGCGGCCAGCAACCTGCCGGACATGGACCCGGTCCATAAGGTGTCGATCGTGCCGCGCGCCATTGGCTCGCTGGGCTACACCCTGCAGCGACCGACGGAAGATCATTTTCTCGTCAGTTGCCAGATGCTCAAGGACCGCATGGTGGTCCTGATGGCGGGACGTGCCGCCGAATTCCTGGCCTATGGTCAGGTCTCGACCGGGGCCGCCGATGACCTGGCCCACGCCACGGATATCGCCCGACAGTTGATCACCCGCTTTGGCATGAGCACAGAGCTTGGCCTGGCGGTGCTGGAACGCAAAAGTGCCAGTTACCTGGGCGAGCGCACGGAAATGGGTGACAAGGACTACTCGGAACAAACCGCCAGGGAAGTCGACCTGGGTATCCGCGCCTTGCTCGCTGAAGCCTATCAACGCGCCAGGACACTGCTGGAAAGCCATCGGGAAGACCTCGACGCCGGGGCCCATCTGCTGGTGGAAAAGGAAACCCTGACACCTGAAGAGTTTGCCCCGCTCCTGCCGCTCAAACGCGCTGCGCTGGCTTTGCGACTGGTTTGACAGCGCCAGGCCGTTGATCGATCTGTCACAGCCCCTTTGTACGCCCGCCCACGATGCAGCAGCGTCGTCCTGCAGACCGACAGTGAAGGTTTGCAACCCATCGTTCGCGCCCCACTGCGCCAATCGACAGTCGGTATCGCTTTAGGCGACAAAAAACAGGCGTGGATGAGTTGTTCTTCTATGCTTGCTCCAACTACAGGAATTTACCCCATGGCCGAGTCCGAACCGCGACTTCTGCGGGTGCATGCCCTCAAGACCGCCTGCTCGAACTGCAGCGTGCTTGAACTGTGCCTGCCCATTGGCCTGACGGGTGGTGAAGTCGAGCGCCTCGACACGCTGATCGCCCAGCGGGTGAAGGTCAAGAAAGGCGCAGCGCTGTATCGCACCGGCGACCCGCTGCGCTCGTTGTATGCGGTGCGATTGGGTTTCTTCAAGACCAGCGTCCTCTCGGTAGACGGTCGCGAACAGGTCACCGGTTTCCAGATGCAAGGCGAAATGCTTGGCCTGGACGCCATCAGCACAGATCACTACGCCTGTAATGCCATTGCCCTGGAAGACAGCGAAGTCTGCCCGCTGCCTTTCAACCTCCTGGAAAAACTGGCCCACGACTTACCGTCGTTGCAGCACAACCTGAACAAACTCCTGAGCCAGGAAATCGTGCGCGACCACAGCATGCTGTTGATGCTCGGCAACATGAACGCCGACGAACGCCTGGCGGCGTTTCTATTGAACCTGTCCCAGCGGCATAACATGCGAGGTTATTCCTCCAAGGAATTCGTGCTGCGCATGAACCGCGAAGCCATCGGCTCCTACCTGGGCCTGCGCCTGGAAACCATCTGCCGGGGCATCGCCCACCTGCGCCAGGAGGAACTGGTGGACATGCATGGGCGTAATGTCACGATTCTGGACTTGCCCGGCCTCAAGCAAAAAGTCGCCGGTTGTCATCGTCATGCGGAACTGTGATGCCTGCTCTGCATGACATCTGATCTACGTCAATACCCGTCAACGCCTCCAAGCCGAGATTAAGACTCAGCGTTCGAACCTTTGCATCGACGAAGGTTACCGAACCTCCCGTCTCATGGAGGCTTAGATCATGGCAACGCACCTGCAAGGTACAGAGCCGGTCATCCCGACCGTCACACCTCACCCTTTGGCCGGCAGTTTGCGAAAGGTCGAGCCCAAGCGCCTGTCACTGAGCCTGCTGATCGCCCTGGTCGTCGGTTCGATGATCGGCAGCGGCATCTTCAGCCTGCCCCAGAACATGGCAGCCAGCGCCGGTGCCGGGGCGATCCTGATCGGCTGGCTCATCACCGGGGTGGGCATGCTCTCGCTGGCCCTGGTCTACCAGACCCTCTCCAACCGCCAACCGGAACTGGACAACGGCGTGTTTGCCTATGCCCGTGCCCTGGGCGGCGAATTCCTCGGTTTCAATTCGGCGTGGGGCTATTGGATCAGCGCCTGGATCGGCAATGTCAGTTACCTGGTGATTCTGTTCGCTGCACTCAGCTACTTTTTCCCCCTGTTTGGCGAAGGCAATAACAAGGCCGCGATCGTCGGCGCTTCTGTGGTGCTGTGGGCACTGCATTGGATGATCCTGCGCGGGATGCGCACCGCCGCCGAGGCCAACGCCCTGACGACGATCGCCAAGGTGGTGCCGTTGCTGTTGTTCATCGGGCTGGTCATTGCCGCGTTCTCCAAGGACACCTTCATGGTGGATTTCTGGGGCACGCCGGCGCTGGGCAGTACGCTGGACCAGGTCAAGAGCACCATGTTGGTGACGGTCTGGGTGTTCATCGGTATTGAAGGCGCCAACGTATTCTCCGCCCGGGCCGCCGAACGGGCCGACGTCGGCCGCGCCACGGTGATTGGCTTCATCCTGACATTGATGCTGCTGATCGCCGTTTCCCTATTGTCCTTGGGCATCCTCAGACAGCCCGAACTGGCCGCGCTGAAGAATCCTTCCATGGCCGGTGTACTGGAAGCGGTGGCCGGGCCTTGGGGCGCGGTGCTGATCAGTATTGGCCTGATTGTGTCAGTGGGCGGCGCGCTGCTGGCCTGGACGCTGTTGGCAGCCGAATCGGTCTTCACCCCGGCCAAGGAAAAGGTCATGCCACGCCTGCTGGCCACGGAAAACCAACATGGCGCACCGGCCAACGCGCTGTGGATCACCAACGGTTGCATCCAATTGTTCCTGTTGCTGACCCTGTATTCGAGTGCCAGCTACCTGGCGCTGATTTCTCTTGCCACCTCGATGATCCTGCTGCCGTACCTGTTCAGTGGCCTGTATGCACTGAAAATGACCTGGCAAGGCCAGACCTACGCCGGCCATCGCGCCCTGCAACTGCGCGACATGGCCATCGCTGTGGTCGCGACGGGCTATTGCGTCTGGCTGCTCTACGCCGCCGGCCCCCGGTACATGCTGCTCAGTGCCCTGCTCTATGCACCCGGCTCGCTGATCTACCTGAGCGCCCAACGGGCCAGGACAGGCCGGGCCCTCAATGGTTTTGGCTGGGGCCTGCTGATAGTGATCTGGGTGGCGGCGATCTTCGCCGGCTGGATGCTCTGGGCCGGCCAACTGTCTTTGTAAGTTCGCAAGCGTGCATTGACCCGTTCGGCAACGGTATCTGCTCATCTGGCCAGGTACCCGCCCGGACATCACCAAAGAGGAAATCAAATGTCCAATTCAGTGAAGAAAATGCCGGTCAAAACCGAAGAAAACGCTCCACCTCTCGCCAAGACTGAGCTCAGGCATCCGTTTGAAAAGCTCCGCCAGCAGGTGGATCGCCTGTTCGATGATTTCAACCGGGGCACGGGGCTTTCGCCTTTCAGTCGCGGCTTGTTCGATGTCGAGCCTTTCTGGCGTCGCGAGTTCTCCATGAGCAGCCTGCCGGCCGTTGACATCAGCGAGAAGGAAAAGAGCTTTGAAATCACCGCCGAGTTGCCCGGCATGGATCAGAAAGACATCGAAATCCGTCTGGCCAACGGCAACCTGATCATCAAGGGGGAGAAAAAAGACACCAAGGAAGAAAAAAGAAAGGGGTATCACCTGTCCGAGCGCCATTACGGCTCCTTCGAACGCGTGTTCAACCTGCCAAAAGGCGTCGACAGCGACAAGATCGAAGCCCAGTTCAGCAAAGGCGTGCTGACGCTGACACTGCCAAAAAAACCGGAAGCACTGAAAGCGGATAAGGTCGTGCCCATCAAGGCCGATTGATCGCTTTGAACCCTGCCCCTCGCCGGCCAACGACGAGGGGCTTTTTCTTGCCTGTGCCTATTTCAGGCCGAATGCGTCGTTGAAACGGCCACCGCTATCGCGAGCAAGCCCGCTCCCACACTGAACCGTGGCGGGTACAAATCCCATGGGCACAGAAAATTCCCTGTGGGAGCGGGCTTGCTCGCGAAGGCGGTGGCTCAGAGTTCGACGCTATCGCGGTACTCCGGCACCGACACCGACCAACCCAATTCGTCGTGAATGCGGTGGCGCAAGACATCGGACGCATTGGGCTCGCCATGCACGACATAGGTGTGCCGGGGTGGTGTCTTGAAGCCGCGCAGCCATTGCATGATTTCGTCCGCATCGGCATGGGCCGACAGCGTTTGCATGGGCACCACTTCGGCATTGATCGGCACATCCTTGCCATGAATGCGCACCGCCGGCTCGCCGGCCACAATCCTCGCACCGCGTGTACCGCCAGCCTGGAAACCGGGCATCAGCAAGGTGTTGATGGGGTTGGGCGCCAGGCTCTTGAGGTGGTGCAGCACTCGCCCGCCGGTGGCCATGCCACTGGCGGCGATGATCACCGCCGGGGTGCGTTGCAGGTCCAGGGCCATGGAATCCTTGACCGAGCGCACCGGATGGGCGATGTGGCACATGCCTTCGCACTCTTCCCTGGAGAGACGGTGCTCGTCACCAAAGCGCTGGTACAACCGGGTGACGTCGATGGCCATGGGGCTGTTGAGGTAGATCGGGATATCGGGGATCGCCCGGCGCTGTTTCAGGCGATACAAGTGGTACATCAGCAACTGGGCACGGCCAACCGTGAACGAGGGCACCAACGTGATGCCACGGCGCAACGCGGTGCGAGTGATCACCTCAGCCAATTGATCTTCCGGCGACTCGTGTGGGTGCCGACGGTCGCCGTAAGTGGACTCCACCAACAGGACATCCGCCTGCTCGATGACCTTCGGCGCGAACATCACCGGATCCTCGGGTCGCCCCAAGTCCCCGGAACACACCAGCGTCACCCCTGCGGCCTGGACCTGTACCGTCGCGGCACCGAGGATGTGTCCGGCGCGACGCAGCAAGATGGTTATCCCCCGGGCGATCTCCACCGGGTGTTCGAATGCAATCGGGCGCAGCAGTTTCAGCGCTCGTTCAGCGTGTTCACGGGTGTACAGCGGGAAGGCCGGTGCGTGTTTGGAAAACCCCTTGCGGTTGGCGTATTCGGCTTCTTCTTCCTGCAAGCGGGCGCTGTCACGCAGCAGGATCTTCACCAACTCACAGGTCACTGGCGAAGCATAGATGGGGCCGCGATAGCCATTACGCACCAGCACCGGCAGGTAGCCGCTGTGGTCCAGGTGGGCGTGGGTCAGTACGATCGCATCCAGGTCACGTATCGGCAGCTCGAAGGGATCCCAGTTATGCAGGCGCAATTGCTTGTAGCCCTGGAACAGGCCGCAATCGATCAGGATGCGCTGATCGTCGTGTTCCAGCAGGTACTTGCTGCCGGTGACCGTACCGGCGGCCCCGAGAAATGTCATGCGCATGGCGGTGCTCCTGGGCAATCGATCGTCAGTCTACTAATCACATTGCTGGACCTCGTTGCCGTTGATCTTTGTCAACAGCTAAGCGGTCGAGTCCGATCCATCACACCGCCAGGACACTGCAAGACACCTGGTACAGGATGTGCTCGGTCGTGCTGCCCAGTAGCCCATGCAGATCGTCGTGCTGGAATCGCCCCATGACGATCACGTCTACTTCATGCTCCAGGGCAAACTCACTCAGGGTCGAGACCGGATGTCCCAGTAGAAAATGCCTGCGCTCGGCCGGCACACCAAACAGATTCGCCAGTTCCAGAAAGGTTTTTTCCAGGCTCCTGCGCAGTTCCTTGCTGAGCTGCGACAGCGACAGGCCGCCACCGCCCACATCCCCCAGATAGACTGACGACACTTCATAGGCGTGAACCAGGTGCAGCTCGGCGTCGCACTGCAAGGCCAGCCCCATTGCCTGGCGGATGATCCGGTCGTTCAGCCCACTGTTCTGGGCAAACGCACTGGAAGGGTCCACCGCCGCGACCACTGTACGCGGCAGCGCATGACCGGTAGCCCCAACCAGATACATCGGAACAGGACAGTTGCGCAGCAGTTGCCAGTCCAGCGGGGTGAAAAAAGCCCGCTTGAGCATGGGCTCGTGTTGTACCTGCTTGATCAGCATATCCGGCTGGATCTGTGTAACGTGTTTCAGGATCTGCTTGCCCATCTTCTGGGCCCATTCCACCTCAGTGGTGACCCGCAGGCCGCGGCGACGCATCTTGTCCGCCTCATCCTCCAACCAATGACGATGGTCCTGGAGATAGTTCTGCCGCGCCTCCTCACGAGGCCCCTCTTCAAGCAGCGAAAGAATGTCCAGCGAGGGAATCAAGGCGGTGACATGCAAATGCGCCCCACTGGCCGTCGCCAGGGCCGCGGCGTGATGCAGGGCAGGCGAATGACGTTGTGCCGGGTTGAGGATCAGCAACAGGCGTTGGTACTGGCTCATGATAGGTCTCCAAAATCGGGCTCGAACGCCACGGCGCAGCGTCGATGCCATGAGGCATGTTGGCCGTCACTGCGGCGTCGGCGTCCAGCGCCAATTCAAGACCTCGGGCATGTCCTGCCCATGCTCGATGAGGTACAACTGGTGCTTTTCCATGGTTGCCCAATAGCGATCCCGAGCACTGTCCACCAGCGGCTGCAAGCGTGGCACGCGCTGGATGACATCGAGCGCCAGTTGGTAGCGGTCCAGGTGGTTGATGACCGCCATGTCGAACGGCGTCGTGGTGGCGCCCTCCTCCATGAATCCGCGGACATGGAAGTTATCGTGGCCGTGACGCTTGTAGACCAGCCGATGGATCAGCGACGGATAGCCGTGGAAGGCGAAAATCACTGGCTTGTCCACGGTAAACAACCCATCGAACTCGGCGTCCGGCAACCCGTGGGCATGCTGTTGCGGCGGTTGCAGGGCCATCAGGTCCACGACATTCACTACCCGCACGCGCAGATCGGGTACGTATTCGCGCAGCAACGTGACAGCGGCCAGGGTTTCCAACGTCGGCACGTCACCGGCACAGGCCATCACCACGTCCGGGTCTTCGTCGTTGTTGCAGGCAAAGGCCCAGCGACCGATCCCGATCGAGCAGTGCCGAACGGCCGAATCGATGTCCAGCCACTGCCATTCCGGCTGCTTGCCGGCCACGATCACATTGATGTAATCGCGACTCTTGAGGCAGTGATCGGCAACGGACAGCAGGCAATTGGCGTCCGCCGGCAGGTAGATGCGCACCACGTCGGCGCTCTTGTTCGCCACCAGATCGATGAACCCCGGGTCCTGGTGGGAAAAGCCATTGTGGTCCTGTCGCCAGACATGAGACGTGAGCAGATAATTGAGCGAAGCAATCGACGCGCGCCACGGGATCTGGGCGGCGGTCTTGAGCCATTTGGCGTGCTGATTGAACATCGAATCGACGATATGGATGAACGCCTCATAGCAGGAAAACAGCCCATGCCGGCCAGTCAGCAAATACCCCTCCAGCCAGCCTTCACACACTTGTTCGCTGAGGATTTCCATCACCCGGCCATCGCATGCCAAGTTCGTATCGTTTGCCTCCAGGGCCGCCATCCAGGTTTTGCCACTGACCTCGTACACCGCATCAAGACGATTGGAGGCGGTTTCGTCGGGGCCGAACAGACGGAAATTGCCTGCCCGCAGGTTGTGCTTCATCACATCACGCACAAAACCGCCCAACACCCGGGTGGCCTCTGCCTGCACGCTGCCGGGGGCGCAGAATTGCACGGCGTAATCGGTGAACCGCGGCAGTTCCAGGGGTTTGAGGAGCACGCCACCATTGGCATGGGGATTGGCGCCCAGGCGCCGATGTCCCGTCGGCGCCAAGGCGGCAATGTCCGGCAGCAACGCACCGTTGTCGTCGAACAACTCCTGCGGACGGTAGCTCTGGAGCCATTGTTCCAGTTGCATCAAATGCTGGGGCAACTCGAAGTGGCTCAGCGGCACCTGGTGGGCGCGCCAGGTGCCTTCGACCTGCTGGCCATCGACGAATTTCGGACCGGTCCAGCCCTTGGGGGTGCGCAGCACCAGCATTGGCCAAAGCTGGCGCTCCAAGGTACGTCCCGACGAATCCGCGCGGGCCATGCGCTGGATTTCGCGAATCTTGAGCAACATGCCGTCCAGGGTCCTGGCCAGCTGTTGGTGCACCGCTTGCGGATCGTCGCCTTCGACAAAATAAGGATCGTAGCCGTAGCCATACATCAGGGCCGACAGCTCGTCTTCACTGATGCGCGAAAGCAGCGTGGGGTTGGCGATCTTGAAACCGTTGAGATGAAGAATGGGCAGTACGGCGCCGTCACGCCTGGGGTTGAGGAATTTATTGGAATGCCAGCTCGCCGCCAACGTCCCGGTTTCCGCCTCACCGTCGCCGATGACGCAGGCCACGATCAGGTCAGGGTTGTCGAACGCCGCGCCATAGGCATGGGCCAGGGAATAACCCAACTCCCCACCTTCATGGATGGAGCCGGGAATCTGCGCAGAGACATGGCTGGATAAGCCATAAGGCCAGGAAAATTGCCGGAACAGGCGCAGCATTCCGTTTTCATTCTGCTCCACCGAGGGGTAACACTGGGTGAAGCTGCCCTCCAGGTAACTCTGGGCGACGATGGCGGGGCCGCCATGACCGGGGCCGGTGATCAGGATCATGTTCAAGTCACGGGTCTTGATCAGGTGATTGAGGTGCACGTAAATCAGGTTCAGCCCCGGCGTCGTGCCCCAATGGCCCAGCAGGCGCGGTTTGACATGATCGCGTTGCAGCGGTTTGCGCAGCAACGGGTTGTCCTTGAGGTAGATCTGCCCCACGGCGAGGTAATTGGACGCACGCCAGTAGGCGTCAATGCCTTCCAGTTGGTCGGGGCTGAGAAAATCACTCATCACGTCCTCCACAAAAACACAGGGTTGCCATGCTTGATTCTGGAACGCAGGAAGGCATGTGACTTGATTTACATCAGAACCAGGGACGCTAAGGTCATACCAGGTGCTTGCTCGATGCCTGGTGGCGCTGGCCTTGCCTGCTGCCCATTGGTCCAAGTCAAATCAAACGCTGGAGCGCCTGATGAGCGGACAGGTCAACGGGGTCGTCGTAGTCACTCCTTGACCGCCAGCACACTGCCCGGCACCGAATACAAGGCACGCTCCGTCGTGCTGCCAATCAAGCGCTCAAGACCGGCGCGGTGCACAGTGCCCATCACCACCACATCGGCCTCGAATTCGTCGATGAATTCCTGGATGACCGGCACCGGCAGGCCAACGACGAAGTGCCGGCGCTCCGCCGGTACGCCACAGCGCTCGGCCAGGCTGATAAGCGCCGCATGCAGCGATTCGCGCAGGGCGTCGGCAAAGTCGTCATCCCAGGCACCGGCCAGCAACGAGGCTTCGCCATTGAAGGCCGGCGACAGGTCGCAGGCGTACAACAGATGCAACGAAGCGTCGCACTGCCGGGCCAGCGAGGTGGCCGTCTGGACGATTCGCTCATTCAAGGCATTGGCCTCGGGATCCGAGGGGTCCACCGCAGCCACGACCCGCCGCGGCAAGCTGTGCACCGCCTGGTTGACCAGGTGCACCGGCACCGGACAGTCACGCAACAAATGACAGTCAAGGGGCGTGGCGAACACGCGCTTGAGCAAGGGTTCAAGGGTAACGTCCTTGATCAGCAGGTCAGGCTTGAACTGCTCGACGTAGCGCAGGATTTCCAGCAACGGATGGAGCGTCCACACCACGTGAGTCGTCACATCCAGGCCTTCCTCCTTGAGCAGCGCCGCCTCTTCTACCATCCAGCGACGATAGCGGTGCAAATAGCGCTGCACGCTCGCTTCATCGATTTTTTCACCCCATAAGTGGGTGCGGGCCGGTGGCTGGACGAACGCGCACAAGTGCAGCGCAGCCCCGCTGGCCCGGGCCAGGGCACAGGCCCTGCGCATCGCCGCAGAAGGATGCAGGTCGGGTTCGACGATCAATAGCAGACGCTGGTATTGCCCCATCGCACACCTCCATCGGATTGCCCATACGAAATCCAAAACCTTGCAGCGGCCTTTTCCGGCACGATCTTCAGCGTGCGCCCATCAAGGCCCCGGACGGTTTGATCTGAATCAAAGGCAGGGCAATCGACGGACGGATACGCGGGCACTGATCCAGATCAGAATCGATCGCCGTGGCGGGCGTAGAACACTATCGAATGCGTAGCTTTTTATCGCACCGCACGTGTACATCCGAGGGAGGATCGCACCATGCTCACTGTCAAAGACCACAACGAACGCGCCGCTGCCCTGTATGCCAGCATCAGTGGCAAACACTGGATCCAGGCACTCAAGGACGGCCGGCATGTCTTGATCCGGCCACTCAGGGAGCAGGATCGCCAGCGCGAATACGACTTCATCATGCGCCTGTCACCGGAGTCCCGACACATGCGCTTTCTGGCGCAGATCAATGAGCCAGGCGCGGCGTTGCTCGATAATTTGATGGACGTCGACTGCAAGACGCGCATGGCCTACATCGCCCTGGTCCATGACAACGGCGAGTTGATCGAGATCGGGGTCAGTCGCTATTGCGCGACCCAGGAACACGAATGCGAGTGCGCGGTGACGGTCGCCGACCCTTGGCAACACCTGGGGCTGGGGACGTTGCTGATGGAGCACCTGATCGACACCGCGCGTAAAAATGGCTACCGCCAGATGTACTCCGTCGATGCGGCCAGCAATGCCCCGATGCGGGATTTGGCCCATAGCCTGGGTTTTGAAACCCACAGCGATCCCGACGACACCCGGCAGGTCATCCACCGGCTCTACCTTTAGTTCCGGACGCTGCGCGAGGCCTTGGTATGGCCTCGCACAGCGTTGATCCCGTCACGCTTGCGGCTTGATCGCCAACACGCTGCAGGGCGCCCGTTGCAGCAGTAACTCGGCGGTGGTACCCAGGCGCTTGTCCAGGCCACGATGCGCCGTGGTGCCCATGACGATGACATCGACCTGGTGATCGGCGGCGAACGTGCAAATGCTGTTCAGCGGCGCTCCTTCGATGAAGTGGCGCTGCTGCGGTGCGACCCCATGCCGCTCGGCCAGGGACTCGAACACCTCATGCTGGGCCTGGCCCAACACTTCATAGAGCCCGGTGGCCAGGGGCAGCGCGCCAATGCCCATGTCCGAGGCGTAGACAGCCGTCCAATCGAAGGCGTGCAGCAACTCGACCTGGGCATTACATTGTTCCGCCAGTTTGACCGCGGCGTCGACGATCTGGTCGTTGAACACCAGATCCTGCTCCTCGCTGCGCAGCACATCGACAATCGCCAGGACCCGCCGAGGCCGCGGGTGACGCGAATCCGTGACCAGATGCACCGGCACCGGGCAGTCACGCAGCAAGCGCCAGTCCAGGGGTGTGAAAAACACCCGTTTCATCGCCGGTTCCGGCTGCGCGTCCTTGATGATCAACGCCATCGGCATCTCCTTGACGTATTGCTGCAAGGCTTGGAAGGCATCCTTGCTCCACACCACCTCGCAGGTCACCTCGACGCCGTGCCGGCGCGCCAGTTCGGCCTGTTGCCACAGCCAATGCCGATGGGTTTCCAGATAACCCTCACGCGCTTGCTTGACCTGTTCCGGGGCGAACAGACCGGCCACCGAGAGCAACTCCAGGTAGTCGAACGCCACAATATGCAGGGGCAGGTCTAGCGCCAGGGCCAACTCGGTGGCGCGGTCGAACGCCGGCGTACGGATCATGGCGTCAGGCGCCAATAACAACAAACGTTGAGTCTGGGACATGGAACACCTCGGCACGTGGCGACAGCCACTTAAAGGATTGAAGGTTCCAGAATGGACGCCTGCCCGAGACAGGACTTGATCTTCATCAAACAGCCATCATTCAGGCTGACAAACTCGGGAGCAGCAGCCCCGCCCACATCGCCAGCGTGACCAACACCTGGCCGGGAATCACATACCCGGCGAACCTTCGCCCGCCACTGAGCCAGGCGACGACGCATTTGCTCAGGGAGTTGCTGCTCAGCGCCATCAGCACCGGGACGGCGACGCCGTCGAAGGGCAACAACCCGCCCTTGGCCAGGGACGCGATGGAGGCTGTCGAAGCATGGGCGTCGAGCAACCCGCTGAAAATCGCGGTGACGGTCACCCCGGCCTGGCCAAACGCATCGAGCATCGCCGACGAGAGGACGGTGATACCGGTCATTGCCAGAACCATGGTCAACGCCAGCTTGAGGCTGAAGGCACCGCCGTGTTTGATGGGCTCATCGGCCCGCGCCCTTGGACGGGGAAACATCAGCAGGCCGGCATAGAGCAATACCATCAGCATCCCGCACACCAACGGCCCCCACATCCATCCCAACAGCGCGGGGTCCACCGCCGCGAGGATCAGGCCCATTTGAGTCACCGTCGCCAGATTGGATAACATCGCCGCAGCGCTCACCACCTTGAGATTGATCGGCTCTTTGGCCGCGATACCGCCCATGGTCGCGACAGTCGCCGTGGCAGAAGCAAACCCCGAGGCAATCGCACTGAGGGCGTAGCCATAGCGGGTCCCCAGGGTTCGAACCGCGACATGCCCCAGCGCACCCACCGCCATCAGCATGACGGTGAGGGTGCACAGGTTGCGCAGATTGATTGCGTCATAAGGCCCGAGGAATCGATCCGGCGCCAGCGGAAGCACGACCAGCGCGGCGATCAACAGCACCAGGCCATCGCGCAGCTCGGTGGCAGTCAATTGGTTGCGGGCAAAGTGGTGCAACGCCTGGCGGCTGGCGAGCAGCCCGGCAATCACTACGCCAATCGCCGTCGCCAGGCCCGGGGCGCTCGCACAGAGCGCACCCAGTGCCAGTACCGCGAACAACGCCACCTCGCTGGTAATCCCCGGGTCCTTGTCGAGATTTCGCCAATAGGCCACGGTCACCAATGCGCCCAGGGCGAGCGTCATGCCCCCCAGCAACAAGGGACCGCCCGCCTGGACCGCCAGGTAGCCGAGCACGGACGTGATGGCGAAGGTGCGCAGGCCGGCGAAGTCGCGACGGTCGCCCTCGCCTTTGCGCCGTTCGCGCTCGAGCCCCACCAGCAGGCCGATTCCCAGCGCGGCGGCGGCATTGGCGAAAGCCAGGGTTTCAGTCATGGTCACGGCTCTCTGGCGCTGCCTGCGGTTGTCACTCAATCCAAAGGCCCGAGCCGGCTGCGCTCGTGCCCTGGGGCAACTGATCATGCTCAAACATAGCGCGATTGCCGCGCCGCTGCCGCCTTCAATGCAACGCTTTGAAGCGTGTTTGATGCAAATCAAGTTACCGGGCGCCATGACGCCCATGATCAATGACAGACACCACGCCGCGCGAACCGTCGCCCGGCGCCAACAGGTCCTTGCCCGGGAGGTTTGTCATGTCTACGCAATCACGCTTGATGCTGGTCGTCTCGCCACTGATGGAGCACAGCCCGGCGTTCGACCGGGCGGCCGCGCTGGCCAAGGCCGAAGGCGCGGCACTGCATATTGTCGCTTTTGACTACCTCGAAGGCCTGGCCACGGCGGGCCTGGTAAACGAACAAGCACTGGAGCAGATGCGCCTGGGCTACATCGAGCGCCATCGGCAGTGGCTGGAAGAACAGGCCAGGCCACTGCGCAACCTCGGTATCGAGGTCACGACAGAAGTGACGTGGGTCGAGCGCCCCTTGCAGGAAATCCTGGTCCACCTCAAGGAAGCGCCGATGGATGCGCTGATCAAGTCGGTGGACCCTGAGTCATGGTTTTCCCGACTGATGTTCACACCGCTGGACGTGCACCTGCTGCGCGAATGCGCAGTTCCACTGCACTTCGTCAACAAGGTCGCCCACGCTCGTCCGCGCAAGATCCTGGCCGCCATCGACCCGTTCCATCAGGACGGACACTACGAAGGCCTCAATGACCGTATCCTGAGCGAAGCCAACAAGCTGGCCACCCGCTGCGACGCGACGCTGGAAGTCGTCTACGCCTATGACCTTTCGTCCATTACCGCCGCCGAATACGGTTTCGGCAACGGTTCGATGTTCTTCTCCTCGACCCTGGCCCGCCAGCTCTACGAATCCCAGGGCGCCGCCTTCGATGCACTGGCCGAACGCAACGGCATCGCTCCGGACCAGCGACGCATGATCATGGGTGACCCGGCCAAGGTGTTGGCGAGCTACGCCGCATCCCATGACATTGATGTCATCGTCATGGGGCGCGTGCGCTACGGCAGCCTGGACAAGCTCATCGGCAGCACCGTGGAAAGCCTGCTGTACAAAATGCCCTGCAGCCTGTGGGTGATTGCGCCGCAGCAGATAGGCTGAAGGCAGTCCTGTGCCGATGGCCTGTAGAACAACCGCACCGTACCCACAGGAGTGCGGCTGATGAACCGACCGAGCAACATACCAGCGGCGCACCCGACAACGCCCTCGCAGGGCCTGGCCTGGTACACGTTGCCCGCCGGACAGGCACTCAAACACCTGGGTGTCGATGAGCAAGCCGGGCTGGACATCGCCGACGTCCAGGCCCGGCTTGAGCGTACGGGTTTCAACCGGTTGCCAGCGTCAGCCCGGCGGCCGGCGTGGCAGCGATTTCTGCTGCAATTTCATAACATCCTGATTTATGTACTGCTCGGTTGCGCTGCAATCACCGCAACGCTGCAACACCTGTGGGACACGGTGGTCATTCTTGCCGTCGTGGTGGTCAATGCGATCATCGGCTATGTCCAGGAAGGCAAGGCCGAACAGGCCATGGACGCCATCCGCAACATGCTGGCGCCCCGGGCAACGGTGATACGTGCCGGCGAACGCCTGGGCATCGCAGGCGAGGAACTGGTGCCCGGCGATATCGTCTTGCTGGAGGCCGGCGACAAGGTCCCGGCGGATCTGCGCCTGCTGCATGCCAATCGGCTCCAGGTCCAGGAAGCCATCCTGACCGGAGAATCCGCACCGACTGAAAAAAATACCGAACCGGTGCGCATCGAAGCAGCCCTGGCTGATCGTGCCTGCATGGCCTTCAGTGGCACCCTGGTGACCTGTGGCCAAGCAACAGGGGTCGTCGTCGCCACCGCAACCTCGACTGAAATCGGGCGCATCAGCAACCTGCTGTCGGCAGTGGAGCCGCTGACGACGCCCCTGATACAGCAAATGGACGTCTTCGCCCGCTGGCTGACGCTATTGATTTTGCTGATCGCCGGTCTGCTACTCGCTTATGGCCACTTTGTCGGGCATTACGTCTTCACCGAGATATTCATGGTCGTGGTGGGCATGTCGGTCGCGGCCATACCCGAGGGGTTGCCCGCCGTACTCACCATCACCCTGGCGGTGGGCGTGCGGGCAATGGCCCATCGCAACGCCATCGTTCGGCACCTGCCGGCCATCGAAACCCTGGGCTCGGTATCGGTCATCTGCACGGACAAGACCGGCACCCTCACCCGTAACGAGATGATGGTGGCGTCCGTCGTCACCAGTGACCTGACCTTCACGGTCGACGGGGTCGGCTATCAGCCTTCGGGCAACATGAACCTTGCCGATCAGTTGATCGACACCTCTCACCACCCGGTGCTAGCCGAACTCGGGCGCGCGACCAGCCTTTGCAATGACGCGAGCTTGAGGCAGCACGAAGACGCCTGGAAGGTCGAAGGAGACCCCATGGAAGGTGCATTGCTGGTGTTTTGCGCCAAGGCCGGCATCAACGGTGAAGAGGAACGCGGCACTTGGGCGCGCACCGATGCCATTCCGTTCGACGCTAAACACCGCTTCATGGCAACGCTGCATCACAACCATGACCGACAAGCCGCGATTTATGTCAAAGGCGCGCCGGAGCAGATTTTGACCATGTGCACATGCCAGCGTAGCAGCACGG
Source organism: Pseudomonas sp. NFACC37-1 (assembly GCF_900101575.1). Taxonomy (NCBI): domain Bacteria; kingdom Pseudomonadati; phylum Pseudomonadota; class Gammaproteobacteria; order Pseudomonadales; family Pseudomonadaceae; genus Pseudomonas; species Pseudomonas sp. NFACC37-1. The sequence continues at coordinate 109,966 of NZ_FMUZ01000002.1, read as the reverse complement.
GGGCAACGGCCCCGCTCGATACCGACTATTGGCACGCGCAGGCCAATGCCATCGCCCGCAAAGGCCAACGCGTGTTGGCGCTCGCCGTCAGGTCCGTCCCGCCCGAACACGCCATCCTGGAATTTGCCGATGTGCAAGGGACACTGACCTTGCTTGGCCTGGTCGGGATGATCGACCCGCCCCGCCCGGAAACGATCCAGGCGATCAAGCAATGCCAGGCGGCCGGCATTGTCGTGAAAATGATCACAGGGGACCACGTCGGCACCGCCTGCGCCATCGCTGATCAGATCGGCCTGGACAACCCCGACAAGGTACTGACGGGCATTGACCTGGACGCAATGAACGATGCAACCCTCAGGGAATCGCTCAAGCAAGTGAACATCTTCGCGCGTACCAGCCCCGAACATAAGCTGCGGCTGGTGACGTTGCTGCAACTCAACGGCATGACCGTGGCCATGACCGGCGACGGCGTCAACGACGCGCCAGCGCTCAAGCGCGCAGATGCCGGCATCGCCATGGGCGGCAAAGGCAGTGAAGCAGCCAAGGAAGCCGCGGACCTGGTACTGGCGGACGATAACTTCGCCTCTATCGTCGCCGCTGTGCGTGAAGGCCGGACGGTCTATGACAACATCAAGAAAGTGCTGAGCTGGACGTTACCCACCAACGCGGGCGAGACAATGACCCTGATTGTCGCGCTGCTGTTTGGCCTTACATTGCCAGTCACGGCGATACAGATCCTGTGGATCAACCTGATTACCGCCATCACGCTGGGTATCGCGCTGGCGTTCGAACCGACCGAAGACAACACCATGCGCAGGCCACCGCGCTCACGACAGGAGCCGTTGATCAGCGGCGCATTGGTCTGGCATATGGTGCTCGTTTCCATTCTGTTCCTGTGCGGTGTCTACGGCATCTTTACCTATGCCCTGGACCGAGGCTACTCCGTCGAACTGGCCCGCACCCTGGCGGTGAACACCTTGGTCGTGATGGAAATTTTCCACCTGTTCTTTATCCGCAATCTCTACGGCACGTCACTGACCTGGAAGGGCCTTCGGGGTACGAAGGTTGTGTGGACGACCGTCGCGGTAGTGACCGTCGCTCAATTCGCCATCACCTACGCGCCGCCGCTGCAAACCGTGTTCGCCACCCAAGCGGTGCCCTTCATGGATGGACTGCTGATCATCGCGGTGGGCATTGCGCTGTTCGCCATCATCGAAATTGAAAAACAGCTTCGACTGCGTTTAAGCGAGTCCGATCGTCAACCGTGACGATCCCACTCCCCGCGCCACCAGCCTGCAAGGAACTGAATCATGAACGCATCCAGACTCGCCGCCCTCGCCCTGACCGCGGTGCTTTTGCCCACGCTGAGCTTTGCCCAGCAAGCCACCGACGCCGCCAAGGCGCCCCCGCCGTCAATGAGCGTTGAGCAATTCGACCAGCAGATGGCGACGGCCCAGGAAAACCTGAAAAAAATGCAGGAACAGATGACCCAGATCCAGAACACCAGCGATCCGGCGCAACGCCAGAAGCTCATGCAAGATCACCAGGCCACGATGCGGCAAAGCATGCAGACGATGAATGGGATGATGGGGTGTTGCGGGGCAGGCATGATGGGCGGCCACATGAAGGGGAACGGCCCGATGATGGGCTGGAAACAAATGGGCAGCCACTATTCCCGGATGACGCCTGAGCAGATGAAGCAGCACCAGTACATGATGGACAGGTACATGGGCATGCAACAGATGATGATGGAGCAGATGATGCAACAACAGCAAATGAGCCCGCCAGCTCGCTAGGCCGGCCCCCAGGACTGCCCTACTCACCTGCCGCGTCGGCAGGTGAGTTTTCTTGATCACCGTCCGGCCATCGCCGGGCTTCTCATCAGGCTTCAGTGCAACAACTTCAACCCACCGGCAAGCGCAAGAGCCACCAGGCAGGTCCAACCTGAAAACATCCTTCGCCAGACAGGCCTGCGGGGAATGAACCCCACGCCCCTGACAAACGCCACGCTCATGGCGATAAACAAGGCCGTTGCCAAGGCATGGTCGGCTTTCCCGTCCGGCGCCGTCATCAGTGGCGGGTAGAGCGAGCAGGCCAACATGATCGTCACCGCGACCGCCAGACTCAGCCGGTGAAGCCGTGACGAGGGCTGGCCCGCTGCGACATCCGGCGTCATGGCTGCCCCTCGTCACGGTCGCTCATGGCTCGACCGGTCTCGTTCTCACCCCACATCGCATTGAGTATCGCCAGCAGCAGTGCGAAACCGACTCCCAGCATCCAGGCGAAATACCACATATTGCTTCACTCCTCTGTCGACACTAGTACGCCGAATGCTCGTTGGCGTTGATCTGGGTGGCCGTGACCTTGCCGCGCATGACGCGATACGCCCAACCGGTATAGATCACGATCAACGGCATGAAGAACAACGTGGCCCAGAACATGATGGCCAGGCTCAAGTGACTGGAAACACTGTCCCACACGGTCAGACTGGCCGCTGGCATCGATGACGACGGCATGACAAAGGGGAACATCGATACCCCTGCCGTAGCGATGACACCGACCACCGCAAGCGATGACGCAACGAACGCGCAAAGGGTACGGCGCCTCATCAGCAACAGCGCCGCACCGGCTGCGCCGGCCAGTCCAAGCACGGGCAGCAGCCACAGCCAAGGATAGCGACCATAGTTGGCCATCCAGGCCCCCGACTCCCTCACGACCGACTTGCCGAGAATGTCAGGCAACCCGGCGGTATCGACGAGCGACGTGATGCGATAGCCCTCGATCCATTGCAACCAGACACCCGCTACCACAAACGAACACACCAGCACGATCGCAGCGCCCACCGCGCCTTTTATCGCCCGGGACTGAATACTGCCCTCCGTACGATGGGCCAGGTACGTGCCCCCCTGCAGCGTAATCATGGCGCTGCTGACCACACCGGTCAGCAGCGCGAAAGGGTTGAGCAACTGCCAGAAGCTGCCGGTGTACGTTGACACCAGGTATTGATTGAAGTGAAACGGTACGCCCTGCAACAAGTTGCCAAACGCGATGCCGAACACCAGCGGCGGCACGGCCCCACCCACGAAAAGCCCCCAATCCCAGGTACTGCGCCATGTCGGATTGTGGATTTTGCTGCGGTAGTCGAAACCCACCGGACGGAAGAACAACGCCCAGAGCACCAGGATCATCGCCCAGTAGAATCCGCTGAATGCAGTGGCATAGACCACCGGCCATGCGGCGAACAAGGCGCCGCCGGCCGTAATGAACCAGACCTGATTGCCATCCCAGTGCGGGCCCACGGTGTTGATCACGACGCGACGTTCCATGTCGTTGCGACCGACAAACGGCAGCAGTGAGCCGACGCCCATGTCGTGGCCATCCATGATGGCGAAACCTATGAGCAAGACGCCGACCAGCGCCCACCAGATAATCTTGAGCGTGAAGTAATCAAGCATGGTGAAGCTCCTTCAACTTGGCGTCGTGGACATAACGACCTGTACCGAGGCTGCCGGGGCCCTGGCGGGCGAACTTGACCATCAGGAACATTTCCACCGCCAGCAGCACCGTGTAGAAAACGACGAACCCAGCCAGAGAGCCATACAGGTTATCGACGCTGAGGGTGGAAACGCTCATGTGGGTCGGCAACACACCGTAGATGGTCCAGGGTTGGCGGCCGTACTCGGCGACGAACCAGCCCAGTTCGCAGGCAAGCCATGGCGCAGGCAGCATCCAGAGCGCCCAGCGCAGCAGCCCGCGATGATGTGCGCCGCTGGATTTCAAGGTGCTCCAGAAGGCCAGCCCGAAAAGCACGAGCATGGCAAAGCCCAGGCCGACCATGATCCGGAACCCCCAGAACATCGGGGTCACCCGCGGTACGGTATCGTTCACAGCCTTGTCGATGATGGCCGGCGTGGCCTGGTTGACATCCTCGACGTACTTTTTAAGCAGCAGGCCAAAGCCCAGATCGGCCTTGTACGCTTCGAAGGTATCGAACGCGGTCTTATCGGTGCGATCGGCGCGCAGCGCTTCAAGCGCATTGACGGCGGTAATGCCCCGCAGAATGCGCGCGCGGTTTTTCGCTTTGATGTCATGAATCCCTGGGATCTGCTTGCTGACCGAGCGCGTGCCGATCAAGCCCATCACCCACGGCACATCGAACGCCCAGTTATTCCTGGACTCGGCTTCATTGATGCTGGCCACCAGCGTCAGGCCCGCCGGTGCGGGTTTGGTTTCCCACATGGCCTCCATGGCCGCCAGCTTGGTTTGCTGCGCCTCGCCCACCGTATAACCCGACTCATCCCCCAGTACGATGACGCTCAGCACAGAGGCCAGGCCGAAGGCGGCCGCCACCCGAAAGCTGCGCTTGGCGAACTCGACATCACGCCCCTTGAGCAAGTACCAACTGGAAATCGACAACACAAACATCGAGCCGGTGACATAACCGGCAGACACCGTGTGGACAAACTTGGCCTGCGCCACCGGGTTGAAGACCACGGCCCAGAAATCCACCATCTCCATGCGCATGGTGATGTAACTGAATTCCGAGCCCACCGGGTTCTGCATCCAGCCATTGGCGATCAGAATCCACAGCGCCGACAGGTTGGTACCGATGGCCATCAACAACGTGACCAGCAAATGATGTTCTTTCTTCAGGCGATCCCAACCGAAGAAGAACAAGCCGATCATGGTCGACTCAAGGAAGAACGCCATCAGCCCCTCGATGGCCAGCGGGGCCCCGAAGATGTCCCCGACGTAGTGCGAGTAATACGCCCAGTTGGTGCCGAACTGAAACTCCAAGGTGATGCCGGTGGTCACGCCCAACGCGAAGTTGATACCGAACAATTTGCCCCAGAAGCGAGTCATGTCTTTCCAGATGACATTGCCTGTCATCACGTAGACGCTTTCCATGATGACCAGCAGCCACACCATCCCCACGGTGAGCGGTACAAATAGAAAGTGGTACAGCGCTGTGGCTGCGAATTGCAGCCGTGACAGATCCACCAGTTGTTCTGAGATCACTTGCTTGCCCCTTGAGCCGAGGTGGGTACGCCGAACCTGTCACTGATGGTGTTCGAGTCGACGCTGACGCGCGAATCCTTGATGAACAGCCACCACAGCACCGTCAGCACGACCAGTTTGATCAGCACGGCTGTGAGCAGATGGCGACGCAATCGTTTATCGGAAATAGTCATGGGACATGCTGTAGCACGGCGCATGCCAACGCCCTGATATATTTTTTATTCTTATAAAGCAATGAGTTAGCGACAGACACCGAAGCTCATCGCTTGGTTTGGAGGGAGTAAAACCTGCCAAACTGCCAAGGGCTGGCAGTGGTTGGCAGTCGAGGCTTTATAGGGCTCAGGCCAGGCCCTGCTCCTTCAACCGCCTGTATAACGTGCGCTCACTCACGCCCAGGTGCCTGGCCAGTTCGCTGCGGGTGCCTTTGAAAGTGGCCACCAACTGTTCCAGGTCCCTGCTATCACGGGCAGGCGTCAAGACTGAGGCGGACAAGGCCAAGGGGGGCGCGGGCAGATGCAAGGCGTGAATGACACCGTCGTCGGCAAACAGCGCAGCTCTTTCCAGGACATTGCGCAGCTCGCGGATATTGCCCGGCCAGGAAAACCGCTGCAATTGCATCAGCGCTTCGGGATCGATGGTCAGCCGACGCTTACCGATCCCGGAACGTTGCAGGAATGAATCCACCAGCAAGCCGATGTCTTCAAGGCGATGCCGCAAGGGCGGTAAATGGATAGGGAAAACGCTGATGCGGTAGTACAAGTCCTGCCTGAACTCGCCCCTCTCCACCATCTTTTCCAAGGGCTTATGGGTCGCGGCCACCAGCCTGAAATCGGCGTGCTGGGTTTCTACACTGCCAACACGGCGATAGGTTCCAGACTCGATCAGTCGCAACAGTTTCACCTGCATGGCCAGGGGAACGTCGCCTATCTCATCGAGAAACAGCGTACCGCCCTGGGCCGTCTCCACCAGGCCCACCTTGCGCGTGGTGGCGCCGGTAAATGCCCCCTTTTCGTGGCCGAACAGCTCGCTCTCGAACAACGTTTCGGTCAAGCCGGAGCAATCCACCACGACAAAAGGCCAGGCGGCCCGCTCACTGGTTTCATGGACGGCGCGGGCAAACAGCTCCTTGCCTGTGCCGGACTCTCCCAGCAACAGCACCGGCAACATCGAGGGCGCTACCCGCTGCAGTTCCAACAGCGCCTGATTAAAGGCCGGTGAACTGCCCACCAGCCCCTCATTACTGGGCCGTGCCGATGCGCTCCGCACCTGGGTAAGGCGCTCCACATAAGCGGTGATGACGCCGTGCTCATTCAGGATCGGACGCAATTCCACATCGACGTGTTCCGGCCCGCGCGGTGTGTGGTGGATGTGCAAGACCCGATCCGGACTGCGCATCTCCCTGGCCTTTTTCATCGGGCAGTTCTCGCCGGCCTGGTCACAAGGCACATCGTAGTGGTGGGAAACCCGATAACACTTATGGCCAATGAACGGCTTGTCGGCGCTGCCGAACTGACGCAGGTAAGCCGTGTTCGCCGCCAGGATGTTGTAATCAGGATCGAGGACGATCATCGGCTGGGGCTCATGCTCCAGAAACGAGACCAGGGACTGCACCTGGTCTGTACGTGGAAGCGGGTCTTGGGTAGACGGCAGGCGGTGTGTCATCGCGGCTCCAGTGAATTCATCCAGCACAGGTGGCACTGCCACTATGCCAACAAACACTGCCAATGGCAGTTTAATTGTCTGGACATCGGCCCGCGTCCTCGCGGAACTCATGAAGTTAAATCAATAAAATCACAAGGTTAGACTTATAAAACGACCCAGCATCCACCTGGCAGCATTATTGCTCTGTCTGTTCTTCAAGCGGTTCGATGAGAGCCCCGAAGGAGACCGTTCATGACCGTAAAACCGTACGTCGAAGGATTTTTCGATCCTGAGACCCACACTGTCAGCTATCTGGTGCTGGACGAAGCGACTCGCCAGTGCGCGTTGATCGACAGCGTCCTTGATTACGATCCCAAATCAGGCCGTACCACAACCACCTCGGCCGACAAGCTGATGACCCGGGTGATCGAGTTGGGGGCGAAGGTCCAATGGATTCTTGAAACCCACGTCCATGCCGACCACCTCACCGCCGCCCCGTACCTGAAGGAAAAGCTCGGCGGCACGATAGGGATCGGCAGCCAGATTACCGCCGTGCAGGAAGTCTTTGGCACGCTGTTCAACACCGCTGGGAAGATGCCCCGCGATGGCAGTCAGTTCGACCATCTGTTCGTCAATGACGAGTCGTTCACTGTCGGAACGCTGCAATGCCGTGCGCTCCATACACCGGGCCACACCCCCGCCTGCATGACGTATGTCATCAGCGACGGCCAGGAAACGGCGGCATTCGTTGGCGACACCTTGTTCATGCCCGACTACGGTACCGCACGGTGTGATTTCCCCGGTGGCAACGCGCATACCTTGTTCCGATCCATCAACAAGGTCCTGAGCCTGCCGGCCAACACTCTTCTCTACACCTGTCACGATTACCAACCAGGTGGCCGCGAAGTGCAATTCTCCAGCACCGTCGCCGAGCAACGTGCCGACAATGTCCACGTCCGTAACGGCATCAGTGAACAAGCATTCGTAGCGATGCGCACCCAGCGCGATGCCTCCCTGGACATGCCGACGCTCATCCTCCCATCGGTCCAGGTCAACATGCGGGCCGGGCATTTCCCGGAGCCGGAATCGAACGGCACGCACTACCTGAAAATCCCGCTCAATCGGCTCTGAAGACCGGCCCCCTCTCATAAGAAAAACCGTCATCACGGAGACAGTCATGGACATCCGCCACCTTGCGTCCGGCCTCTCGATCTCGGGGCAGATTCAACCCGACCAAATGAGTGAGATCAAAACCAGCGGCTTTCGCGCCATCATCTGCAACCGCCCTGATGGTGAAGGCAGCGATCAACCTTTGTTTGCCGACATCCAGCGCGCGGCACAAGCGATGGGCATCGAGGCGCACTACCTTGCCGCAGAGTCCGGCAAGGTGACCGATGAGCAAGGCGTTGCCTTCGGCAAATTGCTCGAGTCCTTGCCCAAGCCAGTGTTGGCGTACTGCCGCTCCGGCATGCGCTCGACGACGATGTGGGCGCTGTCCCAGGCCGGCCAGCAGCCCTTGCCGCAAATTGTCGAAGCCGCCAGGAAAGCCGGTTTCGACATGAAAGGCGTCATTCGCAGAATTGCCAACGAGGGACGCACGCCTGTTGGCGTGGCCGAGGCCCGACATGCCGTGGTGATTGTCGGCGGCGGCGCGGCGGGCATCGCCACAGCCTCGAGCCTGTTGGCCCGCGAGCCAGGCCTGGACATTGCCATCATCGATCCTGCGGATGTGCATTATTACCAGCCCGGCTGGACCCTCGTCGGCGGTGGCGTGTTCGAGGCACAACAAACCGCCCACACGATGGGTGCGACCATTCCCCGGGGCGTGCATTGGATCAAAGCGGCTGTCGCGGCTTTCGAACCTGAAAACGACGCCATTATTCTCGATGGGTGCCGCGTGGTCCGCTACGAGCAGTTGATCGTCTGCCCGGGCCTGAAACTGGACTGGCATGCCATTGAAGGCTTACCGCAAACACTGGGGCGCAACGGCGTCACCTCGAACTATCTGTACCACCTGGCCCCCTACACCTGGGAACAGGTGCAGCAACTGCGCAGTGGCCGGGCCATTTTCACGCAGCCCCCCATGCCGATCAAATGCGCCGGAGCCCCTCAAAAAGCGATGTACCTGTGCGCCGACCACTGGAAACGCCAAGGCGTACTCGGCGATATCGAGATCGACTTCTGCAGCGCCGGGGCTGTCCTGTTCGGTGTTCCCGACTACGTGCCGGCCTTGATGGAGTACGTCCGCGCCTATGGGATCGACCTGAATTTCGGCAGTACGCTGACTTCTGTCGATGGACCGGCACAAACGGCGACCTTCAGCTGCGTCAAGGCCGATGGCAGTACTCACCTGGTGACGCACGACTTCGATCTGCTGCATGTGGTGCCCCCTCAGGTCGCGCCGGATTTTATCCGCGTAAGCCCTCTGGCCGATGGGGCGGGCTGGATCGATGTCGATCCCGACAGTTTGCGGCATAAAACCTGGGCGAATATTCACGCACTGGGCGATGCCACCAATACCAGCAACGCAAAAACCGCAGCGGCGGCGCGCAAACAGGCGCCCGTGGTCGCCCATAATGTGCTGGCGGCCATGGGCAAGGCCAAGGGCAGCGCCCATTACGACGGCTACGGTTCTTGCCCGCTGACCGTGGAACGAGGCAAGGTCGTGCTTGCTGAATTCACCTACGGTGGCAAGCTTGCCCCCAGCTTCCCGTCCTGGCTGATCGACGGGACTCGGCCTTCGAGACTCGCCTGGCTACTTAAAGAGCGAATTCTTCCGCCGCTGTATTGGAAAGCCATGCTCAAGGGCCGTGAGTGGCTGGCGAAACCTGAACTGGCGGACCTATGAAGTCGAACCTCTACTCCAGGAGACCGAGATGATTGCAGTCCTGGTACTGGGCTTTGCGGTGGGCGTGATCCTGGCCCTGACCGGAGCCGGCGGCGGCATACTCGCCGTCCCGTTCCTGGTTTTTGGCGTGGGCTTGAGCATGGCCGAAGCCGGGCCCATTGGTTTGCTGGCGGTGGGCCTGGCCGCCACCCTGGGCGCCGTGATGGGCCTGCGCAACGGCATCGTGCGCTACAAGGCGGCGCTGTTGACGGCCAGTGCGGGGGTCATCTGCTCGCCGCTGGGCCTTTGGTTGGCCCAGCGCACGCCCAACCGTCCGCTGACGATCCTGTTTGCCTTGTTGCTGATGTATGTGGCGTTCCGTGCATTGCAAAAAACATTGCCCTCTCATGTCAGGGCAAATGCATTCGAAACACGTAAACCGCCGCCCTGTGTCCTGGACGAAAATCGCGGCAAGTTGAACTGGACCGGCCCTTGCGCGTGGGCGCTTACGGCGTCGGGCATGATTGCCGGGGTGCTTTCCGGGCTGCTCGGTGTGGGCGGCGGTTTCGTCATGGTTCCGGCGCTGCAGCGATACACCAATTTGACCACGCAATCGGTGCTCGCCACATCGCTGACCGTTATCGCTTTGGTTTCCCTGTCAGGGGTGCTGACGAGCTCGGCGACAGGCCACCTGCAATGGCCAATAGCACTTCCCTTTTCCATGGGGGCCATCGTCGGCATGCTCGGCGGACGCCTGGTCGCTGCCAGGTTGCCGGAACCCTATCTGCAAAGAGGCTTCGCCCTTGTGTCGACGCTGGTAGCGGCCGCGCTCCTGGTAAAAGCCCTGGGTTGAATCGCCTAGTGGAATATCAACGATTGTGCATTGGAGAACGCTGATGAATCTCGACTGGCTCAACTTTACGCCGTGGTCATCCCTGGCCGGCGGCATGTTGATTGGCTTGGCGGCCGGCCTGTTCGTGGTCGCCAACGGCCGGATCGCCGGCATCAGCGGGCTGATCGGCAGCCTGCTGCAGCGAGGCAGCGAAGGGGTGGGCGAAAAGGCCCTGTTTCTCCTGGGCCTGCTCGTCGCGCCGCTGGTATGGGGCGTGTTTGCCACCTTGCCGCCGATCGAGTTCCAGGCCGGCTGGTTCGGCCTCACTGTCGCGGGCCTGTTGGTGGGTGTCGGCACTCGTTACGGTTCGGGCTGCACCAGTGGCCATGGCGTGTGCGGCCTGTCGCGCCTGTCACCGCGCTCGATGGTCGCCACGGCGTGTTTCATGCTCAGCGGTTTCACCACGGTATTTGTCCTGCGTCACGTGATAGGGGTTTGAACATGCGCAAACTGACGGCATTCATCGCTGGCCTGCTCTTTGGCTTCGGGCTGCTCCTGGCAGGCATGGCCAACCCGGAAAAAGTATTGGGTTTCCTGGACCTGGCCGGCGCCTGGGATCCGTCCCTGGCACTGGTGATGATCGGGGCGATTGGCACCGCCATCGTCCCGCTGGCCTGGGCGCGCCAACAGACTCATTCGCTGCTGGGCAGCCCCATGCAGTTGCCGGTCAAGCGAGAACTGGACCCACGCCTGATCGGTGGCAGCCTGGTGTTCGGTATCGGCTGGGGCATCGCCGGCATCTGCCCCGGCCCCGCCGTGGCCATCCTGCTGACCGGACACTGGCAAGCCATTGTGTTCATGCTGGCCATGTTGGCGGGCATGTGGTTGTTCACCGCGCTGGAAACCCGGCGCGTCCATTGATCAGGAGATTGCCATGAAAGCCAACATTGGAACCATTGACCGGGGCGCACGCATTGCCGTGGGGCTTGTCCTTATAATTCTGGCCCTGACGGGCTCGATCGGCGCCTGGGGCTGGATTGGCCTGGTGCCACTGGCCACGGGTATCTTTCGCTTCTGTCCGCTCTATTCGTTATTGGGCATCAAGACCTGCAAACGTTGCTGAAGCGTACAACGGCCTTTCTCCTGGAGCGGCCATTGACGTTGCAAGCCCCTCTTGGAGCCTTGCAACGGGCTCCCTCAACCGAAGAATTCGCCGCCATGCCCTGCTCACAGCCCGAGACATTTGACGTAATCATCATCGGTGGCGGCCAAGCGGCCTTGGCGGTGGCCTATTTCCTGCGGCGTACGCCTCTCTCGTTCGTCATCCTCGACGCCCAGGAAGAACCCGGTGGTGCCTGGCGGCATGGCTGGAACTCGCTGCGACTCTTTTCCCCGGCTACATGGAGTTCGATCCCCGGCTGGATGATGCCCCCCTCACAGGATGGCTATCCGTCGCGAGACCATGTGGTCGACTACCTCACGCAGTATGAACAGCGCTATCGATTTCCCGTGGTGCGACCGGTACAGGTCACGCGTGTGGAACGCACAGCAACGGGTTTGCGGGTACACACCCCCGAGAAGCACTGGGACGCCCGGGTCGTGGTCAGCGCAACGGGCACCTGGAGCAACCACTACATCCCTCGTTACCCTGATGCAGCCTTGTTCGCTGGGCAGCAATTGCATTCGGCGGACTATGTCGAGGCATCCCCGTTCGCTGGCAAGAAGGTCCTGGTTGTAGGCGGTGGCAATTCAGGCGCGCAGATTCTGGCCGAGGTATCGAAAATCGCCGAGACCACTTGGGTCACGCCCATCGAGCCGCTATTCCTTCCCGACGCAGTGGATGGGCGCGTGTTGTTCGAGCGTGCCACCGAACGCTGGAAGGCCCAGCAGGAAGGTCGCGTCATCGACCAACCCGTGGGAGGGTTGGGTGACATCGTCATGGTAGCGCCGGTAATCGAGGCCCGTGAACGCAACGTCCTTCAGGCCGTCAGGCCTTTCGAGCGCTTTACTCGCAACGGTGTGATCTGGGCCGACGGCCGCGAATCAGCCGTGGACGTGGTGATCTGGTGCACCGGATTCAGGCCCGCCCTGCAGCACCTGGATGCGCTGGGAGTGCTCAACCACGAAGGTCGCGTGGAGGTCGAGGGCACTCACTCGATACAAGAGCCCAGGCTATGGCTGGTCGGCTACGGCGAGTGGACGGGATCGGCTTCCGCCACCCTGATCGGCGTTACACGCACCGCACGCAGCACGGTCGACGAGATAGTCGCCTTTCTCGCCGGACAATCTACGACCGATGCGCCTGCTTGAAGCACCGTACGGGGCCGGCCAGCGGTTATGGCACCGGGTAATCGCTTAGAAGCGTCCTATTTCCATGGTCGCGCACAGCCCCCCCTCAGTACGATTCTCCAAGCGTATGTGCCCTCCCAGTCGATCCGCGATGGTGCGTACAATCGTCAGCCCCAACCCTGCCCCTTGGTCATTGCCGCGGCTGTAGAACCGCTCGAAGAGCCGCTCACGCTCAGCCTCGTCGATACCCGGCCCCTGGTCTTCGACAGACAGTTCGTAGTGATCACCCTTCCTGGCCAGGCGTACGGTGATCGTGCCGTTGGCCGGAGAAAAATTGGCCGCGTTGGTCACCAGGTTGTTCAAGGCGATGTCGATAGCCACCGGGTCGATTCGAACCGGACCGATGTCATCGCTGACATCCAGCACCGGCTCCAGCCCTTTGCTCAACAACCAGGGGGTCAGTTGCACCAGGCTCGCCCGAACCGTGGCGGCCAGGTCGATGACCGCCGGCGTCGGAACGCCTGCCTGCGGTTCAAGCCGCGCCATGGTGAGCAATTGGTTAACCAGGCGCGTGGTGCGGTCGACCCCGGCAATCAGGTGTTCCAGGGACTCGCGACGGCTTTGCTCGCTCCCCGCCTCCATCAGGTTCTGTGCATGCACCCGCAGTACGGCCAAGGGTGTACGCATTTCATGGGCGGCGTCGGCGATGAAACGCCGCTCACGGCCCATCACTTCCTGGATCTGCGCCAATACACGGTTGAGTGCCGCCTGCATGGGCTCAAGCTCCGTAGGGAGCGGCATCATCTGCAAGGGTTCCAGGGAGCCGGGATGCCTGGCGCGCAACTTTGCCGCCATATCGACCAGGGGCTTGAGCCCCCAGCCGATGGCCAGCCAGATCACGGCCGCTAGCACCACGCTGCCGATCAGGTTGGGCACGACGGTGTGACGAACAATGCGGTCGACCAAGTCGGCACGCACGTCGTCACGCTCGCCCACCCAGATCTTCAACCCGTACTGCGCGTCGTCCAGGACGAACGCCCGCCACTTACGGTTCTTCTGGTCCACGATCTCGCTGAAACCGGGCGCAATCGGGGGTGAGGTGAACGACGGTGCGCTGGTGGTATGAACCAGCACCGAACCTTGTGAGTTCCAGACCTGGAAAGCGATCTTGCTTTCATAGGGATGACCGTCGACTTTAGGCACCGCCTGCCCCAACGCCGAATTGAACGCCTGATACAGCTCGGCGTGTTCCTTGCTCGCCATCGGCATGCGCATCACACCCTGCAGCAGCCGGGCATTCTGCGCCAATTGGGCGTCGTAGACCTCGGCGATTTCGTGGTTGCTGTCATACAGGTTGAATACCGTGATGATCAACAGGCCAAGGAACAGCAGGCCTAGGATCAACGTGAGGGTACGCCGCCGGATCGAACTCATCGGCGCTCCTCCACCAGGTAACCGACACCGCGAATGGTACGGATCAGGTCGGTGGAGAATTTCTTGCGCAGGTGATGGATATGCACTTCCAGCGTGTTGCTCTCGGCCTCCTCGCTCCAACCGTAGAGCAACTGCATCAAATGATCGCGCGTCATGACGCGGCCCGGCGGCGAGAGCAGTTCATGGAGCAACTGATACTCCTTGGGCGTCAGGGCCACCGGCTTGCCCTGGTAACTGACTTGCTGGGTGCCAGGGTTCAGGCTGATGCCGGCATGCTCGATCAACGCCTGGGCGCGGCCGGCGCTGCGACGCAACAAGGCCCGTAGCCGGGCCTTGAGTTCCGCCAGGTCGAAGGGTTTGACCAGATAGTCGTCAGCCCCGGCGTCCAACCCGGCGATGCGATCCTCGGTGGCATCGCGGGCGGTGAGGATCAGCACCGGCAGGTTGGAACCACTGTCACGCAAGCGCCGCAACACCTGCAGGCCGTCCATGCGTGGCAAGCCAAGGTCAAGCACCGCCAGGTCGAAAGTCTCACTGAGCAGCGAATGCAAGGCGCTGCTGCCGTCCTTCACCCAGTCGACGGTATAGCCTTCGCGACTCAAGGCCTGATGGATGCCCTCCCCCAAGGCCACGTCATCTTCGATCAGTAATAAACGCACACGCGCTCCTGTCAGTTCAGTTGCTTGTTCACATCCACCAGTAACGCGTCGATCTCCTTGCGGCGCCCGGCATCGGCCGTTTCCCGACCTGGCCGCGGCGCGGCCTGCAAAGCTTTTTGCAGCGCTGCCTTGGCTTCGCTGTAGCGTTTCTGACGGTAGAGGTGATCGCCCCAAAAGTACAGGCTGTCGATGCCGTTCGGGTTGAGTTGCAATGCTTGCTTGAGCAATTGCTCGGCCTTGTTCGAGTCGCCGAAACCCAGGGGCCAGCCCGGCACCCGGTCGTAGAGTGCGCCGAGACTGGTGTAGGCCGAGCCTTGCAGGGCCTTGGGGTCCAGGGTCAGGGCTTTTTCCAGGTCGCCCTTGGCGTCCTTGACCTTGCCCAGCGCACCGAGCCCACCCTTGGCACCGGCCCAACTGCTGTTGACTATGCCGGACCAGATCCATGCTTCGGCCACCGATTGGCGCTCCTGCTTGAATGCCGAGGCCTGGGTCGCGAGTTTTTCGAACGCATCGGCGCGTTGGCCTTCTGGCAATTCATATTGAATATGGGCCCAGCGCTGCTGGATGTCGCTGAGACGTTGCTGGTCGGCCGCCTCCAATGCCCAGACGCTTTGGCTCAGGGTGCCGATCAACAGGCAAGCGAGGATTTTTTTCATGGCTTGAGATGCTCGTTTTCGGGTTTGTGACTGAGACGGCGCACCAGTGGCAATTGCTTGCGCAGGCCACGGTCCACCAAGTTGGGAAGCAGGCTGTTGAGGCCGACGAAAAAACGCTCAGGCCAGCCCAGATAGAGTTCGCGACGATCGCCGATAATCGCGTGGATCACCGCCACTGCCACGGTTTGCGGGTCGTCGACGTTGGCCTTGAGGGCCTGGTTGAGCGCGTCGGCTGCCGGGCTGTTCATCGAGGTACGGGTGGCCCGGGGCGCCACGTAGAGCACTCCGATACGGGTGTCGGCCAACTCCCGGCGCAAGGCTTCGGAAAAACCGCGCAAGGCAAACTTGCTGGCGCAGTAACTGGCGTAGCCCGGGTAGCCGATTGATCCGTAGGTCGAACCGACGTTCACCACCATCGCGCTGTCGGCCTGCTTGAGCAGCGGCAACAGTATTTTGGTCAGGCAGATCGGCGCGCTGATGTTCAGCGCCAGCATGGCGTTGATCTCGCTGTCGTCGAGTTGTTCGAGCATGGCGAAGTGGTTCACGCCGGCGGCATTGATCAGCAGGTTGATGCCGCCCTGGGCTTCGGCGGCGACCAGCACTTTGCGTCGGTCGGCGAGAAAGGTCAGGTCGGCTTCGACCCAGCTCAAGTGCTGCGGATAACGCTCCAGCAACGACTGCAAGGCTTCGCGATGCCTGGCCACGGCCAGCACCCGCGCGCCACTGGCGCACAGGGCAGCGGCGATGGCCTGGCCGATTCCACCGCTGGCGCCCGTCAGCACGACACGCGCATCACACAGGCGCATGTTCAGGCTCCCCGTCACGAGGCAGGCCCCGGAACATGTCGGTGTACAACCGGTACACCACCTTGGAGGCATGGATCACCGCAGCCTGGTCCGCCGGATCGTCCAGGCGGTTCATCAGGCCGCGATAGGTCTGCATATGCTCGATGTCGAGCGATCCATGGGAGCTGAGGTAACTGAACGCCGTGGGCGGCAGTTCCAGGCGCTGGCGGATGCTGTCGGCGGCATGGGTCGCCAGGGCGATACTGGTACCCTCCAGCACATTGACCATGCCGAACAGGCCAACCGGGTTGCCTCGGGCGATCAAGTCATAGAGGTAACTGACCATCAGCTCGATGGGTAACGAAGGCTGGCCGTTGCGCACCGCTTCCTTATCGCCACCGCACACGGCAATGTCATCCAGCACCCATTGCTCGTGGCCGTACTCTTCGTCGATGTATTCGCACACGGCCTTGCGCAGCCATTCCAGGTGCGTTGGCAGGCGCGCCCCACACGCCATCATCAACGGCACCGTATGGCGCACGTGGTAATACGCCTGGATCAGGAAGCCCCGGTAACTGGCCAGGCTGACCTGGCCGTCGAGGGCGTCGCGGATGATCGGCAGATTGAACAGGGTCTGGCGCTCTTGCTGGGTGGCTTCTTGCAACGTGTCAAAAAAACTCATGATGGGGATTCCTCGGACAAGACAGATGAAGTGAGCTGCGCGCGGTAATGCTCGACGATGGCCTCCCGGCGTGGCCGGCCATTGGCGGTGAGCATGCCGTTGGCAGCGCTGAAGGGTTGGTCCAGGCGCGTCCAGTGATGGACCCGCGCGTAGTCGGGCAGCGTGTCGTTGGCCTTGGCCACGGCCAGCTCCAGCGTTTGATCCGTGCAGTCGGCCCGGGCGGGCCAGAGCAGTGCATGGTTGTGCGGCATGGCTTCGCCATAGACAAAGGCCTGGGCAACGTCACCGCCCTGGGTGAGTTCGGCTTCAACCCATTCGGGGTTCACGTTGCGACCGAAACTGGTGACGAATTGGTGTTTCTTGCGACCGCGCAGGTAAAGGAAACCGTCTTCATCGAACTCACCCAGGTCGCCGCTGGGCCACCACTCGCTGGCGGGCGCAGGCTCCCCCAGATAACCGAGCAGCGTCGAGCCCTTGATCAGGACTTCGCCATCATCGGCCAAGCGGATCTCCACATGGGGCAGTGGCTGGCCGACACTGCCGGCACGATGAGCCTCTGGCCGATTGAGGCACACCACCGAGGCGCATTCCGACAGCCCATAGCCTTCAAACACCGGCAGGCCAACACGCTGGGCCCGTTGCAATAAATCGTGGGACACCCGTGCCCCGCCGACGGCGGCGAATCGCACGATGTGCGGGTTGAACATCTTTTGTTCGGCAGCCATGACCAACATCAACAGCAACTGCGGAACCAGGATCAGGCTCTGCGCCCGACGCTCGGCCAGGCATCCCAGCAGCCGCGTCGGGTCGACCCCACTGGCGCCCTGGATGCCGAGGGTTTTCTGGCTGGGCAGGCTCAGCATGGCACCGGCATACAACGCCGCGTAGCAGCCAAGGTTTTCCAACAGAATCGCCAGGGGCAGCAATGCCAAGTGATGCCTGGCCTCGACCGGTTGGCTGGCCTGTTCCAGTTCACGGGCCACCCGCAACAGGCTGTCGGCGCTCAGGCAGACGCCTTTGGGCGTGCCGGTGGTTCCGGAAGTGAAGGTCAGCTTGGCGGTGCCTGCCGGCAGACGACTCGGCCCGTCGAAATGCCGCCGCCAGAACTCGCCACTGTGCTGGTATCCGGCGGCTTGCAGTTGCGTTTCGAACGCAGGCTCGGCAATCACCCGCTCGGCCTGGCTCTGCTCAAGGCAGTGGCGACGTTGAGCCTGGCTGAAAAAACCGGGCAGGATGACGCAGGCCAGCCCTTCGAACAGCGCGGCAAGGTCCCAGAGCATCGCTTCGATGCCGTTGTCCAGGGCCAGGGCTACAACGCTGATGTGTTCATCGCGCAGGCGTTGCTGGCGGTACACCACTTCGGAATAAAGCGTTGCATAGTCGAGCTGCGAACCGTCGCCCCACAGCGCAATAGCGTGCCCCCTGCGCTCGGCATGCCCACGCAGGGTGCGTTTGAACCGTTCCATCTCAGGCGACATGGCTGGTCTCCCCGAGATCCGTCGACAGTCCCAGCCGAGTGAACAGGCCGGTATTGCGCAGGTGAATGAAACCGGCGCGGATGTTTCCGACATGAACCCACGGCTGGCTCTCGTAGTAACGCCCCCAGAGGTGACGCTCCTCACCGAGTCGCTGCGGATCGGCCGGGCACAGGGTCACGGGCTTGAGGCCCAGGCGATGGAAGCTGTTGACCAGGCCGATGTTGCCAGTGAACGCAACCCACTCCAGGCCGCCCATGGCCAACAGATAAGTGATCGCGATGATGCTCAGCCGAGCGCTGCCCGTGTCGCTGGCGGCCAGGTTGCCAACCTCGACGATGCCGGCGCGGTCCACCATTCGATCGGCGGCGGCACTGATCAAGGGCTCGATGGGGCTGTCCAGATAACGTTCGAGGAACAGCGGCCCCTGGGCAGCCCGGCGCACGCCAGCAACTGCGCAGAGCGTGCCGTGGACATCGTCGAGCCCGAACAGCTGCGGCATGAAGTGACGAATATCGGCGCCGTGGACGTGGCGAAAACGCTGTTGGATGAACGCTTCTAACTCAGCCCGCCGCGGTTGTCCCGGCAAGGCTCGGTGCAAGTGGCGAGCCGGCAGGCCGGCGTCACCGAAGGCCAGCGGCAAGTGGATGTTCCAGTCAAAATCGGGCATGGCGCAACGTTCTCCCTCGGGCTATTGGGGAGAAGTATCGAGGCCGTTTCTTAACGAAGTCTGAAGATAGGCAGTTTGCGTACGCTTGAGAAATAGTCCGATCAAACACGGGCTGCCTTTGTTTGTTTTTCCGTAGTACAGTAGGCAAAACCCGATAAATATCCACCTTGAGATGACCTGAAGTGCCAGGCCCGACGTCAATGGACCCGCACACCCCGTCATCCTTCTACCGCGGCGGTAATTGCATGATCGACATCACCGAAGTCTCCATTGCCCAACTGCGCGCCGCGCTGGAATCGGGCCAGACCACAGCGGTAGCGCTTGTCCAGGCCTACCTCGCCAGGATCGATGCCTACGATGGCCCCGACACACCCACGGCCCTCAACGCGGTAGTGGTGCGCAACCCGGATGCGCTGAAGGAAGCGCAGGCTTCCGATGCCCGTCGGGCCAGTGGTCGGCCCCTCGGCCCACTCGACGGCATTCCCTATACGGCCAAGGACAGCTATCTGGTCAAAGGGCTCACCGCCGCCTCTGGAAGCCCGGCGTTCAAGGACCTGGTGGCTTATCGCGATGCGTTCACCATCGAACGGCTGCGCGCCGCCGGGGCCATCTGCCTGGGCAAGACCAACATGCCGCCCATGGCCAATGGCGGGATGCAGCGCGGGGTGTATGGCCGGGCGGAAAGCCCGTACAACGGCGACTACCTCACCGCGCCCTTTGCCTCCGGCTCCTCGAACGGTGCGGGCACGGCAACCGCCGCCAGTTTCGCGGCGTTCGGCCTTGCCGAAGAAACCTGGTCGAGTGGGCGCGGCCCGGCGTCGAACAACGGCCTGTGTGCCTACACGCCGTCGCGTGGGGTGATTTCGGTGCGGGGCAATTGGCCGTTGACGCCCACGATGGACGTCGTCGTGCCCTTCGCCAGGACCATGGCCGACCTGCTCGAAGTGCTGGACGTGGTGGTCGCCGAAGACCCGGACACCCGTGGCGACCTGTGGCGGTTGCAACCCTGGGTGCCGATTCCAAGCGTCGAGTCGGTTCGTCCCGCCTCGTATCCGAGCCTTGCCACAAACCCGGGGGCGCTGGCCGGCATTCGGTTCGGCGTGCCACGGATGTACATCAACGCGGACCCTGAAGCCGGCACGGCCGAGGCCCCCGGCATCGGCGGCCCGACGGGGCAGCGAATCGTCACCCGTGCCTCGGTGATCGACCTTTGGGAGCAAGCCCGCCAGGCCCTGGAAGCTTGTGGCGCCGAAGTGATCGAGGTGGATTTTCCGCTGGTGTCCAACTGCGAGGGCGACCGTCCCGGCGCACCGACGGTGTTCACCCGCGGCCTGGTTTCCAAGGAATTCCTGCACCATGAATTGTGGGACCTGTCGGCCTGGGCATTCGATGACTTCCTGCGGGCCAACGGTGACCCGAAATTGCATCGCCTGGCCGACGTCGACGGACCGAAGATCTTCCCCCACGACCCGGGCACCCTGCCCAACCGGGAGGACGATCTGGCCGCCGGCATGGACGAGTATGTGAAGATGGCCCAACGCGGCATTACGCCCTGGGACCAGATCCCGACGCTGCCCGACGGGTTGCGGGGGCTTGAAGCGACACGCCGGATCGACCTGGAAGACTGGATGGAACGGCTGGGCCTGGACGCGGTGATCTTCCCGACCGTCGCCGACGTCGGACCGGCGGATGCGGATATCAATCCGGAATCTGCCGATATCGCCTGGAGCAACGGGGTCTGGGTCGCCAACGGCAACCTCGCCATCCGCCACCTGGGCGTACCCACGGTCACCGTGCCCATGGGCGTCATGGCGGACATCGGCATGCCCGTCGGGCTGACATTCGCCGGGCGTGCCTATGACGATTCGAGGCTGTTGCAACTGGCGTCGGCGTTCGAGTCGATTGGCTCCAAGCGGCGGGTCCCGCCTCGGACACCGCCATTGTCGGCTTGAGCCGGTTCTTGGGGCTGCGCAGCGGCCCCCGGCACCATGCCTACAGCCGGAAATACTGCTGCATGGCACGGGCCAGCAGGCTCACGGCTTCATCGCCGCGTGATGCCTGGGCTCGCATGAACACCACCTCATGCTCCGCGATCAGCGGCAGCCCTTCGAGGATCCGCATGGCATCCGTCACCCGTCCACGGTCGATCAGGCTGATCGCCAACCCGGCCTCCACGCAGGCCTTGATGGCCTGGTTGGAGGGGCTTTCCAGGACGATGCGGGTCTTGCGCCCGCTTTGCCTGAGGGACTCCATCATCGCTTGTCGATAAGGGCACTGCGCCGCATGCACCGCCAGCGGCAGCGGCTCCATCGAAGCCGCCATCGTGTGGGCCGGCCCGACCCAGACCGGCGTGGTGGACACCAGCACTTGCACCTCTGCATTCGCCAGCCCCTTCGGCTGGGCAACCACCGCTGCCTGGAGCTTGCCGCGCTGCACCAGGTCGCGTAGCGCATAGCTTGGCGCGGTCTTGAGCTCCAGCACCACGTTGGGCCACGCGGCGGCGAAGGTCGGGAGGATGTCGCGGATCACATGGTCTGCGTACTCATCCGGCACCCCCAAGGTGATACGTCCCGCCAAACGGGTTCCGTGCAGGTCCGCCAGCACCCGGTCATGGGTGCTCAGCAGTTCCGTCGTCGCCACGAGCAAACGCTGGCCCAACGCGGTGAGGGATACCGATTGATTGTCCCGGTTGAGCAACCGCCCGCCAGCGACCGCTTCCAAACGCTGGATATGCACGCTGACCGCCGCCGGGCTTTTGTGCAGTTGGTCCGCCGCCGCACTGAATTTCCCGATCCGTGCCACCGCATGAAAAGTACGTATCAAGTCGATATCGAGTATGGCCGTCATGATTCAATCTTCGTGAACAACTGATGCATTACATTTTGATTTATTAGATTAGCCGGGTTTCGTAGCCTGTGGTCATGAACCCGAATAAATCGCTGACCTGCACTTCCCTGCCCCGGCCCGCCTGGTACTGGCTGATTCCATTGCCGTTACTCGAAGCGGCATTGCTGGTGTCGTGGAGCTCGGGATTCGTCGGCGCACGCTATTCCATCGATTATGCGCCGGCCCTGCTGGTGGTCTTCTGGCGGTGTGTCGTGGTCACGCTCGTCCTGTTTCCCTTCGTCGCCAGGCCGCTACGCCGAACCTCGCCTAGCGTGCTGTTGAAGAACGCCGGCATCGGCCTCCTGGCGATGGCGGGCTACCTGGGCGGCATCACCCAAGGCATTGCCCTGGGTGTGCCGGCGGGCCTGGCCGCACTGGTCGCCGACCTGCTGCCGATGGGCTTGGCACTGCTGGCCGCAGGCGTACTCCGGCAACGACTGGCCTGGCAGGTATGGGTGGGGCTGCTGATCGGCCTGCTCGGCGTCATGCTGGTGACCCAGGGCGCACTGGCGTTGGGCAATGCGCCCTTGTGGGCCTATGGCCTGCCGCTGCTTGGCATGTTCTCGCTCGCCGTCGCGACCCTGTGGCAGAAATACTTACCCGCCGAACAATCGCTGGGCCTGCTGCCCAACCTCTGGCTGCAGTGTTGCGTGTCGGGCCTGGCCTTCGCCCTGGTCGAGGGCGCCCATGGCAGCCTGACCCCGCTGCCCAGCACAGGCTTCGCACTGAGCGTATTGTGGACCGCGGGCCTGTCGACCATGGGCGGCTACGGCCTCTATTGGTTGTGCCTGCGCCGCGCAACCGCCACCCGCGTCGCCAGTGTCCTGTACCTCAGCCCGCCCATTACGATGCTCTGGGCCTGGGCCATGTTCAACGAACCGCTTTCCTGGCAGATGGTGGTGGGGATGGCGGTGTCCGGGATCGGCATCTGGCTGGTCGTCGGCGCCGAAGCCCGTTCAAGATAGCAAGATCGATCGAGCGCATTGTGCTCGCCGGCTTCATGCTGGTGGCCTTTACTGGGAAAGACCATGACCGACACAAAAAAGCATTACCAATCCCGCATTGCAGAAGGTGCTCGATTACATCGACCTGCATCTTGATGGCTGCCTGGACCTGGACACCTTGAGCGGCGTTGCGGCTTTTTCGAAATACCATTTTCACCGGCAGTTCATGGCGACGTTCAGCTTGCCCTTGAATCGCTACCCATTACCGCGCTCTTTCTGCCGCTCAGGTGAGCGCCTAGTGGGTAATGCCAGTCAGTTGAGGATCAAACGGCACAAAACCTGTGGGAGCAAAGCTTGCTCGCGATAGCGGCAAACCCGTCAATGGGTTGCCGACTGGCTCACCCCAATCGCGAGCAAGCTTTGCTCCCACGGGTATGAGGCTTAACTGACTGGCACTATCGTCTAGTGAGCGCTTTTTTCCTGTCTAGCCAATGTACGAGTAAACGGCGAAATCAAACCCATTGAAGGGAAAGGAAGCAACTTCTTTCATACCCATTTTCAAATGCGCACGGAGCGAGGGTTCATTGTCCTTGCGTATGAAAAGAATACCTTCACGCCCCCGCTCGAGTCGCCGGAGCTCCGCGAACATTCGCTGGGCCAAACCCTTGCCACGCTCCGCCTCACCCACGCAAATCGGACCATAGACATAAGCATCCGGCGCTCCATGATAAGCGGCGAACATCGCCTGTACGATCGGTAGGTCGGCATTCATCTCCCGCGTGGTGGTCATCAGGAAACCGCTGATACGGCCCTCTCGACGCGCAACGATCAGAGGCATTTCCTGCATCATCGCTGCCACACGGGCCCTTGGCAGGCTCGCAGAAAGCGAGCCGCCGCGGGCCATCTGATTCGCGGCCTGAAGCGCCAGGATCCCGTCCAGGTCGGCCTCATTGGCTCTGCCGACATCGGTTTCATGGTTCGTCATTGGAGATATCTCTGCTGGCTAATTAAATGACTACTTCTACCGTGCCTGCCAAAAGATTAGTACAGGTCAACAATTACAGGATTTATACCTCGACAACGTGGCCCCCAATCCATAGGCAGAACCAATACATTACATTGCATATCGGTCTTGGACGCTATAGCTAAAGCGGCAGATGATGGCTTCAACCAAGCGACATCAACCCGATCCAAACCGATAGGAGCTACGCCATGCAACAGTCCCACGCCTACAACGACATCAGCCTGGCCCTGACCACCGAAGTGCTGGATGCCAAGGCACGCAAGCACCTGTCCTGGCAGGACTTGGCCGATGGCACCGGCCTGAGCCTCGCCTACGTCACCGCCGCCCTACTCGGCCAGCATCCATTGCCGGAACACGCGGCGAAGGTGATTGGCGAGAAGCTCGACCTGACCGCCGACTCGGTCGCCCGTCTGCAGATCATTCCCCTGCGCGGCAGCCTCGCTGGCGTGCCGACCGATCCGACGATCTATCGCTTTTACGAAATGATCCAGATCTACGGCACCACCCTCAAGGCCCTGGTTCATGAGCAGTTCGGCGACGGCATCATCAGCGCGATCAACTTCAAGCTCGACATCAAGAAAATCGAAGACCCTGAAGGCGGCTCGCGTGCGGTGATCACACTGGACGGCAAGTTCCTGCCCCTGCGTCCGTTCTGATCGTCCCGCTGGCCCCAGGCGAACCTGAGGCTTCGCTTCAAACAACTTATCGCTGATTTGAACTCGCTACTCATTCTTGCGTGGAGCATGACTCATGAAAAAAATCCTGTTTCTGGCCCTGTCGCTGACCGCCTCGCTGTCGGCCCATGCCCAACCGTCCACCGCACCTGCGGACATCGTTTCCTATGCCTACGGCATGCATCTGGACATCGCCCAGGTGGTGGACATCACCACGCCCGCCGATGTCTGCGGTCCGACCCCAGTGCAAATGACTTATCGCGACTCCCAAGGTGAAACCCACATTCTTGAATACAGCCTGATCGGCAACGGCTGCACGAACTGATAACACCCTATTCATTGGAGGCAAGCAGCATGAAAGCGCTGATCGAAGGTTTCCTGAAGTTCCAGCAAGAGGTCTTTCCACAACGCACGGACCTGTTCAAACACCTGGCCACCACGCAACACCCGGGCACGTTGTTCATCACCTGTTCCGACAGCCGCGTTGTACCGGAGCTGCTGACCCAGCAGGAACCCGGCGAACTGTTCGTGATCCGTAACGCCGGCAACATCGTGCCATCCTATAGCCCTCACCCGGGCGGTGTTTCCGCGACGGTGGAATATGCCGTCGCGGTGCTGGGCGTGAGGGATATCGTGATCTGTGGTCATTCCGATTGCGGTGCCATGACCGCCGTCGCCAAATGCGCCTGCATGAATCACCTGCCGGCGGTCAGCGGTTGGCTGCAACACGCCGAGTCGGCACGGGTCATCAATGAATCACGGCCTCACGTCGATGACGCGGCGAAAGTCAGTTCGATGGTGCGTGAAAACGTCATCGCCCAATTGGCGAACATCCAGACGCACCCGAGTGTGCGGCTGGCCCAGGAGAAGGGCTTGCTCAACCTGCACGGCTGGGTCTATGACATCGAGACCGGCTCCATCGACGCCCTGGACGCCGACAATCGCAGCTTCAGGTCCTTGGCGGACAACCCCCAGGCGTGTGCCGTACCGGCCCGGACGGCGACTGCCGCGTGAGGATCGCTGCCTGGTCTAGGGCAGTTGCACACCTCGATCACTGTGGCGAGGGCGCTTGCTCCCGCTGGGCTGCGCAGCGGCCCCAAAGCCATCCACCCCGTGCAACAGTGTCTCCACGAAAGCCACGGACGCCGCGCTGTGATAGTTGTTCTTGCGCCGCAACAGCGAAGCTCCACGCCGGGGCGCCGCGTCCTGCAGCGCCAGCTTGCGCAGTGCGCGCTCCTGGGTGGCGATGGGTTCCGGAAGAATGGTGGCGACGGCCGAATGCCCGATCACTTCCAGCAACGTGCTGACCGAATTGACCTCAATGCTCACCTTGGGCGTGATCCGAGCCTGGACGAAGTAGTCGTCGATGCACGTACGGGTGGCAAAGTCCGGGCTCAACAAGGCGAACTCCAGTTGCCCGACCTGCTCAGCCGTCAGCGCGGCCTGACAGTCATACAACGGGTGATTGCGCCCCACCATCAGCCCCAGGGTTTCGGTGAACGCCGGGATCGATTCGACATCGGTGCTCCTGACCTGATCGAATGCGATGGCGATGTCTAACGTGTCATTCGCCAAGCCCTCCTCGATATCGACCATCGACAACTCGAAGATTTGCAGGTGGATATTCGGGTATCGCGCGCGGTAGTCACGCACCAGCGGCCCGACCAGGTAAGCCATGAACGTCGGGGTCATGGCCAGCCTCAAGCTGCCGCGGGACAGGTCCTTGACGTCGTGCAGCGCACGCTTGCCGGCGGCCAGCTCCACCAGCACCCGCCGGGCGCATTCGATATAGGCCACCCCGGCATCCGTGGGCCTGACTGTGCGAGACGTGCGGTCGAACAGACTCACTCCGAGGGTTTCTTCCAGTTGCCGGATCTGTTGCGACAGGGTCGGCTGCGACACGTGCAGCACCTCGGCGGCACGCGTGAAACCGCCGTGGTCAGCGACCGCCAACAGATAGCGCAAGTGACGTAGCAACATCGGAACCACCACCTGGAGCTTGGGTAATTGCGATGCATTGTATAGGGGACATGTCGCATCCACATCCGCCACGGGCTCAGCGTCACCTTTTAGCGGGTCGGCGTCAGCCTCAGCACCCGCATCACAAAAGCGCCCGCCTTCGCCAGCATGGCGCCGCTCATACTCGGCTGGCACAGGACGTTCGAAACAGGTGCTGCAGACTCGCTGGCCAGGGCGCCCATCAACTGGGGCAACAGGAATCCGCTTTCGTATTCTGGGTGAATCGCAACAGAGGTGTCCGACCAAGGGTTGCCAGTGCAGGTGACGTCGATCATGGGAAATCTCCTGGGTAATGGAGAACGCTGCGACGGCCCGAAACGGTCGATCGCTTCTGGGGTCAGTTTCACTGGCGAACAGTTCTTAGAGAATGCCCAGGAATCTGATGACTTGATTGCGCCATCTGAAACAATCGCCCAGGGCAGCCAAAAAAGCCCCGGTGTCGTTGAGGCAACCGGGGCTTGGGAGCGGCTATGAATCACGCCGGCTTTTGCAGCGTGTCGTACGCTTCAAGCGAGCGCAGCGAGTAGATGTAGGCAGCCCCCGCATTCAACGAAATCGCGGTGGCCAGGGCCGCTGCAACCTCCTCACGGCTCGCACCCGCCTTGATCGCCGCATCCGTGTGGGCGGCAATACAGCCGTCGCAACGGGTGGTCACGGCGATGGCGATCGAGATCAGCTCGCGGGTCTTGGCATCGAGCACGTTGTTTTCGCTGGCGGCTTCCCCGAGCGCCATATAGGCCTTGACCATTTTCGGGTTGCTGCGGCCCAGCGCGCCAAACGCTTTCTGAATGGTGGGCAACAATTCGGACCAATTATTGAACATGGCATTAACTCCTGAGTGGGTTGGGTGTACTGTTTTGACGCCCTCAGTTTTTCACCCTGGCGCCACTCGGTTTTGCTCAATCCGCTCAGTTTTTTTGGCGAAACGCTCAAATGAATGCGATCGATAAACTCATCAGCCTGGCCAACGTTCGCGGCAGCCTGGACCTGCGTTGTCAGTTCCAGGGCGACTGGGCCCTGGATCACGGCCAGCATGCCCTGGGCACGGCGCCCTATCACATCGTGCTGGCCGGCGAATGCCGCGTCGAGTTTGCCGATGGGCAGCGCTTGCCCATGCGTGCCGGTGACATCCTGCTGCTGCCGCGCGGCGCCCCGCACCTCATGCACAGCCCTGGGAAAATGGTGACGCCGACCTCACCCCGGATCGTGACCGGAGGCGCCTTGCCGATTCACCGCATTGGCGGTGCCAGCGCGGAGCTGGACATGCTTTGCGGTGGTTTTCACTTCAACCGGGCTTCGTTGCTGTTCAGCGCCCTGCCCGACTACCTGGTGATTCCCAGCGGCGCCTTACCGGCCAACGGACCTTTGCCGGCGTTGGTGGAGATCCTTCGCGGGGAAGCGGATGGGAACCAGCCCGGCGCTCGCTTCCTGCTCGACGCCTTGTCCCAGGCCCTGTTCACCCTGATCCTGCGTGCGCACCTGGCGAGTCATGGCCAGGACAGCGGCGCGCTGGCCCTGCTCGGCGACAAGCGCCTGGGCCGGGCCTGGCAGGCGATGCTGGCGGACCCTGCGCACGAGTGGACCATTCAAGGCCTGGCAGACCTCGCGAGCATGTCCCGAGCCAATTTCATGCGCGCATTCGTCAAGCTGGCCGGCGTCTCGCCGTGGGTGCTTCTGACGCACGTAAGAATGGAGTTGGCCTTCAGTCTGCTCAGGCACTCACACCTGGGGCTGAGCGATATTGCCGTACAGGTCGGCTACCAATCCCAGGCTGCGTTCAGCAAGAAGTTCAAGGAAATCTACGGTGAGGCGCCAGGGCGGGTGCGCCGTGGGATCCAGGCCCCAAACGCACGCTGACCATCAAGAGATATCCGCTCGCAGGGCCGGGTGCTCGCGCAGGTGCTCGACGATGAGGCCGTGCGATCAATGAGCAACTGGGTAGATGCCCGACCAGCACCGCAACGTCCAGCCCTTCCTCATGCATGTTCGGGAAACGATCATGGTAGTGGGCCAATACCGGGGCCATGACATAACGGCTGAACAACGTGGGCAACAGAATCGTCAGATTGCCCTGCGCCTGGACATGCCAGCCCTTGGCCGACGCTTCAGCCTCATCAACGGCCTTGAGAATGCGTGAACAATCGGCCATGAAGCCGACCCCGGCTTCCGTCAGCACCACCCCACGCGTGCTTCGTGACAGCAGCTGCACACCCAGTCGCGCTTCCAGTCGAGCGACCGCACGCATCACGGTCGGTCCGGAGACGTTGAGGCGCTGGGCGGCCGAGGCGAGGCTGGGGCACTGCGACAGCGCGTGAAATATCAGCATTTCATGGTGGCGCGCCATCAGCCGGTGCCTTTTACGACAGGCTTGAGCGTGACGTCGTCTCCCAGCCGATCGGCGAGGAAGTCCACGAACGTACGCACCTTGGCCGGTACTCGATTGCTCTTCTGATACACCACGTGAATCGGCAACGCCGGTGGTTCGAAGGCCTTGAGCACCACTTCCAGTTCACCCTCGGCGACCTGCCGGGCCACTTGATAGGACAATACCCGGGTAACGCCCCAGCCCTGGCGGGCGATATTGATCGCAGCCTGATTCGCGGTCACCACCAGGCGTGGGTCAACCCGCAGGCTCAGCGAATTTGCTTCGTCCATGAACTGCCAGTGGCTCAGCAAATGACTGGCCGAAGACATCACGATATTGGCCTTGCTCAACTCGCCAGGATGGGTCGGCCGTCCATGGCGCTGGAAATAGGCCGGGGCGCCGCAAATCACTTGGCGTACCTCACCGACCTTGATGGCGTGCTGATTGTTTTCCTGCAAATGGCCGATACGGATCGCCACATCGATGCCCTCGTCGGCGATATTCACTACGCGGTCGACCAACAAGGCATTGAGGTGTACCGAGGGGAATCGATCCAGGTAATCCGTCAGCAAGGGCGCGATGTACAACTCGCCAAACAGCACCGGCGCGGTGACCGTCAGATATCCGCAGGGGATCGAGTAACTGCCGGCGGCGGCCTCCTCGGCCTCTTCGAGTTCACTCAGGATCCGTCGGCAATCTTCCAGGTAGCGTTGCCCCGCTTCGGTCAGGTGCACATTGCGGGTGGTACGGGACAACAGCTGGGTGCCGATCCGTTCCTCCATCGCCGCAATGGCCCGCGTCACGCTCGGTGGCGAAATGCGCAAGCGCCGGGCGGCAGCGGCGAACCCTTCCTCCTCGGCAACCACCATGAAAATCTGCATTTCCTGAAAGCGATCCATGGGTGATCCAGCCTTGCGTGAGGGAGATTGAATATACGGGCCGGTTACGGCCTCAAGGCTTGCCGGAGGAGGCCTCCCGACAAGCTCCTGCGGTCTGTCTCAGGCTTGCTGCAAGCCCTTGGCGGTGCGCTGCATGCCGACGAAATTCGGCAAGGCTTCGATGCTGCCCAGCCAGGCACGGACATTCGGGTAGTCGGTCAGCGCGACGTTGCCTTCCGGTGCATGGGACACGTAGGTGTACGCGGCCACGTCAGCGATGGTCGGTTGCTCACCGGCCAGAAACCGGCTTTGCCCCAACTCCGTCTCCATCACCTTCAACAGGGCGTGGGAACGCTTGATGGCATCTTCGGCGTCATAGCCGGCGCCGAACACAGTGATCAATCGGGCGTTGGCCGGCCCCTGGTTGATCTGGCCCGCGGCCACCGAAAGCCAGCGCTGCACCCGGGCCTGGGCGAGCGGATCGCTGGGCAACCACTGGCCCTTGCCGTACTTGGCCGCGAGGTAGACCAGGATCGCGTTCGAGTCAGCCAACACAACACCGTTGTCATCGATCACCGGCACCTGGCCGAAACTGTTGATGGCGAGGAACTCCGGGGTCTTGTGCTCGCCTTTCATCAAGTCCACGAATACCAGTTCGGTCGGCAGGCCCAGCAGCGAGAGCATCAGCTCGACACGATGGGCGTGGCCCGACAACGGATGGCGATAAAGTTTGATCGCTTTCTCAGACATGACGTACTCCATGTTGTTTGGGCTCGAAGCGGTGATCGCGTCGATGGGGCTATCCTCTGCTCCTGCTCCGGACAGCGGAATAACCAGCTTTTACAATCCAGCATTTCACCCAGTGAAACGATCGGAGGCCCTAGACCTCAAGCACCAGCGGCTCGCTGCCTTGGGCCGGCACCGCGCAACAGATCAGCACTTCACCGTCGCCAACCGGTTCGGCCGGCTGGCTCAGGTAATGCACCTGGCCGCGGCTCAAGCGGGTTTTGCAGGTGCCACAGGAGCCGCCGCGGCAGCTGAATTCCGGGTTCAGGCCGCGCGCTTCGGCCAGTTCCAGCAGCGTTCCGCCGCCGGGTTCCCAACGGGCCTCCTTGCCGGAACTGGCGAACAAGACCTTCACCGCTTCAGTCGCGGCCGGCACTTGCTGGGGCGCTGGCATGCTGACTTCGATGTCCCGCACAAGGGTGGAGGGACCGAAGGTTTCCGCATGGATGCGATCGTCAGGGATGCGCAATTTGCGCAACCCGTCGTACAGCGCCTGGGTAAAGCTGCCCGGCCCACACAAATAGAAGTCGTAGTCGTTGAGCGGCAACAGTTTCTTCAGCAGTTCCACATCGATCCGGCCCGCCAGGTCATAGCCTTCACCCACCTTGGCTTCGGTGGGCGGTTGGCTGACCATGCGCACAACCTGGAGCTTGTCGCCGGCACGAGCGGCCAGTTCGTCGATCTCTTCGCGGAATGCCAGGTCGGCCACCGAGCGGGCGCTTTGCACCAGCCAGACCGGGCGCATGCGGCTGATGCGTTGCCCCTGGTAAACCACCTCGCGCAACATCGACAACAACGGCGTGATGCCCACCCCCGCCGCCAGCAATACCAACGGACGCCGCTCGGTGGCCTGGACAGTGAAATGGCCCTGGGGCGCCCGCGCTTCGATCTCGTGCAGCGCCCGCACCTGCTCATGCAGGTGGGACGACACCGATCCATCGCGCTTGACGCTGATGCGCAGGAAATCATCCGACGGCGCACTGGAAACGCTATAGGTCCGGATCGACGGCGCTTTCTGCCCCTCCAGCTGGATCCGCACCGGCAAATGTTGCCCGGCTTCAAACCGGGGCAACCCCAAGCCATCGCTCGCCTGCAGGTAGAACGAACGAATGTTGTGGCTCTCATCCACGACTCGCGCAACCCGCAACGCACGCCAGCGGCTACGCAGCGCCTCAGCCTGCAAACGCTCGGCGGCTTGCTCCCAACTGCCGGTCATCAATGAATTGGGCGAATCGCCTTCATCCTGATCCTTCCAGCGCAGCGCGATGGCAGCCGGACGATAGACGATGCGTTGCGGTGTGAAGCGCAGCAGCCGCTCGGCGCCTTGGAAGGCATTGATCT
The DNA here is from genome assembly GCF_900101575.1 of Pseudomonas sp. NFACC37-1. Lineage (NCBI taxonomy): Bacteria > Pseudomonadati > Pseudomonadota > Gammaproteobacteria > Pseudomonadales > Pseudomonadaceae > Pseudomonas > Pseudomonas sp. NFACC37-1. The sequence goes on along the minus strand of NZ_FMUZ01000002.1, from coordinate 78,080 downwards.
CGGGGTCGTCCAGCAGGACTTGCGCCGAGCCACTCATTTGCAGCAGATCGCCGGTCTGGAAATCGACGAACACCAGCCCGGCCCGCGGGTTGAGCAGGATGTTGCCCAGGGTGTTGAAAAACAGATTGCCGGAAAAATCCGGAATGGTCAGCGACCCGTCTTCATCCATGCGTACGAACCCCGGCTTGCCGCCACGGTGAGAAGCATCGACCTGCCGCTCGCCATCGCGCACCACGTAGGTGGCGATATAAAACGAGTCGGCCGCCGTCACCAGGCGCCGGACCAGGGGGTCTGACACGGTCAACTGCCGCGGCGCGACCGCCTGTGCGTCGACAAATCGATACTGGCGCAGGTTGATGTAGCGAGGGCAGTTGCCATAGGCCTGGCTCACTGCAATCTCCAGCCCTGGGGCAAGCTGACGGCGCACGACGCCATTCATGCGATTACGCCGACGGGTGTGCAATTCGATCCCCAGCATGCCGATGGCATCCCCCTCGCCCATGCCCTCCTGGGCCGGGTCGTTCGGCTCGGGCTCGAGGTTGATGTGCAGGGTCTGCGGATCGGGCGAATTCATGAAACCCGGTTGCCCCGCGCGCAGGGTCGCCCACACGTCGCCTTGCCGATCCACCGCCCCCAGTACCACGAAAGGCAGTTGGGCGTAGAACTCCCGGTGCTGGTCCGGCATCCACGTCCGCGCCAGTTGCCGTTGGCCGACACTGGCCATCATGTCGACTGCCCCGACGGAGCGCTGCAAGGTCAGCTCTCCTTCGTGCCAGGGCGAGTTTTTTGCTTGCAAGGCTTCGTCCATCAGCTACTCCTCGCGCTCGCAGCATGAATGCCTGCGCCAGTGCGCTACGGTTGGGGATTCTCCGCCATCGTTTGCACGGGTGTGCATGTGGCTGGCGTTATCTTCTGCCCAAAGCGGTTGCGCAGGAATACGCACGAACTGCAATCCACCGTTTCATAAAATGGAATGGTGGGCTCATGGCCTGACACTGGCGAAATGCTTGGTCAATTCGAGCAAGGTCACCCGCAACTCCGGAGGCCGCACGGGCTTGGCCAGGATCGAAATGTTCATGTGGTGCAGTGCGTGGCGAATTCTTTCGATTTCATGGCCGGTCATGATCATGGCGGGGACTTCCCAGCCCCGCTGTTCGCGAATGGCAGCAATGCATTCAGCCCCCGAGACTTTCGTACCCAGGTCGAAGTCGGCAATGATGATGTCGCAGTCACTGGTCACACCCACTCCGTCGCTGTGGGTTTCCACCTCGCATCCCCACTTCTCCAACAGCGCCGACGTCGCCATCAGCACGTTGGCGTCATCCTCCACCAGGCACACCCGCAAGCCCTGCAAACGACTTTGCGTGGGCACCGGCCTGTTCACCACAGCCCTTGGCGCGACCCTTTCCAGCCCTTGGATCGTGGCGCGCGTGCCCTGGCCGAGCCGGGAGTCCAGCTGGATGTCCAGATTGATCAGGTGGCTGATTCGCTTGACGATGGACAACCCCAGGCCCAGCCCCTCGACATCCTTGTCACGGACATGGCGTACCCGATAAAACTCCTTGAACACCTCAGGCAGATGTTCGGCGGCAATGCCCCGGCCCTTGTCGTAGATGACAATGGCCAGGCCATTGCCTTTCGGACGCACACCGATCAACACCGGTTGGCCGGGAGCATATTTGAGCGTATTGGAGACCAGGTTCTGCACCATGGTCGCCAACAAACCGGCATTGACACTGACCCAGTGCCGGCAAGGCCGCAGGCGCAACTCGACACCGGCCCAGCGGGCGGCTTCGGCGTTCTGCTTGACCACGTCCTGGAGCAACGCGCCCAGGTGCACGGGTTCGGCCTGGGGTTCAAGCTGCCCGTTGTCGAGGGTGTAGATGTCCAGAATCGAACGAAACAGTTGCGACACGATGTGCAGCGAACGGTCGATGTTGTCCACCAGTCGCAGCTCTTCCTGTCCCAGCCGGGCATCGCGCAGGCAGGCGGTGAACAAGCCGATCGAGTGGATCGGCTGGCGCAAGTCATGGCTGGCCTGGGCCAGGAAGCGGGATTTTTCCTGGTTCGCGGCAATCGCCTCTTCCGAAGCGATGCGGGTACGGGTCAGCAGGATATGCGCATAGGCAGGCACCACGATGGTGGTGACGATCAACGTCAGGAACAGATAGGGCTGGCCACGCCAGAACGGCGTGAGCATGAAAATCACCCCCAGGGTCGACAGCGCGAGAGCGGTTGCCAGCGCCAGGTAGCGCGAGCCGAAGCGCATGCCATTGCCCAACGTGACCCAGAGCACGGCCGCGTACACCGGCAGCATACCCTCTCCACCCACGATCAAGGCGAAGGCGAGGCTTGCATAATCCAGGGTCATGGCAAAAAGACGACGCAGGAAGAAGTGCCCGGGCCAGCGCTTGACCGCCATGCGCAGCGGGACCGCGGCACCGAAGAAAAAGGCCATGTACCACAGGATCGGTACATAGGTTTCGAAGTCGCTGGCCAGAAAGGCCACCACAATGATGTAAAGCGCAGTACACGCCCCGACCGTCAATCTCAATGTCGCCTGATCAAGCTCACTATTCTTTTCCGTCATAGTCACAGGAGTATTCCCAACATGAAAGTTTGTATCAACTTGAAAACCAAGGGAGTCGTTTAGGTTACGATGTGCGAACTTGAAGTCAGAAGGATCTGAAGCATGACATGCAGAGTCATTGTGGCAGATGACCATCCCTTGTTTCGTGAAGGGATGTTGAGAACCATCGAACGGCTTCTGCCGACAGCCACCATAGAACAAGCTGGCAACCTGGATGAAGTATTGACGCTGGCGCGTTCCGGGGTGGAAGTGGATTCCCTGATACTCGACTTGCGCTTTCCCGGAATCAAATCGTTGCAAGTCATAGGCCAGTTGCGCAGTGAATTCAAACGGACCTCCATTATTGTGGTTTCCATGATGGATGACATCGAGGTTATTTCCCAGGTGATGGCGCTGGGTGCCGACGGTTTCATCGGCAAGAATATCGACCCCTCCGATATTGCCGAGGCCATCATGGCAATACGTGAAGGCGAAGTGGTGGTGAAGTATCAAGCCGAAAACTCGGTACTGGACGATGCGCTTTCCCAGTTGACCGTACGCCAACGGCAAGTGCTTGGGTTGATCGCGGCCGGCAAGACCAACAAGGAAATAGCCCGGGACCTGGGTATTTCCCCGTTCACGGTGCGCATCCATGTCTCGAGCCTGCTCAAATCCCTGGGTGTCCCCACGCGCGCGGCAGCCGCGGCGCAATTTTCCAACTTCCCAAGCAATGGCGGATGGTCGGAAAAACAAGACGACTAAATGTATGACGGCCGCAAGTATTCATTGAGCGTTACCCTCCCTGCTGACCTCCCCAAGCCATAGCACACTTGTACTATAGCTTCGCCCAGTACTCTCCCCCTAAGCTGTGGGCGCTCCATACAAAGGCTGTCCAAACAGCCAAACATAACGAAAGCCAACGCGCCATTCGCCGTGCAGTATCACTGTGCCTATCGAAACGTCATGGCGTGCGCAGCCTATGGATTAAATAAGTCCACAGGCGGCGCAATGCTGGGTCAACTTCACCGTCTGCGCGGTTGAAATGGAATGGTCCTGACATTAACTCAAGGTAAGTCATCATGTCCTTCGAATATGGAAAAACACTTAGAAATGGATTGGCGCTGTGCGTACTGGCGGGCGTACTCAACGGTTGTGCAAACACCGGTGACTTGGGCAACTTGGGCAACTTGATGGGCTCCTTGAATCAGGGCGCCAAAAAATACGACGTCTCTTACCTCAAGCAAACGATCATTCCGGGCAAGACGACAAAAAGCCAGATCACCCAAATGTTCGGCGCGCCGACGAATGAAGAGCTCAATTCGACCAGCTCCAGCAACGAGTCGAACTGGACCTATGAAAAGAGTGATGAGGGCCTGGATAAATACATGAAGCTGGCCAATAAGTACGTGTCGACCGAGACGCGCATGAAAATGGCCGACACCTCGGCACAGCTGTCCAAGGCACAGACCGTGGCTAACGACGTCAGCAGCGTGACCGGCGGGAAAACGGGCCAAAGCCAGACCCAGGGTTCGGTCTTGACCATTTATTTCGTCGATGACGTCGTGAAGTACTACAGGGTCTACTGAAGCAATGACTCATCCGTTGGGGACAGCATCAAGCCTGTCCCCAACCTTCACCGATCACTCCTTCCACGTACCTCCGCTCAAGGCGCAACTCTTGCGGGTGCTGTCCAACAGCTCAGCGGTACGCTTGTAGTAATAAAAGTCCACACCCTGCCCGTTCACATTCACACAGGTGCCCTGGGGATTCTCCGGGCAGGTTTGCGAGTAGGTGATCCTGCCCGCTTCGCCACCAAGCGCGACCGGCATGTTGGCGAAGGATTCACAGCTGGCGCGGAACTTGGCCGCCGGTTGCTTATCGCTCGTCTGCACGCAGTCTTTCGCCTCGATGTGCTGCCCCATGACGGCCATTTCACCCTCCATCGTGCACGCTTGGCTACCTGCATGGGCCACTGAAGCGCACAGCATCGTGGCGCTGATCACACTGAAAAAACGAACGACTCCGTTCATGTACTCTCCCGACGTCCTGAGTGGTCATACCTCCTGAAGTATCCTGACTCGGGCAACAATTCTGAATAGCACAGATGGGCTAGCCGCTACGCTTGCTCAAGGCATCAGAGACACATGAGGTTCGAACGCCCGTGGAAAAGAACAGTGAACTGGATCAGGCCACGTTGCGCCTGACCGTCAGCGCCTGTGCGCTGTTGTATATCGTCGTGCTGGCCAGCCTCTCCCCAGACGCCGCGCGTTATGTGCCGATCATTGTCTATATCACCACGTTCATCTTCGCCTCGGTGTTCCTGCGCATGGCGATCAAACGCTGGCCGGGGCATTTCTTCTGGCGGCGTCTCTTCGCCATGTTGCATGACTACACCGGCATCGCTTTCTCCATGATCGTCGGTGGCGAAGGCGCACTGCCGATCTACGCCGCACTGCTCTGGGTCACCCTGGGCAATGGCATGCGCTTCGGCTCGCGCTACCTGGCACTGGCAACCGTTATCGCGCTGTCGACCCTGGTGCTGATTTTCTGGCTCAACCCGTTCTGGCGTACCCAACCCTATATGTTCCTGATGCTGATCGTCACCACCATCGTGGTGCCGGCCTATGCGCACATTTTGCTCAAGCGCACCCGCATTGCTTCGGAAGAGGCGATTGCCGCGAACCAGGAGAAATCCCGCTTCCTGGCCCAGGCCAGCCATGACCTGCGCCAACCGATCCACTCCATCGGCCTGTTCACCGCCTGCCTGCGTGACGCCAGGCTGGGCCTGGAGGAATTGCGGCTGGTGGACAACATCGACCGTTCGCTGCACACCGTCTCGCAGCTGTTCCGTTCGATCCTCGATATCTACACCCTGGACCATGGCAAGCTGGTACCGCAGGCCGACACCGTCCACCTGGGTGCGTTACTGCAGGACGTGGTCAAGCAGAATACCGAGGCGGCTCGCTGGGCCGGGGTCGAGCTACGCTTGCGCGCCTGCCCTTACTGGGTGAGCGTCAATCCCGGACTGCTGACCACCATGGTCCAGAACCTGCTGTCCAACGCCCTCAAGTATGCCCCCGGGCAACCGGTGCTGATCGGCGTACGGCGCCAGGGCCAGGGTCTGGCCGTGGTGATCTACGACAAAGGACGCGGCATCGCCCGCGAGCACTTGCCCGAAGTGTTCAAGGAGTTCTACCGTGTACGCCATGCGCGCGACAAAGACGTCGAGGGGCTCGGCCTGGGCCTGTCCATCGTCAAGCGCATCAGCCAACTGCTCAATGTCGGCATCCACATCCGTTCGAAAGTCGGACAAGGCACCCGGGTGGCAATCAGCGGCCTGGAACAAGTGTCCCCCCGCCCCCTGGTGCCCAAGGCGGCGAGCGTTCACGAGCGCCTGAAGGGGTTGCGGGTGTGCCTGGTGGAAGACGACGCCAACGTCCTGATGGCGACATCCACGCTGTTGGAAAAATGGGGGTGTGAAGTGCAAGGTCACAGTGACGGCGAAGGATTGACCAGCGACTGCGACATCATCATTGCCGACTACGACCTGGGCACCAAGGTCTCCGGTGCCGAGTGCATCGCCGCGATACGCGCACAGCGCGGCTGGCAAGTCCCGGCGCTGGTCATCACCGGACACGAGATCGAGCGCATACGCCAGTCATTGCAAAGCCTGAACATCTCGGTGCTGGCCAAGCCCGTGCGACCGCCGGAGCTGCGAACAGTATTGCTTGAACTGCTCAAGTCCATGGATCGCCAGGGCGAGGGCTCAGCTCACCTCAACCCACCCAACCGATAGCCGTCTTGGGAATCACCTCGGACTCATCGAGCTTGGAGGCAAACATGCTCACCGCATCGAGGGCATCGGTGGTCCCGTTCCGGATCTGCACGATGACCGATCCGGCCTGGTCTGCCAGGGTGACACCGCGCAAGGCGCCCTCGTGGGTCACGTTCATGCTCGCGACGGCATCGCGGGTTTCGGAGAGGATCATGCCGATCATTTCGGCAATCTCCGAGGTGGAACGACTGGTGCGCCCGGCCAGTTGCCGGACCTCGTCGGCCACCACCGCGAACCCCCGCCCCTGATCGCCGGCCCGCGCAGCCTCGATGGCCGCGTTGAGGGCCAGCAGGTTGGTCTGGTCGGCAATGCCGCGAATGGTATTGACGATGGCCGTGATCTCTTCCGAACGTGCGCCCAGTTGCCCAACGAGGCGCGCGGAGGCGCCGATATTCTCGGCGATCTCGCGCATCTCCTTGGCGGTCTGGTGGATCACCTGGGCGCCCTGCTCGGCCACGCGTTCGGTCTCGGCGGAGATGTGGTACGCACGGGAAGCGCCGCGTGAGTCCTCTTCGAATTTCTCTACCCGTTCGGTGATGTCACTGGCGAACTTCACAATCTTGCACAACTTGCCTTCGGCGTCGTAGACCGGGTTGTAGCTGGCTTCCAGCCAGACAACTTTGCCGTTTTTGCCAAGACGCTTGAATTGCCCGCTGAAAAACTCACCGGCGTTCAGACGACGCCAGAAATCACTGTACTCCGAACTACTTACCAGGCTCGGTTCGCAAAACATCCGGTGGTGCTTGCCCTTGAGTTCGGCCAGTGAGTAATGCATGACATTCATGAAGTTGTCGTTGGCGGTCAGGATGTTGCCACCCAGGTCGAACTCGATGACCGCCATGGCCCGGTCGAGGGCCGCCAGCCGTGCACGGGTTTCGGCCTCGGCGGTGACCTTGGCGGTGACATCGAGTGCGTACTTGACCACCTTCACGACACGGCCTTGTTCGTCCACCACCGGGTTATAGCTGGCTTCCAGCCACACGTTCTGGCCTGACGCGCTGCGGCGGTGAAACGTGCCGGATACGAATTGACCGCTGCGCAACTTGTTCCAGAATTCACGGTACTCGGCGCTGCCCGCCAACGCCGGAGGGCAGAAATCCCGGTGGGACAGGCTAGCCAATTGTTCCGCACGGTAACCCATCGAGCTCAGGAAATTCTCGTTCGCCCGAAGGACCTTGCCATCGGGGCTGAACTCGATAACAGCCATCGACCGCTCCAGGGCGCCGACCAGTCCTTTGTAAGTTGCCAATTCGGCCGTCCTAGCCGTCAGTTCATCTTTTAGTTTTTTATTAAACATGACGTACCCTCGAAGTGACCGGACCTTTATATACATATCGACCGGTTTGCCGGGGGCTGAACGGTATAGCGTAATTATGTTTCGGCGCCAAAACCCACCGAATCCATCAACCAGGTTCTAAAGGCCTGCACCTTTGGGGCATCGGCCAGTTCATGTGGGGTGACGAAGTAAAAACCCAGGCCAGACTTCAATCGCAGATCAAAAGGCGCAACCAAGCGGCCCGCCTTCAGGTCATCCTCGACATACGTTGAACGGCCGATACACACACCCAGGCCGTCGACCGCCGCCTGCACAGCCATCATGGCCAGGTCGAAGGTCAGCCGGCTGCCTTCGGCCAGGCTTTTCGGCTGGCCAGCGGCACTCAACCACGAACGCCAGTCTTCACGGGTCACCCCGCTGACCTGCAACAAGGTGTGCCGGGCCAGATCGCCAGGGTCCTGCAAGGGGGTGGGACCTTGCAACAGCCTGGGACTGCATACCGGGAAGATTTCGTCGGCCATCAGCCAGTCGGCCCGCACGCCCTTCCAGTCCCCGACACCGTAACGGATGGCCGCATCGACGCCGCCCTTGCGAAAATCCACCCGTTCGGTGGATGCAGTGACGCGCACATCGATATTGGGGAACGCCTGCTGGAAGGAGGCCAGCCGCGGCAGCAACCATTTGGAGGCAAACGAAACCAGGGTGCTGATCGTCAAGACACTGTTGTTGCGGCTTTCCAGCAACGTCTCGGTGCAATAGCGCAGTTCATGGAAGGCGGCCCGAACGCCTGGGAAATAGGCCTGACCTTCAGGAGTCAGGGCCAGGCCGTCCTTGAGCCGCAGGAACAAGCGCACGCCCAATTCCTCTTCGAGCCGGCGGATCTGATGGCTTATGGCTGTTTGAGTGACGTTCAGCTCGGCTGCGGCGTTGGTAAAGCTCATGTGCCTGGCGGCTGACTCGAATGCTTTAAGGCCATTCAAAGAAGGGATTCGGGTGGCCATGGAGGTTTGCTGCGCTCATGAGATTTTGTCATACGCTAGCACTGAAGATGTCCTTTGAAAATGTCCCGCCCCTCACCGATTCTGGCGGCCCGCCCCCGCCTGTGAGGAAACCATGAAACTGTACTTTGCCCCCATGACCTGCTCATTGTCCCCGCACATCGTGCTGCGGGAATTGGGCCTGCCCTTTGAATTGATCCGGGTCGACAACAAGACCAAGCGAACCGCCGACGGGCTCGACTTCCTGAGCATCAACCCCAAGGGCTACGTGGCCGCCTTGGTGTTGGAAAACGGCAGCGTGCTGACCGAGGGCCCCGCCATTGTCCAGTACCTGGCCGACCTGGCCCCCGGCAACACGCTAGCCCCGGCCAATGGCACCTGGGAGCGGGTTCGCCTGCAGGAGTGGTTGAACTTCATCAGCGCCGAAATCCACAGCGGCTGTGCCCCGCTGTTCAACGCCGACATCGCAGAGCCCACCAAGGCAATCTTCAAGGCAAGACTGTTCAAGCGCCTGGACTACCTCAGCCAGGCCCTTGCACGACAGGACTACCTGATGGGCAGCTTCGGCCTGGCCGACGCTTATCTGTTTACCGTTTTGAACTGGTTGCCGTTGTTCAATATCGAGATCGGGGACTGGCCGGTGCTGGCGTCGTTCATGACCCGAGTCGCAGCACGCCCCAGCGTCCGGGCGGCCATGGCGGCGGAAGCGGCCTAGCCACCGGCCAGCGATCACCTTCGCGGTTTTGTCCGCAAGGCAGCATCATAAAAAATTCATGGTGCCGGAGCATGCTCGCTACGTTTGCTGATTACTTTCGTTCCCATTCAGCGAGGTAGGATCATGCCACCACAAGGACTCCCGGTGGACTTCGCCCATCGACCACGGCTTGCCGATCTGCAGCCCCTGCAGGAACCCGCCAGGCGCGTGTCCGGCACCCTGGGCAAACAGCCAGAGCCGGCCGTCACACCGGCGGTGCAGTTGCAGGACCGGCGGGGATACGACAGCGGCTTTCTTGGTGACTTCATAGTGCCTTGGCCAAGCGTGGAAGCGGCGTTGGTCGATGACGTCTACCCGACCGGCACCGTCGACAATCGCCTGGATTATCAGCACTTCTCCATCGCTCTTTCGCGACGGCGACGCCTGGCCCTGGTGGCGGGCGTCAACATCGATGGTGCCCGCAGTGTCGAGATCGACCGGGGGCGTGACGCCTGGGCGTATGACGGTCGAATCCCCAGCGATGCCCAGATTGGAGAAGCGCTGTACGCCGGCAATTTGCTGGATCGCGGTCATCTGGTCAGACGTCAGGATCCCAATTGGGGCCCCGATGCACAGACCGCCAACAACGACACCTTCCACTTCACCAATTGCTCGCCGCAGATGGCAGCCTTCAATCAAAAAACCTGGCTCGAGCTTGAGGATTACATCCTCGATAACACGCGTCGGTGGAAAGCCAGGGCGACGATATTTACCGGGCCCTTGTTCCGGGACGATGATCAAACGTACAGAGGCGTACAGATCCCCGCTGCGTTCTGGAAAGTCGTGGCCTTTCTCGGTGACGACGGTAAACCTTCGGCCAGTGCCTACATGATTGATCAGCGTCAGGAACTGGAAAAATTGGAACTTGTGTTCGGAGCACTCAAGACCTACCGACGCAGCGTCGATCAAATTGAGGCGCTGACCGGTATCCGCTTTGGCGACTTGGCCGACTACGACGGCTTTTCCAATGAAGAGCGACTGACAGGTACGAGGATTGAAGCGCCGATCAGAGGGCCTGAAGACATCCGCCTTTGAAAATGGTGGGAGATTCTATGTTGCAGGGCAACCCTGCAACATAGGCGTTGGCTGGTATTCGCTCTGATTTTTCATCAAGGCAAATGCCACTCGGCAGAGCTTGCGGGGTAGTACCACCAAGGCCTGGGTTTTTGAAAAGCCTCTCGCTAGGTACGACTCGTAAAATGGTTTCCATGTAGGCCATCGGCGCCGGTGTGATCTGGCTTGCCTGGCTGTGTCTGGTGCATTTGCCGTTATGGGCGGCGGTGTTGGCGTTCTGTTTTGGGCTGCCGCTGCTGGCTTTGATGGCCGCCCCTTTGGCGGCGGGCGGCGCGTTACTGGCCGGCTTGGTGGTGGGCGTTGTGACGCTGATCAGCCACTGGCTTTGTCGGCCAGTTCGAGCCGACGATTGATCTCTCGTTCACACACCGCTACCCAGCGCCAGTACTCCGCCATGTCGAGTTGGGCGATCTCAGACGGCTGCATCCTGAGCACCAGCAACAGGGCTTCGTCCCAGGACTGCAGCAAGGTCACGTGCGGCTGCCATTTCCCGCAACACCTCGGGTGGCTAGCCGGGAGTCGGCGATGTCGAATTCGCCGAGGTCTTCGAGTGTGATGCTGAGCATCTTGGCGACGAGCAGATCTTCCATGGCGCCTTCATCTTTGGTCACCGATTGAGCGGCGGTGATGTCTTTGCGTTTGAGGCGTTTGATGGGCAGCGTCGAGATCTGCTCACCGCTGGCGCTGTTGAAGGGGAATTTGAGGGTGAAGCTGAGTGCATCGGCCACCGGTTGCTCCAGGTTGATCGGGGGATCGGTTGATCTTTCGTTGAGCCCTGATGATGGCGGTGCGTTTGGCTACTGGTTTTTAATCCGGTTTAAGGAGCCGTCCGGTGATAACACGCTGAAGGGGCGGGTGAAATTGGCGAGCCGCTACCGCATAATTAGCCGCCTTACGCAGCTTAGAGTGCTTTGGCGCGGGGGAATCCTGTCGTCGGCTCATCCAGTCAAAAGGGAATTTCACTCGTGTCGGAACCACGCATCCGCCCCCTCGCTCTCTGTATCTTTCATCATCACGGAAAAATACTGGTCAACTCATTCTACGACGCAGCAAAAGAGCAGACGCTGTATCGCCCAATTGGCGGCGGCATTGAGTTCGGCGAAAGGGGTATCGAAGCCATCGTCCGAGAAGTGCAGGAAGAACTGGCGCTTTCGATCAGTGATGTTCGACTGATTGGCACGTTGGAAAGCATTTTCACCTACGCAGGCAAACCAGGGCACGAGATCGTCCAGGTCTACGATGCAAGGTTCGATGATGAAAGTGTCTATGAGCGCCCTTGGCTAGACGGTCATGAAAGCAACGGTGCTCCATTCAGAGCCGAGTGGTGCTTGGCTTCCAGCTTTACCGCTACATCCCCACTGGTACCTGAAGGACTTTTCGAACTACTTAAGCAGGCGTCGCTGGTGGACTAAATGAATGTTGTGAGGGCGCAAACGCCCCCACAACACTACCTGGAGCCTATCCAGGCTTGTGGTTGTCCAGTACTCGATTGACCGCTAACTCACCCAACATGATGACCCGTTGCAGCACCAGCATCGTTTGGCGTCGTGGGCCGTCCGTCAAATCGGTGAGGTCGCTGACCATCACGCTGGCGGATGCCAAGGATTCGCACGCCTCAACGAGCAACGTTTCGTCATCCACCGCTGCGTCGATGGTGAAGATCGTGCTGGGCTTGCGGGGCTGTATCTGCGTTTTCGTTGCCCCGGGGTTCAGGTAGTGCTTGAGCGCGCGGTCTGCCGCCTCTTTCAACTTTTCGGGGTCGAGAGAGTCGCCGTAGAGTACCGAGTCGATATCCGGGGGGTTGGGAGTAACCTTGAACATATGACTAATTCCAGAGTTGGGGCCGCAACCGTTCTCGACTAAAAGAGGGTGGCGGCTGTACGCAGGTTAGTCGACCGGTGGAATTAGCAAACCCGGCGCGCCCAAGGGCGCCCTGCGCACAACCACCATCAAGTACAGGAATAGATGACCTGACTGAATGGTACTCATGCACTTTACTAAAACCGACCGAGCGACTAAACCCGACCACTGATGGGCAGTGGCAGGTAAACGATAGAGGCCTGGGGCAAAGGGCACAAGCCAGCGGATTCTGACGCATGCGTAAGTAAGGACGCAAGGTTTCGTAGCCTTTTGGGCGTAATATGGAATGTATTTAAACGTGTCGCGCTGGATATGTTTGCGGCAATTAAACGGGTCGAGTTTTCTTCGTTATTTCTTGAAACTGTATTGCTGCAAATACAGTGTCTTATGGAACGCTCCGGCCTCATCGATGTTAAACGAGATCCTACCGTAGATAATACGCTAGCGGATGCTTTGAGGAATTTACCTACATTTGCCCGCAGCAACGACGTGCTTTCTCGGCAGAGGGTTTGAGGTTGGAGACTGTTGTCTTGGGCGACTGGCTTCGGCCCTCGACCGCTCTTGATGGGTTTTGAAGGCTGCTTGGCGGAGGGAGGCAGCTGTACGAGGTCTCCAGCAAAGAGGCCGACCTTGATGCAGTCGGCTGAACCCTCGCACAGCCACCATAAGTAGCGGTTTGCTAAAAAGATGGCCACTGCACGCCGGAGTAGACCGGAGAACTGGGCATCGCCAGAAAGCCTAGGGGCCTGGCGTACAGCGCCATCAAACATCGGGCGGCGACGGGGGATAAGATACCGGTAGGTCGATGAGCGCGCAGCCAGGGGATTCTGAGGCGACTGTAGGTAATGGCGTTGGATGTTGTAGCTCTTCGAAAGTCTTTTACCCTCTGGAAGATGCTATCTGACGCATCCTCTTCGGCATTACATACAGGCTCGCCTCTAGAACGGCTGCCAACCTTCAGATGTCTTGCTGGCTAGCGAAGGGCAGTGCCCAAAAATGGAGTGGGCATTAGCCCATTTGTGAGCAGGAGCAATATCGCGGTTCGATGGCCAAGCGCCTACTCCAACTGATCGTTCAACAAGCTCATTTCCGAGCGTAGGACTCCGAAGAAAAACTATCTATAAGCGATGGATGTCTGGATTAGCTGAATGTATACCCATTGAGCAAGCCAAGAGCGAGCTGGAAATCTGATGTCAATTTGACATCCGCTGACATTTTCCGTTACTTTTATCCGTCTGATCGTCGCCTCCTTGGCTGTAAATAATTTCTACGGAGTATCAGAGACCGACAACAGCCAGTTTCTATCTGAGCAGAATGGAAACTAGTAGAAGTCGTTTTTTGATAACTACAAAAGGATTGGAAATGGATTTGTCGCTGGATACTTCTGAAAAAATAGTTTCTCTAATTGCTGGACTAATAGCAATTGTGGGCTTGCTAATTAGGCATAAACTGGCACAGGCGGCGAAAGAAAATTCCATTCCCATCGAAGTGCTGCGCTCAGAGCAAGAAAACACCAACACCAATAACAATAACAACGCCAATATTAATACTAATAATATAAGCTTTAACTTGAGCGATAGTAAAAGTCGTGAGCCAGTTTCTCAAACGTTTTCGAACTGCGACGCAGCCTCTATAAAGCGATCAACTAGAATTCTATTTATTGATGATGATAGTGATTTCAAAATAGTAGGAATATTGCGGAAAATGGGTTGGGAGTGTACCGATATCGTCACAGATATTGAATCTCTTGAACAGAGATCGCTATTGGATGCAAACATAGTTTTTGTTGACATTCAAGGGGTTGGTCGGAGTATGCAGTACATTGACGAAGGACTGGGGCTTGCTCTTGCAATAAAAAGACGATATCCGGAAAAGAAGGTAATTATTTACTCCGCTCAGGGCGAAGGTGAGCGCTTTCACGAAGCTCTTCAAGAAGCGGATTACAACCTTCCGAAGACAGCTGAACCAATTCGATTTGAAGACACCATTTTTCGAGTTTTGAAAAATGGTTGACCTAACGGTACGCGTTGCATTGTGGTCAAAAGATCGCCTTGAACCATACATTGATCAGCTTGCGCACGATTTAGCGTATTGCAGAGACAGTTTGGAAAAAGACGGTTCAAAAATCATAATTCTCCATGGAAAAAAAGCTAGAGTTTCATTGCTTTCAACAGGGGCCTATATTGCTTTAGGCGTAGCAACAGACGCAGATCGTATAAAGTCCAAGAAGCTACTAGATCAAGAACTTAAAGTAACACTAGCTGCAGCACCGATGATAGACGCTTCCACTCGTAGATCCGAGCAGCGGACGCGTAGATTAATCCACAATCTTAAAACTCTGACAGCTAAAACCACCCAAGAAATATTTTACTTGGTCAAACAAGAGTCCATGATGGCTCATCCAAGAGAAGCTGTTCGCTATGTTGAGGATGAGATAAGAGATAATACTGCCGATACAGCGAAGGCTATTATTGCTATTCTCAAGCACCAGCAGGCACAGAAAGCTGAGTTTGCTGCTTTTGAAAAGCTATCTGGGAAAGTCGAACCCACAAAAATGGAGATGCATGATATTCATCGAGTGCTGATGAATTTGTTTTATTTGTTTTTTGGGGATTTTTCTGACAAAAAAATTCGTGCAAACGTCGAGCCTACTAAACTACAGGCATTTTTTGATTACGACTCTATTTATGCTTGCATTTTCTATCTTGTGGAGAATGCCGCTAAGTACACAATGCGAAACAGCTCTTTAAATGTCACTGTATCTCCAGACAACCAAGGGTATGTGGATATTAGGTTTGAAATGCAAAGCTTAGCTATTAACCCTGACGAATCCCATGCTGTCTTTAGTGAAGGAGTATCCGGAAAGCATGCGCATGCAAATAAACTTAACGGGGCAGGAATAGGCTTATTCTTAGCGCGTGCGATGGCAAATCTAAATGCCGGCACTCTTACATTAAATGCTGGCAAGCCGATGATTGCTGGCTGCTACGCTCGAAACTCATTTATCTTGAGCCTAAGAGCAGAGCCTTTAACGACCATTAATGCAACACGTTGATTGTGTGAGCAGCTGTAATAAAAAGTCTCTCCCTGCCGTAAATCTCACTATGTGCTTCTTAAGAAAATGACAACATGGAAGATGGGCAAAAGACTGGGCAGCAATCGGCTTCTCAACATTGATCGTCTGCCCCTTGCCGTGAATGGCCGAAACTTATTGTCTTAGGACTCTTTCGAGAGTCCCAATTCAGTTAGCCTTGCATCCAGCCTTCTTAGATAACTAACCGTAGATTTATCGTAGTGCTGTAGTAGCTCCTTGGCACTCTCTTCGGTTCGGCTCTTGGACTCTAATGCGTCGAATAGCTCTCCGGCTTTTCTGTCCTTGATGTCTTCATTGATCATGTCTTGTTTGAAGGTCACAAATCGAGCATAGCACTCGATCTGGGCTGAGAGTTTCGCCATATCAAAATCCTTGTCCTCTCCCGGTGGCGAGCAAACATCGGGGGAGGAAAAATTATCTACAGGACGAATGTCTATTTCATCGATATGAATCAGCTCATTTGCCTTATTTTTGCCAAAGTAACGCGACAACTTAAAATGCTCGGCGATCAGTTGCTGACGCCAGCCTCGGTGGAATTGCCTGTAGTCATCCCAAGGCCCTTTGGAAAATTCTTTCCAACCTTTTTTATTCATCTCTCTTAATAATTTATCGAGGGCGTTGTAGCCATCGTACAATAGGCGGCTGGTTTCTTGCGCCGTTGCTTGGGCGCCATCCAGAAATTTAGCTTTGTCCGCTCGTTCATCTTGGTGAGCCTGCTGGCAGCTCGTGCCCATCAGAGTTATCGCAGCAGTGAACAGTGAAGCCGCGGCTGTCTGCGACAGTCTGCGGCCACGTAGAGTCAGCATCGGTGATCATCCTGTTTTACGAAATTCACGCTCAATATCGGCTGACGTCCCGGCTTCGTGAGTCACTTCCTTACAACCCTCGAATGGCAATGAAATTTAAGCCTGCCCTATGTTTTTCCGGTACTTGGCCAACTGATCCTCCCCACTTACCCGAAAAATATTCGCCAGATAATCCAGCAACACCACCTCATCCCCATTGATCATCTGCCTCACATACGTAACGGCACTGCAACTGCACGCTCTTGAACGGCGTGACCAGCTTCTTGGCCGCCTCAAAGTGAAAGCTGTTCCAAGTGATTTTCCCTTCCAGCTTGTCGATACCATCGGGCAGTTCGATCAGCCCGACCATGCCGAGCCCCTGAAAGTCGCTCATCACGGTTTTGATGGTGCCCAGGTCGATCTCTTCACACTTGCCAAAGAAGCTGGTGCCGTCGAGGTAGATGTTGGCGTTTGAAATGCGGTGTGCGCTAATCGCAGGTCATGGTCGCCATCATCATCGGCATGTTGACGTTCATCGGCATTGGCATCTGCATGGCGTTCATCATGGTGGTGTTCCCTGTAAGGTTCGAGAGTCGGACAAGCTGATGGGGCGGATTCTAAGCATTGACCCGGGCCCGACAAGATGGCGATCGAACAGCAGGAATGAACGTTCAGACAGGCTTACCGGAGCGACACACGCCAAGTCGTCTGCTGCTGCATGCGCTTCGTTTTCATTGCAGACACTTTCCAAGCGACAGCTTCGATTCTTCGGTCATGGATATGCCATCCAAACCTATATCAATAACCGTAAGAAATAATCGATCTAAATATCCCCCAAGGTTTCCCGCCACGAGGGGCTCAGCCAATCAACCGGGCATACACCGGCCGATCGATATTCCCACCGGACAGAATGACCCCCACCTTTTTCCCCTGCATCGCTTCACGTTCCTGCATGAGTGCCGCCAAGGCCGCGGCACCTGCGCCCTCGGCCAGGTTATGAGTGTCGGTGTAATACACCCGCATGGCCTCGGCTATTTGCGCGTCGCTGACCGCGACGATCCGCGCCGCAGCGGCCCCATAGATGGCAAAGGCCTCGGGAATGGGTCTACGCACGGCCAACCCGTCCGCGAAGGTATTCGCCGAAGCGGTCTCACACAGTCTTCCCGTTTCAAATGACAACTTCGCCGCGACGGCCTCGGTGGACACCACGCCCACCACTTGGGTTTTCAGCCCCAAGGCATCGCGGGCGGCGATGACTGCGCAAATCCCCGACCCACAGCCTATCGGCACGTAGACCGTGTCGAGGTCCGGCACCGCCTTGAACAGCTCAAGCCCATAGGTCGCCACGCCCCTGACCAACTCCGGATGGAACGGCGGCACCAAGTAGAGGCCTTGGGCGTGGGCCAGGCGTGCAGCTTCTTTCCGGGCCTCATCGAAATCGCGGCCATACTCGACCACCTCGCCACCAAAGCCACGCATGGCATTGTTCTTCTCCACCGAGTTACCTTGCGGCACGACGATCAACGCTTTCAAACCCAAGGCGGTGGCCGCCAGCGCCAGGCTCTGGCCATGGTTGCCGCGCGTCGCCGTGACGATGCCTTTCGCCTCGGGATGCTCGCGCTTGAGCCAGTGCACGAAGGTCAGGCCGCCGCGCACCTTGAAGGCCCCGGTCGGGGTGTGATTCTCGTGCTTGACCCACACCGTGCAACCCAGCCGCTCAGCCAGCAACGGCCAGGCGTATTGGGCCGTGGCGGGCATGAATTGATAGAGATGGCGGGCAGCGTGTTCGATGTCGTCGCGGGTCAGTGTGTGCATGATGGGCCTCCTGGTTTTGACCAGTCTAATCAGCGCGACGGCGACGGGGCTTTCAGAAAACTGACCTGACTTTCAGGCCCGCTCTTCATTACTATGCTGTTCATGAGCCCGCGAAACCACCCACCGCCGCCCCTGTCTGAACCGGTCCGTCGTATCGAGGCTGGGCCCTGGGCGATCGAGTTGCTCCCCGGCTGTGCCTACGCGACCCGCTACGTCGCGACCCAGTCGGCGATCGGCTTTGCCTTCGACAGTCAGCGCGGCCTGCACGCCATCGGCAGCGACCGCGTGTTGCCCTTCGAGGCGCTGCCCAACGGCCTGGCATTCGTTCCCGCCGGGTGCGACGTGTTCTCCGAATCCCCCCGGGGCGGTGAATACCTGCGGATAGTGCGCACCGACGGCATGGCGTTGCCGGCGAAACATGCGTTCAACAATCGTATTGACCCGCAGGCCATCACCCTCGCCTTGAGAATGCGCAGCGCACTGCTGCGTGCCACGGCAGAAGACGATTGGGAAGCCTGGGCGCTCGGGCTGGCTGAGCGAGTGAAGGACCACAAGCGGTTTTCGGCACACTCCCAAGGTTCGATCACGGGCGGCCGGATGCGCCTGCTCGATGAGTTCATCGACGCCGGTCTCGACGGCCCGCTGGGGGTCAAGGAAATGGCGGGGCTGCTTGGCTTGTCCGAAGGTTATTTCATGCGGGCGTTCAAGCAGGCAACCGGCAAAAGCCCACACAGCTACCTGATCGACCGACGCCTCGCCAAGGCACGGGCGCTGATGCACGATTCAACCGCCCGACTGACTGATATCGCCCACGCCTGCGGCTTCAATTCCCAGGCGCACATGACCACGCTGTTCAAGCAACGCCTGGGCGTCAGCCCGGCGCAACTGCGCGGGTATTCGAGGCCCTGAACCCTCTGGGCAATGGGTTGATGGGGGCACCTGAGGGGCGAAATGGCGCCCCAAACCAAATTGCCATCAGATGGCCTTGCAAAAACACCCTGGCCGTCTAGATTCAAACCTGTCTCCAACCAGATCTTCAACCACACCTGACAGCCCCTCGGGCGAGAGCGTCTATTGGCCTGAAAAACACACTTGGCGTTGCTTTCAATTACTGACACGGAATCAGTCATATCAACAAGAGGGATGCTTGATGAAGCATGGCCGTGGGTATCGTTCGCGCTCGCAAAAAGGACCAGCCGGACATTTCTGGCTGTCATTGGTTTGCTTTTCAGGCCTGGTGATCGCCAGCTTCCTGTTGTTCGAACAACAGATCCAAGATTTCCTGACCCATCTCAACCTGTACCTGCCCTCGACGCCCGCGCAGAAACTCAACCTGGCCTTGCTGCTGATTGCCCTGCTGGCACTGGACGTGGTGTTGCCGGTGCCGTCGAGCATGGTCGCGCTGCTGGCCGTGGCGATGCTTGGCAGCCTGGGTGGATACCTGGTGATTTTCGTCGGCCTGTGCCTGGGGGCCGGGCTGGGTTATGCGCTGGGAGCCGGCTATTTGCGCCTGCTGTCCGGCCGCCTGGGCCTGCACCAGCGCCAGCCGGGGCAACTGGCCTACCGGTTGGGCACGCTGTCGTTGATCTGCCTGCGCGGCGTCCCGGTGCTGGCGGAAACCTCGGTCGTCGCCGCCGGCATGCAACGCTACCCATTGCGCGCGTTCATCCTGGTCACCACCCTGGCCAATGCCGGCCTCGCGTTGGCCTACAGTGCCATCGGCACCTTTCTCGTCGAACAGAACGCGCTGCTGGTGACCCTGCTCGCCAGCATGGTATTGCCCGGGCTGTTCATCGCCGGGTACAGCCTGTTCAAGAACATTCGCCGGCGCGACACGGGGCAACCCTTGCACGGGCGCTTCAAGGTCAGCTACGACTACCCGGTAGTGTTCACCGATCATCTGTTCGACCCGCTCAATCCCTGCCTGCATCGTCAGCTCACCGCCGGACACCGCGGCCAGGTAACGGTGCTGGTGTTCGCCGATGAACAACTGCTGCACAGCGCTCCGCACCTGCTGGCACAGATCAATACCTACTTCGCCAACCATTTTCCGGACTTGCATTTGCAGGCGCCCCCCATCGCGGTCCCGGCCGGCGAATCGAGCAAGGATTCCCAGGTGTTGCAGCAGCTGTACAGCGACATGCTGCAACATGGCCTGGACCGGCATTGCTATGTGCTGGCCCTCGGTGGCGGCGCCGTGCTCGATGCGGTGGGCTACGCCTGCGCCACCT
The DNA here is from genome assembly GCF_900101575.1 of Pseudomonas sp. NFACC37-1. Lineage (NCBI taxonomy): Bacteria > Pseudomonadati > Pseudomonadota > Gammaproteobacteria > Pseudomonadales > Pseudomonadaceae > Pseudomonas > Pseudomonas sp. NFACC37-1. Next base: position 57,789 of record NZ_FMUZ01000002.1, on the reverse strand, counting down.
TCCACCGCGGCATTCGCCTGATCCGCATCCCAAGCACCGTACTCGCCCAGAACGACGCCGGTATCGGTGTGAAAAACGGCATCAACGCCTTTGGCCAGAAGAACCTGCTGGGCGCTTTCTACCCCGCCACCGCGGTCATCAACGATTTTCAATTGCTGACCAGCCTGAGCCGACGCGACCAGATCGCCGGGCTGGCCGAGGCCGTCAAGGTGGCGCTGATCAAGGACCAGGCGTTTTTCCAATGGATGGAGCAACAGGCCGACGCCCTCGCCCACTTCGATCACGCGGCCAGCCGCTACGCGATCCGCCGCTGCGCCGAACTGCACCTGGCGCACATCACCGGTGCCGGTGATCCCTTCGAACGCGGTAATGGGCGGCCATTGGACTACGGGCATTGGGCCGCCCATAAATTGGAAAACCTCAGCCATCACCGACTGCGCCATGGTGAGGCCGTCGCCGTGGGCATGGCCCTGGATGGACTCTATGCCAATGCCCTGGGGCTGTTGAGCGACGCCGACAGCGACCGGGTGCTGCGCCTGCTGCTCAAGCTCGGTTTCTGCCTGAACCCGCCGGAGCTGACCCTGAAAGATGCACAGGGACGCTCGCAGGTTCTGCTCGGGCTGGAAGAGTTCCGCCAGCATCTGGGCGGGCAACTCTCCATCCCCATGCTCAGTCGGATCGGCGAGTCGGTGGACTTGCATGAAATCGATACCGCGCGAATGGAGCAGGCGCTGCAACGGCTCTGCACTCAGGCCGACCCTGCACTCACACTGAACGAGAGCTGTGCGCAATGAACCCGTCGTCGCCGGACCTCAAGACCTGGATGACCCTCGGCCGCGTGTCCAACCTGCCCACGGTGTGGACCAACACCCTGGCCGCCGCCCTGCTCGCCAGCAGCGCAGGGGCCCTGGCACCGCCATCGTCCCTAGTGTGGCTCCTGCTGCTGGCGGCACTGTCGCTGCTGTACCTGGCCGGCATGCTGTTGAATGACCTGTTGGACGCCGACTGGGATCAACGACACCACAATCCGCGCCCCATCACCCTGGGCCTGGTCAGCCGCCAGCAAGTGCGGTTGGCCACGGCCCTGCTACTGGTGCTGGCCGCGGCCGCGCTGCTGGGCCTGAGCCGGTTGATCGAACAACCGCACTGGCTGCTGGGCAGCGCCACGCTGTTGGTGGGTTGCATCCTCGGCTACAACCTGCTGCACAAGAAATATGCCCACAGCGTCTGGCTGATGGGGGCCTGTCGTTCGGCGCTCTACCTCACCGCCGCGGCCAGCCTGGCGATGCCACCCGAACCGATCTGGCTCTGTGCCCTTTTGCTCGGCGTCTACATCAGCGGCCTGACCTACCTGGCCCGCCAGGAACACCGCAATCAACTGATCAGCCGCCTCCCGCTGCTGCTGATGTTGAGCCCACTGGCGTTGGCGATCTACGCAGACAACGCCTGGTTCTGGCCAGTCCTGCTGATATGGCTTGGCTGGTTGGGCTGGCACTACTGGCGCAACCTGGCCAACCCGCGGCAACGGCAGGTCCGCGCCTTTATCGGTGCGGGCCTGGCCGCCCTGCCGCTGTTCGATGCCCTGGTGCTGGCCGTCGCCAACCAGCCGCTGGGCAGCCTGTTATGCGTCCTGGTGTTTTTCCTGCTTCCTCATTTCCAACGCTGGATCAAACCCACATGAACACGGACGTTACAGCATCGGCATCGGCAGCCCTCGACATGCGCCAGGATTGCCTGAACGAACAACGCCGGCATTTCACCCAGTCGCTCGATGAAACCGAGCGGCAATGGTGGCTCTCGGCGCAGGCGCAACTTGCCCAACGCCCGGACGCCAACACCGCGGCGTTCCTGAGCGGCCAGTGCAAGCGCCACCTCAAGGAGCGAGCCCAGCCCGGCACCGACGGCTGGAGCAATGTCCAACTGGCGCGGGCATTGCTGCTGGCCCAGGTCCTGGAGCTGCAACCCAGCGCCGGGCAAGTGTCCTTGCTGCGCCAGTTGTTCCTGTGGGGCGACGACCAGGAAAAGATCGCCACCTTGAAGGCCCTCGACTGGCTCGACAGCGGTGGGCTCTGCCTCGGGCTTGCACTTCAGGCCGGACGCACCAGCAACAGCCAGGTGTTTGCCGCCCTCGCCCTGGACACCGCCTACCCATCGCGTCACTACGACGAACGGGCCTTCAACCAACTGGTGTTGAAAGCCCTGGGCATGGGCCTCGATGTACATCGCCTGATCGGCCTGACGCAACGACAAAGCGTCACGCTCAACCAGTTGGCCCTCGACCTGTTGGACGAACAACTCGCCGCCGAACGAACGGTGTCTGTCGGACTGCCCCACGTGATTGCCTTTGCCCTGCTGAGCCCGGCGCAACGTCAGCGCCTGGCCGGACTGACCCAGCAACAACGCTTGCCGCCGCCATGGCAGGCGTACCTGGGTGGCACTTTGCCGAACTGATACCCGCCCCTCCCCTGCCTTTTTGACGAGGATTCACCATGCTCAAGTACTTCGACCCGCATATCCATATGGTCAGCCGCACCACCGACGACTACCAGAACATGGCGGCCGCCGGCATCACCGGCGTGATCGAACCGGCCTTCTGGCAGGGCCAGGCCAGGACCAGCGTCGGCAGCTTCATCGACTACTTCGACACGCTGTTGGGCTGGGAGCGTTTTCGCGCCAGCATGTTCGGCATCCATCACTTCTGCACCATCGGCCTGAACCCCAAGGAGGCCAACGACTTGTCGGTGGCCAATGAAGTGCTGGAGATCCTGCCGCGCTACCTGGTGAAAGATGGCGTGGTGGCAGTGGGTGAAATCGGCTACGACGACATCACCCCGGAAGAGGATCGCTTTCTCGCCGCCCAATTGGAGCTGGCCAAACAATTCAACTTGCCGGTGCTGGTGCACACCCCCCACCGCGACAAGATCGGTGGCACCAAGCGCACACTCGCGGTCATTCGCGAGGTCGGCATTGCCGAACACCTGGTGATCATCGACCACCTCAACGAACTGACCCTGCCCCTGGTGCTCGACAGCGATTGCTGGCGCGGCCATTCCATCTACCCCAACACCAAGATGTCGGAACAGCGCATGGTCGCGCTGCTGCAGCAGTACGGCACGGAAAAAATGGTGGTCAACAGCGCCGCCGACTGGGGCATCAGCGACCCGCTCAAAGTGCCCAAGACCGGCCAGGCGATGCTGGCCGCCGGCTTCAGTGAAGCCCAGGTCGAACAGGTGCTGTTCCACAACCCCGTGGACTTTTTTGCCCAGAGCGGCCAGTTGGACAAAACCCTGGTCAGCACGCCCCTGCCCATCGATCAGCGGCGACAGTGGCAGGACAACTCTGCCCTGCGGGGCCAGGAGCCGGTGATCAAATGAGTGCCCGCACGGGTTGGACGGCCACGCAGATCGGCTATTGCAGCAACGTGCACCCGACCCATGACCTGGGCGGGCTGCGCGCTTCCATCGAACGGTATTTCCAGACCGTGCGTACACTGCGCGGGCTCGACACGCAGGACAGTGGATTGTGGATCAGCGCCGTCGCCGCCGCCGAGCTCCAACAGGCGTCCGCCCGTGCAGATTTCCTCGACCTGCTGCAACGCAGCGGCCTACGCCTGACCTCTCTCAACGGTTTTCCCTACGGCCAATTTCACCAGGGCGCGGTGAAAGCCGACGTCTACCTGCCCAGTTGGGCCGATCCGCAGCGGCTGGCGTACAGCCTGGACCTGGCTCGATTTCTCGCCCAGGCCCTGCCAGCGGACTGTGCCCAGGGGGTGATCTCCAGCCTGCCGTTGGGCTATGCCGCCCACTGGAGCCCGACGTTACAGCAACGTGCCGAGCAGCAACTGCGCGAGCTCACCGCCGCGCTGGCCCGGTTGCAACGAGAGACAGGCAAGAAGATCGTGATCTGCCTGGAAATGGAGCCCGATTGCGTGCTGGAAAACACCGACCAGGCCATCGCCTTCTTTCGTCAGTGGCAAGCCACGGACCCGCACCATGAACACCTGGCACTGTGTTTTGACGTCTGTCACCAGGCCGTGATGTTCGAAGACTGTTATCAGTCACTGGACCGATTGCGTCGGGCCCGGGTCCCCATCGGCAAGATCCAGCTATCCAATGCGCTGATTTGCCACCTGCCTGAGGATGTGCAGCGGCGCGAACAGGTGCTCAAGACATTGGGCGGTTTTGCCGAACCCACCTACCTGCATCAAGTCAAAGCCCGCGCTGGGCAGGAGCGGTTATCGGCCTGGGCCGACCTTCCCGCGGCCCTGTACGAGTGTGAGCAGGACGGCCACGCCCCTCCCGAGCTGAGGATTCACTTCCACATTCCGTTATTCAGCGAACACCTGCTGTTGCCCGAACTCAGCGGCAGCCAGGTCGCCCTGGCGCAGACCTTCGACTTTCTGGCCGACCATGGGGATTTTCGCCCGGTACTGGAAGTGGAAACCTACAGCTGGGGTGTCCTGCCCAGCCAGTTGCGACCCACCACCGAGCACGCCCAACTCCAGGGCATCGCGGCGGAGTTGCACTGGGTCGAGGGTCAGTTGCAGCAGCGCCAGTTGCTGCAACCCCAAGCGCTGGAGGCCTGCGCCGATGTCCTCTGAACCTGCGCGCCAGCCGTTGCTGCTGATCAACGTGGTCGGCCTGACGCCCGCACTGCTGGGGGCCGCGACGCCCTGCATCAATGCCCTGTTGAAAACGGCCAGGATGGCCACGCTGCAACCGGTGTTCCCGGCGGTCACCTCCACGGTGCAAGCCTCGATCCTCACGGGCCAGCCACCGTCGGAGCACGGCATCGTCGGCAACGGCTGGTATTTTCGCGATCAGGCCGAAGTGCGTTTCTGGCTGCAACCCAACGCACTGATCCAGGGGGAAAAAGTCTGGCAGACACTCAAGCGCCAGTACCCCGGGTTTCGCTGCAGCCAGTTGTTCTGGTGGTACAACATGTATGCGGACGTGGACGCCGCCATTACCCCTCGACCGCATTACCCGGCCGATGGCCGCAAGATGTTCGGCCTGTATTCGACGCCGGCCTCATTGCACGAGCATATCGAACAGCAGATCGGCGAGTTTCCCTTTCCGAGCTTCTGGGGACCGGCGGCCGGCATCGCCTCGAGCCGCTGGATCGTCGATTGCGCCATCGCCGAATTCCAGCTCGACCGCCCCGACCTGCAGTTGATCTACCTGCCCCATCTCGACTACAGCCTGCAACGCCTGGGCCCCGATCATCCGTCGATTGCCGACGAGGTGCGCGCCATCGACAGCGAAGTCGGGCGTCTGCTGGACTTTGCCCAAGCACAGGGCGCGGCGGTGATGCTGCTGTCCGAATACGGGATCGAAGCCGTCACCCAATCCGTTTCCATCAACCGGTTGCTACGCGCCGAAGGCTTGTTGCAGGTCCGCCAATCGCTGACCTGGGAGTTGCTCGATCCCGGTGCCAGCGCGGCGTTTGCCGTGGCCGACCATCAGGTCGCGCACATCTACGTGAAGCAGGCGCGCGACATCCCTCGCGTCAAGGCGCTGTTGCAGCGCCAGGCCGGCATCGAGCAAGTGCTGGATAAAACCGAACAACGGGCCTGGCACCTGGATCATCCGCGCAGCGGCGAGCTGGTGGCCGTGGCCTCCGCCGGTTGCTGGTTCGATTACTACTACTGGTTCGACGACCGCAAGGCCCCCGACTTTGCCCGCACCGTGGACATCCATCGCAAGCCAGGCTACGACCCGCTCGAGCTGTTCATCGACCCGGCCATTCGCTTCCCGAAATTGAAAGTGGCGCGCCGCCTGCTCCAGAAAAAACTCGGCTTTCGCTACTACATGGACCTGATTCCACTGGACACCCGCCTGGTCCGCGGCAGCCACGGCCGGCTGCCCGCGAGCGAAAAGACCGGCCCGCTGCTCATCACCAATTGTGATCTGCCGTTGCCGCAGCACCTTGCGGCCACGGCGGTGAAGCAACTGCTCCTGGAACACTTCCGGGGGCGCCCTCATGCCGATACGGCGAATGCCAAGGAGCTTCCATGCGGCGAGCCATTTCCATAACCGTTCTCAGTGCCCTGGCCGGTTTGGCCCAGGCACAGGACACCAACAACTTCGATTGCAGCAACTTCCTGCAGTTTGGAGCAGACATCAACAAGACCAGGACCGCGTTTGCCCAGAGTCCCGAGACCATGGCCTGGAACTGGTTCGTCTGTTTGAACCAACCCAGCCCCGCGCAAAGCAGCAATCTCGTGTGGGAGACGATGAAGCCCTCGGACCAGGTCTACCTGCCCAACGGCGCGCCACCGGGCACCTATGACAGCTCAGCGCCGCTCCCGGCCGCAGTGATGACGCAAGCCAAGGCGCAGGGCATGGACCTGTCCCGATCCTTCCATAACATCAATGCCACCCAGCAGGTCGATGGCCTGATCCTGCAAATGGGGGGTGCCGTGCCCGATGCCCAACAAGGCCAGCCCGTACGCTTTCAGTTACTGATGGGCAAGGACACGTTCGATTACATCGTGAAGAAGCAGGTCTACAACGTGAACGGTCAGGCCGCCCTGGCCAACGACCTGGACTTCCCCCCCACCGCCTGGGAGTTGAAAGCCGCGTGGCTGTGGATCGGCACGGACACGACCTACCGACAAACCCTGGTGAACGACGGCTACTACATTGCCCAGGCCTACTACCAGCAGGACGACGGTACCTATCAGGTCGGCTATGTGGCATTGAGCGGCCTGCACGTTGTCAACAAACTGAATGCCGACTGGGTCTGGACCACCTTCGAAAACATCAACAACAGCAAGTACACCGTAACCAATGCCCCGACGCCGGCGCCGATGACCAACACCACCGGGCCGACTGCGGCCGCCAAGCCGGTCAATGCCAGCTTCCAGGCCAATAACCGGAGCCTGTCGAAGTACGAGTTGATCGGGGTCGAGTTCCAGCCCATCACCCAGGTACTGGCCAATTCACAACTGGAATCGGCATTCCAGAACACCTCCTCCTGCCTGGCCTGCCACGGCACCGCCGCCTACTCGAACGACAACGGCTACTTCAATTTCGCTCTGAACCAGGGGGGCGGCATCGTCTACCCCACCACCCCGCTGCCGCCCTCGGCATTCGATGGCTACAAAAAACTGGACTTTGTCTGGTCGCTGAAACGCGCCCAGTGGCAACGCTAAGGAGCATGACATGAGCGTATTGAATTTCCCCCGTATCTACCTCAACGGCCATATGTTCTGGAACCCACCGACGGCCAACAATAACGACGTGTTTCCGCTGTATGACGCGGTCAACGCGGACATCAACTGGCCGTTCATGAGCCACTTCGACATCAACGCCACGAACGCCCCCGCCCAGTTGATGCCCTGGGCCATCAAGCCCTTGGCAATGGCAGACCTGCCAACCTATGTGCTGCAGGTGCCGACCAATGCCAACCCGAACAACTACCCGTACATGCCCGCCGAATGGGATCTGTTTGGCGACAATGCCTGCGGCACGGTGAGCTACAAAGGGACTCGCTCAACGATCATTGGCGGCGAGCTGCAGGCCAACACCTACATCACCGAGGATGCGCTGGTTGGCAGGGACTACCAATTGCTCGGCAATCCCTTTGGCAGCAACACTCCGACGGCCGCGCGCTTCGTGGACGTCAGCCCGTGGCAGAACACCTTCACCGCGTTGTATTTCGACAAGCTGATGCTGGGGGATGCCACGTGTGGCCTGACCCTCAATCGCCAGTATCGGATGATGGATCGCTTCCTGAACTTCAATTGGGCCAGCACCTTCCGGGGCCTGGTGTATGTCACCACCACCTGGCAAACCTGCTTTCCCCAGGAAAACCTGGAATGGGTCATCGGCGATTCGGCGCTGCTGAATAACCTACAGCAGCAGATGAAGCTGCAAGGTGCACAGGGCCTGATGTTCAGGTTCTCCACCTACCTGACCTGCTATGACAGGAACGGTGTTTTCAACGACTTCCCGTACGTCAACACCCGTTCCAACGCCCCCTCGGATACGGCTCGTCTGCAAGCGATGTATCAGAAAGGCCTGGACAACGTTTCCGGTATTTTCTTCAACCCGGCCTACAGCCGCACCGCCGCCACCCTGGGCCTCTGGTTCGCCGACGAATACCCCACCGCCCCCGCCGGCCGGCGCCTGGTGCCCGCGCAGGCCGTCGCCGTCGCCAAGCCAGGCGCGGCGGCCCAAAACACCAAGCTGGGCGTGACCTCGGTGCAGATTACCGGCAACACCCTGTCCCTGGATCTGGCCAACACATTCCCGTTCTATCCGATAGAGCCCGATGCCCCTATCCTGATCGCCGAAAAATTCCAGGCCGGCGACTATCAACTGGGTGTACGCCAGAATGACGTATTCACCCCGGTGGTCGACTTCGGTTTCGCGCAGTATCAACAGTCAGCCTTCGACCAACGCTCGGGGCTGCTGGACTTCACCCTCAGCGACGCGGACAAGGCGACCTTGCAATCAGCGCCGCTGGAGCTGCAACAACAGGGCCCGGCCCCGGCGGCATCGGTGGTAGCCGCCACTGCGCAGACGTGGACCGCCGAGGTCATCGAAAGCGGCAGTTTCATCGACGTGGGCGACCACAAGACGTTGACCATCATGGTGCAGAACAATGGTGTGCCGGCCGCCAACACCACGTTGTGGGTCGCGGAATACGGCAACCCCTACATGGTGACGACCAGCGACTACTACCTGGCATTCAGTAATGCGGCGAACTTCACGCTGTTCTATGACGATCCGACAGACCGTAACCTGAACCACGCCAACCTACCGCAGTTCAATGACGCGCCCCCCGTACCGAATTACCTGGCCACTGGCAGCGGCCGCCGGCTTACCGACCTGCAGAACATGCATCGGCCGACGAGCACACCGGTTGGGTACCAGGATTTCCTCAATGGTTCGGGCAAACCGATTGCGGTCAACTTACGCCCTTGCCTGGCATTCGACGCCGGCGTCTACGTCACTGGAACACTGAGCGACTACCCGGCCACCCAGGTGGATTACTCCTATGTAACGACGACTACCGACGCCAACGGCATCGCCCAGGTGAGCTTCAGGGCCGTGGCCCCGGGCTTCCCGACCTTGCGTTTTTTCGTCAAGGAAGGCGACAGCGATCCGGTCATCCCCTTCAGCTTCCCCGTTCCCCAAGCCTATATCGACTTCCTCGCCCCGCTCCGCGTCCTGCCCTTGGACCTGCAGCTGCAACAGGACTTCATCAACTACTGGAACACCGTCTACAAGGATCAGAACGCCGCCACGCAGCTGTGGGAGGGCTTCCTCTACCCACGCATCCTGCAGACCTTCTATTACCTGTACCCCATCATGAACAAGTACATGCCGCTCAACTCCCAGACACGCGTCGAAGGCGCCATCGACCAGTTGATTGTGCTGATCAGCAAGCCCTACCAGGAAGAAAGCACGCTCTCGATGCCCATCACCCGTGACATGTCCCAGAGCCGCCGCGCGGTATTGGAGCTATGGGCCAAGAAGCTGGTGAAGCGCAACTATCCGCCACAACAACTCAAGATGAGCGACTACGACAACCTCTGACCGTAACGCTGTTACCCAAGGAGGATAAACCACTGTGGGAGCGAGCTTGTGTAGGAGCTGAGCCTGTGGGAGCAAAGCTTTGCTCCCACAGGCTCGCCCACAGTGTCACCCGGTACTTTTCAAAGGAGTGACCTATGAAAACCAGTATCTTGAACCGGCTGTTGCTGTTGATCCTGCTGTTCAGCCCACCGCTGTTTGCCCAGGACAGCGGTGCCGTCTACTTCACCATGGGCGTGCACAACACCGAGGGGTGCAACGAACAGAACGGCAACTGCATCGCCAAACGCGCACCGGGCGACCCTTCCGATCCGTTCTTCCCGGCGTTCTGGATCAGCGATTGGACGATGTACCGGGTGATGCACAACTACGAAAAAAACCCGCCGCCCTACAGCAATCCGCCCTCCACTCTGACCCCGGCGGACTACACCGTCTCTCGAGGCACCAGCTATTACGACACGGCTTATATACCGGCCGATGGCGACGGCTTCGGTGCGATGATGGAGCACTATGAGAAGTACTGCCTGCCGATCTTCCCGATCAAGAACAACAATTACACCTGCTCCTTCGTGTCCCTAGGCAACAAGGCGTACTTCCTGACCTATCCGCAGGATCGCCCCAAGGACATGCCCGCCTGCTGCATGTTCTCGCCGATGAATCATCCGCCGCGCCAAGACTTCATCCAGCACCTGCCCTACAGCGCCGAGCGCAGCCAAAACCTCGACGCCAGCGTGCAGGCCTACGCGCTGGACCTTCAATCACCACAGGGGCCGATCCTGTTCGGCTATGCCTTCTACAAAAAGATGTCGGGGCAACCGCCCTACCGGCAGCCCCAATCGTTCTTTTTCTCCGGTGACACCAGCGTCGCCAATGCCCCCATCGTCAGCCAGAACTACACCAACTTCCGCATCGCCAGACCGGACCCGGCCCAGACCTGGGCGCAGGTGGCCGCGATGTGCCCGGCGAATCCGCCGCCCTGCCAGTTGTTCGAGCCACCGGCTTCCCAGAGCAACGGGCAAAAGGCGCAGTGGAACAAGCTCATGCAGCGCAAACCCTGAGCAATGACGGAGAATCGCCATGAACACTTCACTGCGTTTCATCCTGGTACTACTGGGTCTGGCCAATCTTCCGGCCCTGGCCCTGGAGCAATCCCAGGAACAAGCCATGCCACGGCCGCAGGCCTCCAGCCTGAATTGCCAGCCCCCCAGCACGGCGCCGGCGGCCACCGCCAGCCAGGACCTGTTCGATCAATACAGCTGGCAGCTGTTCATCGCCGTGAACTGGCCCGCCCAGGCAGGGCAGCGCGGGGATCCCGACTGCAGCAAGCAACCGGGGGACCCTGGCTACACCGTCTGGCAGACCTACAAGACCGTGGAAGAAATCTTCCTGCCACGGGGGGCCGATCCAGGCCCCTGGAACACCCCGCAACTGGCCAAGAGCCTGGGCATCATCAACATCGCCGCGCTGAAGAACAGCTCCCAGGTGAATGCCGTCGACCAGGCCGTCGGCGGCTGGCTGATCGACCAGGCCGGCAACCCGACCTACTACGACATCTCGGCCAACGAGACCTCCTACAACTACATCGTCGCCAACCAGTTCTATAACGCCGACGTGGTGTCCAAAGCCAACAACATCACCTTTCCCTACGGGGTCATCGAGGTCAAATCGAGCTGGCGCATCCTTACCACGCATGACAACGCCAGCCGCTACCTGACCATGCTTGCACGCGTGGCCACGTTCGACGACCAAGGCCAGCGCACCGGCGTCACCGAGGCCTACCTGGGCCTGGTGGGGTTGCACATCATCACCAAGGTGAACGGTTATCCGCAGTGGATCTGGTCGACCTTCGAACAGGTCGACAACGTTCCGCCCAAAGTGCTGGTGAACGGCATATGGGTCGACCAGCCGGTAGCCGGCACGGCCTATTCCTACTTCAATCCCAACGCGCCGGCAGCCAGCCTCAACCAGTCACCCTGCGACTGGCAGACCCAGGGCGCACACCTGGTCTGCGTGCCCAAACCCGGCACCACCTTCCAGACCCCGAACCCGTTGAACCGGTTCACCCCGATCGCCGAGATCACCAACCAGGTCAACGCCCGTTACCGCAGCGACCCGGACCTGCAACGCAGCGTGTTGAAGTACTACCAACTCATCACCACCCAACGCCCGCTGATGCCGGACAACCCCAGCAACCCACTGGGCCAGCCGACACCCGCCCTCTCGGCCAACGTGACCATGGAAAGCTACATCCAGCCCAACAGCAGTTGCATGAATTGCCACTCCATGGCGACCCCGGTCAAGAGCCCCTACAAATCCGATTACTCCTACCTGTTCAAATTCGCCAATTCGCCTGTCGGCAAAACCATCAAGGACGAGGAATAACTCATGAGCATCCTGAACGGACCACGGCTGAATTTCTGGGGCGGCATCCGCACGGACGTCAGCCTGCCGAACAACTCCCCGACCATTCCCTACGATGGCAACGATGACTGGCCGCTCTTCGACCTGACCACCTCGACCCTGGCACCGGGGGCCCAGTCCTACACCGACGACCAGTTGAACAACATGATCAATGCCCCCACCGGCAACTACTACACCGCCGGTGGCTGGAATCACTACGGGCAGCATGTCGTCGACATGCAGAACGCCTTGATCAGCTCCCAGGGCACTCCCGGTAGCATCAGCACCAGCGGCGACCTGGTGGGCCAGGCCGTCTACCTGCTCGGCTCGGTGGACCCGGTGACCGGCCAGGGGCCCGTCTCCGGCCCGATGATGGTGGACCTGGACCCCACCGCCTCGACGACCACCCAGATCTTCGTCGGCGGCCTGCAAATCGGCGGCAACGACAACATCCAGTTGCTGATTCGCAGCGACACCGTGTGCAGCAGTTTCTACATGAAGAAGCGTGTGCTGGAACCAGAGCAAATGGATGCCCCGGGCTCCTTCCGCTTCAGCGGCACATTTCAGCTGACCTTCCCCCTGAGTAGCGTCGTCAACTGGAACCAGAACAGCGGTGGGCTGCGTTCGATCATCCAAGCGCCGGGCGCAACGGGTATTGTCCTGCGTTTCGTCATGTTCGAGATGTGTCCCGCGATGACCACCGAGCAACTGGACGCCGACTACGCCGCTGGCCGGTACACGCCCAACCCGAGCATCGGCAGGGTCATCGGCACACTGGCCCCGGCCTTCACCGACGAGCCGCTAAACTGCCAGCCGGGCCGGCAGCTGATTAACCAGTGCACGGGGAACGCCGGCTATGCCGAACTGAGTGACAGTGGCCTCCTGAGCATCGACATGGTGAATGTCATTCCGAAGAAAACCTTCCGGGCTGTACGGGACGATATCACCAGCCCCATCGGACCCAACGCCGATTACGGGACCGTGACCATCAGCGCCGGCACCACCACCCTGACCACATTAGACCCGACCAGCAGTCCCTTGGCTGACTACTACGTGTACGGCGGCATCGTCGATGTGCCCCTGACCACCAGTCAGCAGCAGACGGTGCGGACCACGGCACTGGCCATTACCGCGCCCGACAAGGTTTGCAACACCACACTTAATGCCACCGAATCGACCTATCGGATCTATGCCAACCAGCGCAACGTCTACCTGGAGGATTACCCCAACGGCCTGTCGATCACCCTGCAGGTCCGGTACCTGGGCGGCGCGGTGCCCAGCACCACCGAAATCGGCCTGAAGGCGGCGGCTCCCGCGGTCTATGATCAACCGCAATACTGGGACTTCCTCGACTTCCCTGATTCGTTGACCGTCGACAGTGGCCAGCTTTCCGTCAGCTTCCCGGTCACCCTCAAGCCGGGCAGCGCCGCTCAAGCGGGCTTCGTCGCCCTGACCTGCACGGTCAACGATTTCCCCAGCAGCGCTTACTTCACCAACTTTCGCAAATACGCCCAGACCGACTTCGGCATCCCCCAGGGCACGACCATCACCTGGCCGCTGATGTACCCCAACGTGCTGCGCTTTCACTACCTGGCCTTCCCCGCCATGTCCCGCTATATCCCGCTGAATCAGCCCGACGCCATCATGGGCGCCAAGAACCCCATCCTCGCCCGCACCTCGGATGCGTACAAAGGCACCACGCTGTTCATGCCGGTGGTGCGCTCGATGTCGCCCTGCCAGCGGGCACTGCTGCGGGCCTACCTCACCGGTGAACCGTGGCAACCGCCGCAATGACCGCGTCCCCCTTTTGTTCACGGAGAGAGCCTATGTCAGTTCCCCTTCAGATCCCCGCACACCCGGAGGAAAGCCTGCGCCCCAGCACCCTTGTCGCCGAGGACCTGCTGAACCCTCGTGGTCTCTGCCTGCAAGCCGACGGCAGCCTGCTGCTCACCGAAGCAGGTTCCGGGCTGCCCGACCAACCTTTCAGCGGCCGTATCAGTCGACTGCGCCCGGATCCGCAGCAGCCCGGCGCCTACCTGCCCCGCGAAACCCTGGCGCAAGGGTTTCGCGCCATGAACATGCAGGCACGCATGCTGCGCGATGAAATCATGGGGCTGTCGGACATCGCCTACGGTGACGGACGCTGCCTGGCCAGCCAGACCGATTACGTCGCGGGTTCCAAACTGCTGGACCTGCAATTCACGCCGCCCGAGCCGGTCTTCCATAGCCGCGGCAATCTGAACGCGCTGTGCTACCACCCGACCCGCCGCAGTTGGCTGGCCGTCAAGCCCGATACCAATCAGTTGGTGGAGTTCGTCGCGGGCCAAGAGGAGCGCGTGCTGGCTCAACTGCCCGAACTGGATCAAGGCCAGGAAGCCGTTCCCGTGACCCTGGTGTACGAACCGGCGACAGACGCTGTGCTGATCAGTCTGTTCTCGGGGGAACTGCACGGCGACCCGAGCCGCAAGGGCATCGACTTTGCCGAAAAGGCCGGCCAGGTGATCCGGGTCTGGCCCGCCAGCGCCGAGATCGACCTCCTGATTCGCGGCCTGCAACTGCCCACCGGGCTGGCACTGCGCCCCAACGGCCAGCTGCTGGTGCTGGAACTCTGCGAGCGCTTGCAACAACCCCTGCTCCCCGACTGGAACGGCGAACCCCTGCATGGCGGCTTCACCCGGTTCAGTGGGCGACTGCTGAGCTGCGACTTGCAAACAGCCCAGGTCACCGTGCTTGCCCGAGGCTTGGATACCCCGTCCAACCTGTGCCTGTTACCCGACGCGGTACTGGTCAGCGAAGGCATGGGCCTGGTCGGACGACCACTGCCTACGCCCGAGAATAGCGTGGTCCCTTTGAGAGGCAGGCTTCGTCGGGTGCAACTCTGACAACAACACCGGCCGGGTGCACAGCCCGGCCGGTGCCCCAGGTGTCATCCACTACTCGCTTCAGCCTGCGGTAACGGTCATGCCGCCGTCGGCCATGACCACCGCCCCGACCACGAAACTCGCGCGATCGGAGGCCAGGAACGCAACCACCTCGGCAATTTCTTCCGGCTGCGCGGCGCGGCCGATGGGCGCGGCTTCACCGTGCTGGGCGAGGAACGCCGGACCGTCCTCGACCACGTCATTGAGGATGTTGGTGACCACATCGCCAACACCGATGGCATTGACGCGAATGCCATGCTCGATGACTTCCAGTGCCAGGGTGCGCGTCAGTTGTGCCAGGGCGCCTTTGGACGCGGTGTAGGCGGCAATGGTCGGGAAGGCAAAATAGGACGCGTAGGACGCAATGTTGACGATGGCCCCCGACTTGTTCGGCATCATCGCCTTGACCGCTTCGCGCGAATGCAGGAAAGCGGCCGTGGCGTTGACCGCCTGGATGCGCTCCCAGTCCTGGCGCGTCATGTCGATGACGAGTTTATTGATGATGATCCCGGCATTGTTGACCAGGATATCCAGCCGGCCGAACTGCTCGACGGCCAGGCCGACAGCGCGCTCGGCGGCGCCATCCGCGGTGATGTCGGCTTCCAGAGGCACCAGCCCGGGACGGGCCAGCTCATGGACGGCGGGGTTGATGTCTTCAGCGATTACCTTGGCGCCGCGGGCATGCAACAGCAATGCGATGGCCTTGCCGATGCCACTGGCGGCGCCAGTGACCAATGCAACCTTGCCTTGGACTTCGTGGGGAATGTTGTGTTGAATATCGGTCATGATCGCTCTCCTGCGTGAGCGGGCAGACGAGACATTCGCCCGCCCGGCGCCCGTGGGCGCTGTCGTTATCGACGACTTCACTTTCTCGCAATGGCGACTGCCAGGCTTTCGCAGGCTTGCTGGGACTGTCGGGGTTTTGCGCAAATGTGGCCAGAGATGGCCACCGCCGGGCTGTGTAGGCGCTGGCGAAGCCTGCGATCTTTTGATCTTGATCTTGATCTTTCACTTGAGATTCAAGTGTCTGGGGAAAGATCGCAGCCTCGTTGCACTCGACAGCTCCTACAAGGTCAGGAACAGCGCGGAGGTCCAGACCCGTGACTGATCCCGCTGGCGGGCACAGATGAACAACGGGTGTTCACGCCCTGGATCAAGCCCCAGGCGGGCCAGTTCGATGCGCCCCTGCAACTCACGGGGCAACGGTGCAGCGGTCATCCGTTCCAGGGACAGCTTCAACTCCGCGCCCGGCAACTCTTCGACCCCTTGCGATTGCGCCAACAACTCATCGCCGGACAGCTCCATCACCACCGTCGGTGCGTGCACGTAAGGTTGCGGTTCGGATGGGTCACCGACCTTGATGTAATTGTCGAAACGGCTGTGGATCTGCAGCGTGGCGCCGGCCAGTTGCGACAAGTCGATTTCGATGCTGTCGGTATCGCCGTTGGTGTCGGTGCGAAACGCCAGGACCGTGGCGTCCTTGCGCCATACGGTCTGCTCGGGATGGTCGAGGCCCAAGGCGCGGAAACCATTGATGACCGCGCCGGTGATACGGATTTCGCCAGTCCAGTACGCGCCGCGATAGCGGTCCTTGATCCGCGCGCCACCCAGGCGCAGGCGAATGCGTTGCGCGCAGAAACCCAGTTCCTGGTGCAGGTTGCGCGACCAGATCAACTGGTCGCCATCGAACAGATCGACCTGCTCCCACCCGGCCCCTCCCAGCAGTCGATAGTCCAGGGAGGCATTCGCATCGGCAGTGAAGACTTCACCCATGAAGTGCTTGCCCTGGCGCAGGCTGGCGAACGAACGCTCCCCGGTCGTGGCGAAGGTACGGCGGGCGCGCAAGGCCTTGCCGACACTGGCGCGGTCGAAAGCCTCGGCGACCACACCCGTCAACCCGCCACGGGAGCCGAACACCGCCGTGGCCGGAACGCCGCCCGCACAAGAGTTACCGCACCATTCGGTTCCGGGATAACACACGAATCGGCCCGGCTCATTGAGCTCGTGGATCAGCTTGACCGCCTGGTCCCAGCGTTGCTCGGTGATATTGAAGTCATTGGCGGTGTAGCCGAGGACGTCGAGCCCGGCGACATCGCGACCGTAGCTGAGGTTGTACAGCGTGTCGTTGGTGCCCACCGTGTCATCGGAGTGCACATGCAGGTCGGCATAGAGCGGGCGCAAGGCCGTACCGGCCGGGTCGACAGTGACAAAGGCCTGGGCCCCGGCTGCTGTTGCCGATCTGCCCGCCCGTGGCGACCATCCAGCCGATGCCGCGGGAAGCGCCGATCATTTCCGCCGCGACCAGCGCCCGCCAGCCCTGGCTGAAGCCGATGCGCAAGGCGGCGGTCACGAACAGCAACGAGGCCGGTAAATAGACGTGGGCCAACAGTTGCCAGGCGTTGGCACCCAAGGTCCGTGCCGCGCGAACTTCACCGCCGCGGATGCTCTGCACGCCCTCCTGAATGGTCACCGCCATGGGGAACATCACGGCAATGAAAATCACCAGCACGATGGAGACATAACCCAGGCCGAAAATGATCATGATCAGCGGCGCCCAGGCAATCGGCGGGATGGCCATGAACAGGCTGTTGAGCGGCGAGATGAAATCGCGAAAGCGCGAGGACAGGCCAGCGGCCGTGCCCAGCAGGAGCGCAACGATCACCGCGGCGCAAAAACCACCCAGTTCTTCCAGCACGCTGGCCTGCAGGTGCTGCCACAGCGAACGATCCCCCAGCCAGCGTAGCGCCTCGCGGGCAACGTCCCAGGGCTGCGGCAGGATATAGGTGGGAAAGCGGCTCGCCAGGGCGATCCAGATCAACAACAGGAATGGCAGCGACGCCCATCCCCAATTCGGTTTTGGCAAGGACATGACGGACTCAGTGCGCGGCTTTTTCCAGGTAGGAGGTATCCACGATCTGTTCGGTCTTGAGCGTGGTGTCGATAAAACCCAGGTCGTGGGAGTAATCCATCAGGCGCTGGATGAACTGGATGTCCGCCGCCTGCAAGTCCGCCGACCAGCCCAGGCGTGTCCGGGCCTGGGCGACGATAGCTTCGGGGGCGATGGTCTTGCCGTCCGGGCCTTGCACCGCTTCGAGCTTGAACGCCTCGGCGATGAGCCGGTTCGATTCGGCGGGATGTTCATTGAGGAAGGCGATGGCCTTGCGATGGGCGCGCAACAGCTTCACCACGTCATCCGAACGCTCCTGCAAGGTTTTCGGCAAGGCGATCACCACGTACCACGGGTACTGGGGCAGCGCCTGGTTGACGTCCAGCAGGATCCGGCTCGAACCGCGCAACACCGACTGGCTGACGAAGGGTTCCCAGGAAAATGCCGCGTCGATGCCACGTTCAAGGGCAGCGTTCATGTTGCCCGGCGGCATGTCGATGATGTCCAGGTCCTTGTCGGGATCGAGCCCGGCCTTTTCCTTCAGGACAAAACCACGCAGCAGCACATCCATGCCACTGCCCTTCTTGACCCCGGCGAGCTTTTTCCCCTTGAGCGCTTCCAACTGGGTGATCGGACTCTTGGCGTCGACAATCACCGCGGCCTGGCCGTAATTGACCTTCGCCAGGATCCGGCTTTGCAGCCCGCGGGAAAACCACTGGTACACCGGTGGGGTGCCGACATAGGCCACGTCCAGTTCACCGGCGGCCAGTGCCTGCTGGATCACCGGGCCATCGCCCAAGGCCATGGAAGCTGACAGTGTCCACCTCCATTCTTCGCGACAGCACCACCTCGCTCTACGAACAGATCGCCCATCAACTGCTGGAAGAAATCCAGCGCGGCGACTACGAACCCAGCGGCAAGCTACCGTCCGAGGCGCAGTTGGGCGAACGGTTCGGGGGGAGCCGCGTCACGGTTCGCCTGGCAGTGGGCAAGCTCAGCGACGACGGCGTGGTGGAGCGCAAGCAAGGCAAAGGCACCTTCGTAGCGGCCAAGCAGGTACGCCACGGCCTGGATGCGTTGCGCAGCTTTCATGAGGCGTTGTTGTTGTTGCAAGGGCTGCAACCGAGCATGCAGGTGCTCAGCCATGCCCTGCAGCCCGTTCCGGAAACCCTGCGGGTCTGTTTGAGCAAGCGCACGACTGCCTGCTTCTGGAGCGCCTGCACTTCGTCGATGACGAACCCATCGCATTGGGACGCAGCCACCTGCCGGCAGAGTTGGCCTGCGTGGCCTGGGCTGAGGTCGAACATCAGCCGATCTATTCCATTCTCGAATCGATCACCGGCCTGGCGGTCAGCCGCGCCGACCTGGCCATCCGTGCACAGGAAGCCGACAAAAGCCTGGCCAGCGCGCTGCACGTCAAACGCGGCGCCGCGCTGCTGGTCATGGAGCGCACGTCCTACTTCGCCGACGACCGTTGCTGCGACCGCACGACGTTTTTCATCCGCCCGGAACGCTATGCCTTCGTGCTCAGTGGGGTGTTCAAATCCAATACCGCCACTTGATACGATTCAAATTGGCGCGATGGTTGGACCCGGCCTGACAAAACACTGTTCAGTGACCTGTCGCCCCCATTGCTGCCCCTCTTGCTCCTGCTCCAACCTGAAACCGAACGCTTCATACAGCTTGCGAGCAGCGTCGAGCCCCTGGAACGTCCAGAGGATCGTTGAGCTAAAGCCCCACTCGTCGCAGAACTTCATCGCTTCGGCCAACAGGCGCCTGCCAGCCCCCTTGCCGCGCGCCGAATCATCCAGGATGAAGCAGCGCAGCACCGCACTGCCGCCCTCGCCTTCGCCGTCGATGGCAATCGAACCGACTATTCGTTCGCCATCCAGGGCCACCCATACCTCATTGCGCGGATTGTGCAGACGCCCCATCAGCTCGGCCATGTCCGATGCAACCAGGCTTTCGAACAACTGGCCGAAGTTCGAATGCCTGGAGTAGTAGTCCGCATGCATTTGCACAATGCGGCCAATGACGCCAGGACGGTAGCCACGCGCAATCTCCAACTGCGCCGGCGCAGGCGGCGCTGTACCGAGCCGATGAGCGTGTAGCGCGCTGGCATAGCAGGCAATCCCCTCACTAACGGCCAGACATTGCCCACTGGATAAGTGAGACATGGCCGCGACAACCTGTTGCGTGGCGAAAGCATCGATGGTTCGGAGGGTGTTTTGCCCCTGGGCGGTGAGTCGCAATCTCTTGGCCCGCGCATCCTGTTCATGGGCAACTTCTTCGATCTCGCCGGCCTCGATGAGCTTGCGCACCATCCGGCTCACGCTGGATTTTTCCAGGCCGAGCAGCTCGACAAGCTCGCCCGCGGTCAGGGATTGGCGATTGCCGAGCTCCACGATGGTGTGCACCGACGACGGCGGATAACCCGTCGCAGCCAACGTGGTGTGCATGAACCCCAGCTCTCGCACCATGAGACGCGACGCCGAACGAATTTTCTCAATCAGGGCTGGCGGGCAATGGTTCACGGGGACCTCGGATGCGATGGGTATTTAGTTGTACTGCACAACTAAATACCCATCCGTGCGTTCAGTCAAGCTTTCCGTTGGCTGGCCTATCAGCGATAAGGCGGGTAGTGACATTGCTCCTGTCGTCGCGCTCAGCGGTGAGCGGACCAGTACCCCAAACTGGAAAATTTTGAGAGGATGCGTGCCAAGAACGCCATGGAATAAAGGCCTTCCAATCCCATCCCCATGGCGGCCCGACATGTACATCCCTCTCTTCCAAAGCTTGCGGGCACGCTTCGCCATCGTCGTGGCGCTGGTGGTGCTGCTCCTCAGTTGCATCTTCGGCACCGTTATCGGCGAGTCCTCCATTTCGCGGCTCAAGGAGCAAACCGGGCTGCAACTGAGCGAATATGCCTACTCGATGATCGATCGCCTCGATCGCGACATGAGTAACCGTTCAAAAGCGCTCACGGTCCTGAGCAAGCTGGAAACCCTGCGCAACACGGCGAGCCCCGGCGAAGCACGCGCCCTGCTCGACCACCTTAGCCAGCAGTTCCCGAACTATTCCTGGATCGGCCTCACCGACGCCCACGGCAAAGTGGTCGCATCGACCAACGGGGTGCTCGCAGGTGCCGACATCTCGCAACGGCCGGTCTTTGCCAGGGCGCGTGAAGAGACATTCATTGGCGATGTTCACGAAGCCGTCCTGCTGGCCAAGTTGCTGCCGAATCCTTCCGGGGAAGCGATGAAATTCGTCGATATCAGCATGCCAATCAAGGACGTCGCCGGAAATCTCACGGGGGTGCTCGCAACGCACCTTTCCTGGGAATGGGCCGCGGAAGTCGGTCGATCGCTTTTCGACCCCTTGCAGGAGCGCCTGCCTGGCCTGGAGTTCCTGGTCATCAGCAAGGACGGCACCGTCTTGCTGGGCCCCAAGGACATGATCGGCAAGCCCGCCGGGATCACGCTCGATGGGCGCGGACAAAGCTGGTCGGTCGAGCGCTGGCCGGACGGTAAGCTCTATATGGCAGGTGCGGCGCAAAGTGTCGGCGTCGACGACTATCCCGGCCTGGGCTGGACCGTGGTGACACGCCAGCCCGCCGAGATCGCCTTTGCGGCTGCACGTGAGATGCGCAATGAAATACTCCTCTGGGGCGGTCTGCTGTCCATCCTGTTCGCGGTCATCGGATGGATCATGGCAGGTATTCTCACCGGGCCGGTGAACGTCATCGCCGAGGCTGCCGCGCGCCTTTCCGAAGGCGCCGATGTGGGGATTCCCTTGCTCAAGGGGACGCGCGAAGTCGAAACGCTGAGTGTCGCGATCCGGCACCTCGTTGACAGCCTCACCCGAAAAAGGGGTCAGTTGGCCGTGGTCGAGGGTATCGCCTACCGCGATGTCGTCACCGGCCTGCCGAACCGGGCAGCCTTGGAAAAGTACATAGAGGCGGTACGCAGCGAGGTCGACGTACAGCCTGGCTTCGGCGTGCTGTGCCTGGATCTGGACGGGTTCAAGCCCATCAACGATTGCTTCGGCCATGCCGTCGGCGATGCATTGCTCCAGGAGGTCGGCCTCCGGCTCCTGGGCGCTGTGCGCGATGGCGACATCGCTGTGCGCCACGGCGGGGATGAATTCGTATTGCTGCTGCGCCTGCGTACCGGAGAATCCTTGTCCAGCATGCAGGGCGCCGCCCAGCGCATCATCGCAAAACTGGCCGAGCCGGTCATACTGGCCGGGGAGTCGATCACGATCGGCTGCAGCATCGGCGGGACGCTGTGGACCGGCGGTGAGTTTGCCGATGTGCTGGTCCAAGCCGATGAAGCGCTCTACCGGGCCAAGCGCGCGGGCAAGTCCCAGGCGAAATTCCATGACACCTCGCGCACCGACGAGGCTGCCCATGCCGGTTCGAAGGTCTGAGGCGCTAGCGCAAGGTCTGAAGCGCCTCGCGCCCGGCAAAACGGGCAGCGGCCACCGCCCTGTTGGGAACGTTCAGCGCACGGATCAACGAAGAGACATGAATGCGCACGGTGAAGGGAGAGATCTCAAGCGCTGAGGCGATTTCCTTGTTGGTCTTGCCTTCGGCGATCAATTGCCAGACCTCTCGCTGCCGTGACGTGAGCCGGCTCATATCATCGTCGGAACCCAGTAGGAGCGGGCCCGAAGGCTCGTACTTGACCAGCACTTCGCCACGGCGAATATCGGCGATGGCCTGGCCGACCTGGTCGGGAGAAAGGCTCTTGCCGACAAACCCGTCCACACCGGTGGCCATGACACGGCCAATGACATCGCTGTCATCCAGGGTCGAAACCACAATCATCACGGTGTGCTTGAGTGCCTGGCGCAACTGCGCGAGCTCGCTGATGGAGCCCAGGCCGGGAAGACGTATTTCAAGAATCAGCGTATCGAGAGGTTGTCCATTCGTTGCCAGCGTCCGTACTTCCTCCAGGCTGCCTGCTTGTTCGATCACTGCGTCAGGTATCAGGCGCTCCAGCAACACCATCATCCCCTCTCGGAACAGCGGATGCTCATCTGCCACGATAATCCGGCAAATCTTCCGACCCGAGACGCGTCTCTCATCGTGTCCCATACTGCATCTTGACGACTTCACTGATTCTCTGCGCAACGCCATTGGCCGGAGGCGTGACGGATCGGATCGACTGACCACGATAAGGTCCGTCCGCGGGAAACCAATTCTGGACAACGACAACCTGTTTCGGCTGCTCGGCCGAAACCGGGCCCGTGGAGATTTCATTGGTGAACTTGCAGGTATCAAACGTCCCCAGGGCCGTCTTGATCGTTTCACGCCCGTTATAAGTCAGCTTCTCGACGACATCGAACTCGACCGTTCCCCCGGCGCTCACCGCTTTGTTTTTGTAGCTGACGGTGACGGTCTGCCCAGGTTGCAGATCAATCGGTGTGGAAGCGGGAGGCTGGTAGATGGTGGTCATCAACGATGCCCCGGCACCATGGCGATCACCGTAACGAATCAGTCGACCGTCCTTGATTTCGGCGAAGGTCGTCGTCAGGAAAAACGGCGCATTGTTCAGGAACGACGTGTGCACCGAGGCCACCGGATTGGCGCCGGCAAACGCCTCGCGCCCGAGCGCCTCGGTTTTACCGCGACTGGTGGCTGGCGACAGGTTGTCGCGACTTTCATACTCCACCACCGTCCCGGCCTGGAAATCCGCCTCGTTGGTGCAAGCCGCCGAGGATGTCTCACTGGCCGTGGAAGCCGACGCACCGGCGATAAAAGAACCCCAGCCACTGGCGACAAGGGCCGAGACGGCAAATGCCGTTGCGAGGCGCTTGCGATAAGCCGGGCAGATGTTGGACTTTCTGGCAGGTGTGCTTTTCAAAAACAGATCCTTGTTCAAGTAGGCTCGTTGCGACCGGTCGAAAGCCGATAGCGTCCATAGGTTAGGGTCGAGTGCCGACCGGCGCTATAGCGCAAGTGTGCTATAGGCTTTGCCCTCGTTCTGGATGGGGGGATGATTGAGACTACCGATACGCGCCGGACCATGACATCATAAAGCCACCATTTTGTTCGAGCCTGGACGCGCTTCATTCTTCAGCCTTGAAACCGTATCAGGGGCTCGTATGACCGAATCACTGGAGCGCTTTGTCCAGGCGCAAGCGTCAACCTATGACCGCGCTTTGCACGAGCTACGGCACGGCCGCAAGGAAGGCCACTGGATGTGGTTCATCTTTCCCCAATTACGCGGCCTGGGTATCAGCGAGAACGCCACCTATTACGGCCTGCGCAATCTGGAAGAGGCGCGCGACTATTTGCATCACCCGCTTCTGGGACCACGACTCGAGCGCGCAACCCGCGCCGTCCTGGACTCGGACGTCGCGGTAGAGAAACTCCTGGGGACACTCGACGCCATGAAATTCGCGTCCTGCATGACGCTGTTCGCAGCGGCCGCGGGCGAGCATTGCGTGTATGCCCAGGCGCTGGAGGGTCGGGTGAATGTCGACTCAAGAACACTGGAACTACTCAAGGAGCGAGAAAGAAAAAATGTCTAATCTGACGGGAGGATGAGACGGTGAATCCAGAAGTCATTTTCGCCGAAACGGTGAAACGCCTGCGAGCGGCCAGGCACCTTGTCATTTTTACCGGTGCCGGCATTTCCGCACAAAGCGGTATCTCCACCTTCCGTGATCCTTCGACCGGCCTCTGGGCACGTTACGACCCAAAGAAACTGGCCACCCCCGCCGCTTTCGCCAAAGATCCTGCACGGGTATGGGCATGGTACAGCTGGCGCCGAACGCTGGTTAACCAAGCGCACCCCAATGACGCGCACCGGGCAGTCGCCAGGCTGACCGAGAACTTGCCCCGCGTGACCGTCATCACACAGAACGTCGACGACCTGCTCGAACGAGCCGGATCCAAGGAGGTGATTCACCTCCACGGTGATCTGGCCAGCGCCCGTTGCTTCCAGTGCAATCGTCCCTACCTGGGCGCATTGCCCGTGGATGTCGGGCCCGACTGCGACAGCCTGGAACCCCCGCGTTGTCCACACTGCGACGGCCGGATCCGCCCCAATGTCGTCTGGTTCGGCGAGGGAATGCCGGAACGGGAACTGGACCTGGCCTTCAGCGCGGCTCGCGACTGCGACGTCATGCTCTCCATTGGCACTTCCGGAAACGTCTACCCGGCGGCACGGATTCCAACATTGGCAACCGAGCATGGCGCCTGGCTGGTGCATATCAATATCGAACCGATGGGCCCCGCTTCCGATAAAACGCTGGTGGGCGATGCGACCCACTGGTTGCCGAGGCTGGTTGAGGCATTGGGCTGATGCTTCCTGCAAAACCCGCCCATGATCCCAAAGTTTTCCACGAATACGCCGATACATGCCTGATAAAATGACCGGCTCGCAGGTAGCCCCTCGCGACGCAACGATTAAGGAGATCCAACGGACATGATTGTCGGCATTGACCTGGGCACCACCCATAGCCTGATCGCAGCATGGCGCGACGGCGCGGCGCAACTGGTACCCAACGCATTGGGCGAGTGGCTGACACCGAGCGTGGTAGGCCTGGACGACGAAGGCCGCGTCATGGTCGGCCGCGCGGCCCTGGAGCGCCTGCAGACCCACCCCCAGGTCACCGCCTCGCTTTTCAAGCGCTATATGGGCAGCGCTCGTCTCACCACTCTGGGCAATCAACAGTTCCGGGCCGAGGAGCTCTCGGCCATGGTGCTGCGCAGCTTGCGCGAAGATGCCGAGCGGCATTTCGGCGAACCGGTGGAAGAGGCCGTCATCAGCGTTCCCGCCTATTTCAGCGATGCCCAGCGCAAGGCCACGCGAATTGCCGGCGAGCTGGCCGGGTTCAAGGTCGAACGACTGATCAATGAACCCACTGCGGCCGCACTCGCCTATGGCTTGCACCAGCGCGATAACGCCAGCACCTTCCTGGTTTTCGATCTCGGCGGCGGGACTTTCGACGTGTCCATCCTGGAGCTGTTCGAAGGCATCATGGAAGTACGCGCCAGTGCCGGCGACAACTACCTGGGCGGGGAAGACTTCGACACGCTGCTGCTGCAGGACTTCGTCGCCGCCCAGGCGGGCAGCAGCGATGGCCCGCTGGCCCTGGAAGATGCGCAGCTCTACGGGCGGCTGCGCCGCGAAGCCGAACGCGTGCGCAGAACCCTGGGCCAGGAACCGAGCGCAACGTTCGCGGTACGCCAGGGCGAGCGCGAATGGCGCCGCGAATACACCCAGGCCGGCCTGACCGACCTGTATGCGCCGTTGTTCAGCCGCCTTCGAACGCCTATCGAAACCGCCTTGCGCGATGCCCGCATCCGCGCCAGCGAGCTGGATGAAGTGTTGCTGGTGGGCGGTACCACTCGCATGCCACTGGTTCGCAAGCTGGCCGCCGGTCTGTTCGGGCGTTTTCCCTCGATCCAGCTCAACCCCGACGAGGCCGTAGCCCTCGGCGCGGCCGTGCAGGCAGGGTTGAAGAGCCGCGACGCGGCCCTGGAAGAAGTCGTGCTCACCGATGTCTGCCCCTACTCCCTGGGCATCGAAACCACGGTCGACTATGGAGGCCAGCTCGAATCCGGCCATTACCTGCCGATCATCGAACGCAACTGCGTGGTGCCGGTCAGCAAGGTCAAGCGCGTGTACACCCTGCGCGACAAGCAGAAGATCGTCCTGCTGAAGGTCTATCAAGGCGAAAGCCGCCGGGTCAGCGAAAACATCCTCCTGGGAGAACTGGAGATCCCCGTGCCGCCCATGCCTGCCGGCGAAGTCGGGATCGACGTGCGCTTCACCTACGACACCAACGGCCTGCTGGAAGCCGATGCGCAGATCGTCCAGACGGGGGAACGCCGCAACCTGGTGATCGCCAACAACGCCGGCGTCCTGGACAGCGAGGAGATCCGCCAGCGCCTCAAGGCCCTGGAAGCCTTGAAAATCCATCCACGTGACGAGCAACCCAACACCCTGCTGATCGCCCGGCTGGAGCGTCTGTACCAGGAAAGCCGCGGCGACCTGCGCCAACGGATCGATGAGCTGACGACCCACTTCGCCCATGTGCTCGAGAGCCAGGAGCAGCACGACATCCGCGCATTGCGGCTGCAGATCAGCGCCCAGCTCGACAGCCTGGAAGAAGGTGTCTGGCGATGACCTGCTGGACAGTGCTCGGACTGCCGGAAGACGCCGACAAGCGCAGCATCAAGCGCCAATATGCAAGCCTGCTCAAGCAGCATCGACCGGACGAAGACCCCGAGGGTTTCCAACGCCTGCGCGAGGCTTACGAGCAGGCCTTGGAATGGGCTGACTGGCAGCACGAAACAGCAGTCGTCGACGACGAACAGCCGGCGCCTATCGACCTGCCTCCCATGGAAGCGCCAGCCCCGCCGCAGGCGCCGTCGGGGCCCTCTCCGGCCCAACGCCTGGCGGCGCAATGCCTGGAGGGAATCACCGCGGCCAACCTCGCCATTCGCCTGTCGCAGGCGCGTCTCTATGGCTGCGAACGCGAGTTCGAACACGGCCTGCTGGGGCGTTGCCTGGCCCAGGAAGACACCTACGACCTGGCCGAAGCAGCCATCGAGCAGTTGCACTGGCTGACCCCTTGGCAACGCGAGGACCTACCCGGCACCGACACCGAGCAGTTGCGCGGCAGGCTCATGGATCTGGCATGGTCTCGCCTGACCGGGGCCTGGCACGATAGCCAACGCTTTCTCGACCTTGCCCGCCAGCTCAATGCCAGTCCGTGGCTACAGACCCTGGACGCTCGGCAATGGCTGAACCGATGCCTGGCCATGGCCCTCCTGCAAGCACCGGGTTGGTCGGAGCCGTTGTTCGATGCCATCTGCGCGCAACAGGGCTGGAAACAGACCGGCCACTCGAGCCCCTGCCCAGAGCCTTGGTGGAGTCAACTGCTTGCCCGCAGCCACTGCGCGACGTTCCTTCAGCAGCAGGCTCGCCTCGCCCAGGGCGGCGACAGCAGCGAATCCCGGGCCGCACGCATGTTGTTCGGGTCATCCGACGAAGACGACCGGATACGCCTGGGCATGACCTTCCGTGCCGAGGACTGGACAGCCTGCGAAACGCTGTATCGCGCCATTGAGCTTCGCTACCCGCACCTGCTGGGAGAGATGCCGCAGTTGGCCCCGGAACACTGGCGTACGCTGCGTCGTCAACCGCCGCTCCTGGCCGTGCCGCTGGCCCTGCTCGGCAGTTCCACCTACATGAGTTGGGCGCTGGAGTATCGACTGGGCGGTGCGTTCTATACCAGTGTGATCGACATGTTCCTACGGGCTCTGCTGTTCGGCGTTATCGCCTGGGGGTTGCATGCCTTCTGCGCAACCTTGAGCCGCGGTGCCTGGCGGCTCGACCGATCAATCAGTACGCGCTACGGCCACTGGCTGAGCCTGCGGCGTCCTGCGCCATTGCCAATTCGCGAGAGTCTCTGGGTCGGGTTGCTTGGCGCGCTCATTTACCTGGTCGGCGGCATTCCTGCGGCGGGAATCTATTTCGGCATCCTCGCGGTGCTCGCGGCCATTAGCCGGCGTGCCGCCTCTCGATCCGGCAAGTCCTTTTTTGCTCGAGTCTATGAGCGCGTGCCCGGGGATGTGCTGATCGGCCTGTTCCTGGGAATGCTGGTGCCCCTGGTGCTGCTGGGCAATGCCTTGGCCAGCCATTCGAGCCTCGCCGTGAATGAAGGCCTCCAGGCCTGGCCCCAGCGAACCTGCGCCGCCCGCCAACTGACGGCTTCGCCTTGCCCCTCCAAGCTTTCGGCAGAGCAGTGGCATCCCGTCGACACCGCCCAGGTAAAACAACCATGATCAGCACCCGCGCCTTTATCACCGCGGTTGTCGTCCTGCTGACGATGGCCTGGCTGGTGCAACGAGTGTCCAGTTCGGAAACCGTCGTCGACAAAACCACTCTTTCGTACTGGGCCGAGGTCCAGGCCATTACCACCTGCCTGGTGGAAGGCGCGGACCTTCTGGAGCAGCGCTACGCCGATTATCACGCCCTGCTGACGCCCCCCAAGGATAAATGGCTGCCCAGACAGGGCTTTGCCGGATTCGGCATGGGCGCCGGCGACCTCCTGAGGACCCAGGCGCCTTGCAAACCGTGGCTCCATAGTTCGGAGCCGGAGCTGAACGCCCAGGCCAAGCACTACGTCCAGGCATATGACCGCCTGCGGCCCGATGCGCTGGCCATCGAACGGTGGCTGGGCGATCGGTCGAACGAGCCCCCTGCTCCCGAGCTCGATCAGCTCGAACGCGCCTTCAACCTGAACCTGCAAGACTTGCGTACCCAGGCGATACCTTTGCGCCAGGCGTTGGAGCGACCGCAACTGCAAGTTCGCGAGCAACAGTTGGCGGCCATTGAAACACGCCTGGGCCATGACCAGCATTGGCATACCCTGCGCTTCATGATCTTCGCACGCGAGACGGTCAATGCCCTGGACGCCATGACCGAAGGCACGCCGTTAAGTCCGGAGCAATTGCTCACCCAGCAACAGGCGCTCATGGCCAGTTGGAAGGACGCCGAAGCCCTCGTGCAAGCCCTGCCGCGCTTGCGCTCGGCCAATGGCAAGCAGCCCGTGTGGACCCACATCGGTTTCGCCGCCAAGGAATGGTTGACTGCCCTGGAGCGCCTGCAACAGCACTGGGCAGCCGGGGCCGACGCCGGCGAACTGAACCAGGACCTCGCCGCCGCACGAGCCGGTTACGATGAACTGCAGTCGCGCTATAACACGGCGGTGCAATCGCAGTATTGATTCGTCAGGACAGCCTCGCGGCAGCCTAGACCGCGAGGACAAAACGACAGCCCTGTTCTGCCTCTTCACCGGGTAAGCAAGGTGCGGGCACGAAACCACAGCGCTCAAGGACTTTCCTTGAACCGACATTTTGCTCGTAGACATACGCCACCAACTGCGTCAGCGCCCAACGCATCCGTGCCTGCCGGATGAGATGCTCCAGGGCCAGTGTGGCCAGGCCCTGCCTGCAGAAGTCCTGGTCTATCCGGTAACCCACCTGCGCGCAACCGTCCGCTGGGTGGATGTCCTTGAGGTTCGCGCGGCCGACGATCCTGCCACTGCCATCCTCAATGACAAAAGGGTGCCAGACGCCCACGGCAAAATCGGCCAGATAGCCTTCAATGTGATTGGTGACGCCCGTCCATGAATAAAAGGCAGGGTCGCGTGCGTCGATCTGCGATTCGAACCATTCACGGTTATGGATTTCGAAGGCCAGCAGCGCTTGCACATCGGTCATTTGCAGCTCGCGAATTCTGAAGGGTTTCACTGATGGCTTCTCCTGGGGCCGTGAAGCGCAATCGTAAGGTCGAGCGATCGTTCATGGCGAGGGTTTCTGCTTGGGCGGTCCTTTGTTGGGGCCGCTGCGCAGCCCAGCGGGAGCAAGCTCCCTCGCCACGGGCCTATTGGATGGCCCCCTAAACGAAAAATGCCCCGTACCTTTCGATACGGAGCATTTCTTCAAGGCTTCCCGCGGATTGCCAGGTATTCACGCGACGGTGAGTCTTCTGGTTCAATCGTCTGCAGAATCCAGAGCGATTCTGCAGTTCCTATCGGGGAACCCGCCTGGAGTCCTTCAGGCGTTCTGGTTCCAGGGACGGTCGCCATGCTCGTCCTTGATGCGCGTCGGCAGGCCCATCACATCCAGCGCCTCGAGGAACGCCTCGGCAGGCAGCTCCTCGACGTTGACCATGCGCTGCACGTCCCACTCGCCACGGGCCACCAGCAAGGCCGCGGCCACGGGTGGCACGCCGGCGGTATAGGAAATGCCCTGGCTGTCGGTTTCGGCGTAGGCATCCTCGTGGTCGGCCACGTTGTAGATGAACATCTCGCGCGGCTGGCCATCCTTGACGCCCTTGACCAGGTCACCGATGCAGGTCTTGCCGGTGTAGCCCGGCGCCAGCGAGCTCGGGTCAGGCAGCACGGCCTTGACCACTTTCAGCGGCACGACTTCCAGACCTTCGGCGGTCTTGACCGGTTGCTCGGAAAGCAGGCCGAGGTTCTTGAGCACGGTGAACACATTGATATAGTGCTCGCCGAAGCTCATCCAGAAACGCACGTTGGGCACGTCGAGGTTCTTCGACAACGAGTGCACTTCGTCGTGACCGGTCAGGTACAGGTTCTGCGAGCCGACCACTGGCAGGTCGTCGGTGCGCTTGACCTCGAACATGGTGTTGCTGGTCCACTGGCTGTCCTGCCAGCTCCACACCTGTCCGGTGAACTCGCGGAAATTGATTTCCGGATCGAAATTGGTGGCGAAATATTTGCCATGGGAGCCCGCATTGACGTCGAGAATATCGATCGAATCAATGCGGTCGAAATGCTGTTGTTGCGCCAGTGCCGCATAGGCATTGACCACACCCGGGTCGAAGCCCACGCCGAGAATGGCGGTGATGTTCTTCTCCTGGCACTCCTGGAGATGGTTCCACTCGTAGTTGCCGTACCAGGGCGGCGTCTCGCAGACCTTGCCCGGTTCTTCGTGGATGGCGGTGTCCAGGTAGGCCACACCGGTATCGATGCAGGCACGCAGCACCGACATGTTGAGGAAGGCAGAGCCGACGTTGATGACGATCTGCGACTCGGTTTCGCGAATCAGCGCCTTGGTCGCTTCGACATCCAGAGCGTTCAGTGCAAAGGCCTTGATGTCGGCGGGTTGCTTGAGGCTACCCTTGGCCTTGACGCTGTCGATGATGGCCTGGCATTTGGAGATGTTGCGCGACGCGATAGCAATACGACCGAGTTCGTCGTTGTGCTGCGCGCACTTGTGGGCCACCACCTTGGCGACACCTCCTGCACCAATGATAAGTACGTTCTTCTTCAATTTCTTTATTTCTCCTTCCGCCAACTCAAGAGAGGCTGGACAAGTAGTCGTCGTAAACAAACTCGCGAACCACCTCGACGCTGCCGTCGAGTTGCTTCACAACGATGGACGGCATTTTCAGGCCGTTGAACCAATTTTTCTTGACCATGGTGTAGCCCGCTGCGTCGATGAACGACAGCCGATCGCCGATGGACAGCGGACGATCGAATTGGTACTCGCCAAAGATGTCCCCAGCCAGGCAGGATTTGCCGCACACCATGTAGGTGTGTTCACCCTCGCTCGGTGCCAGCTTGGCGTTCAGGCGATAGATCAGCAGATCGAGCATGTGTGCCTCGATGGAGCTGTCCACCACGGCCAGGTGCTTGCCGTTGTAGAGCGTGTCGAGCACGGTGACTTCCAGCGACGCGCTCTGGGTGATCGCGGCCTCGCCCGGTTCCAGGTAGACCTGCACGCCATACTTCTGCGAGAAGGCCTTGAGCCGTGCGCAAAAGGCGTCCAGGGCGTAGCCCTCACCGGTGAAATGGATGCCGCCACCGAGGCTGACCCACTCGACCTTATGCAATAGATGACCGAAACGCTCCTCGATCGTGCCCAGCATCTGGTCGAACAAACCGAAATCGCCGTTCTCGCAGTTGTTGTGGAACATGAACCCGGAGATATGCTCGATGACCTGTTCGATTTTCACCGGATCCCATTCGCCCAGGCGGCTGAACGGTCGCGCCGGGTCGGCCAGCAGGTAATCGGAGCTGCTCACTTGCGGGTTGACCCGCAGGCCGCGGACCTTGCCGGCCGACGCCTCGGTGTAGCGCTGTAACTGGCCGATGGAGTTGAAGATGATCTTGTCGCAGTTGGCGAGCATCTCCTCGATCTCATCGTCGGCCCAGGCCACGCTGTAGGCGTGGGTCTCGCCCGCGAATTTCTGCCGGCCGAGCTTGAGTTCATACAGCGACGACGACGTGGTGCCGTCCATGTACTGCTGCATCAGGTCGAATACCGACCAGGTGGCGAAGCACTTGAGCGCCAGCAAGGCCTTGGCCCCGGACTGCTCACGCACGTAGGCGATCTTCTGCATGTTCGCCAGCAGCTTTTGTTTGTCGATGAGGTAGTACGGCGTTTTGATCATTTTCGAGGCCTCCGGGCAAGGCGAGCCAAAAAAGGATGCGCATTGTGCCTTCACTGACTGCAGATCGAAAGAGCGAAAAGCCCCGTTCGCGCAATCATCCTGATCCAAAACCACGCTTTGCGATCACCGGACATACCGGCCGCCCAGGCGACGAAATGCTGAATCTGGCAAAGGGAGGATAAGCAAAGAGCGCTGACGCTCGACTTTGAGCCGTCGCGGATAACCGGCCTTGCACAACAGGCCATGGGGGATCAGTGTTTATGCATCAGGTCATGCAGGACACCAAACCTCAGGCCCGCTTCGCAAACGATCATGTCTGTAACACCGAAGACCTTGAACGCCGCCAGCATGATCGCCAGGCCACCGGGCAGGATGCCCAGGCGATGGCTTTGCAAGCCGGCCAATCTGAGGCGGTCGACATGGCCGACTTCCAGCAGCCGCAACGACAGGCGCAACAACCCGCTGTAGGTAATGCCGCCTTGTCCAACGTCATTGAGACCATTGGCCTTGAGCACTTTGGCCAACATCCGCGCCGTACCGGAAGAGCCGATCACCTGCTGCCAGCCCTGCGCGCGATAACGCGCCGCCATCGCTTCAAACTGCAGGACGGCCACGCGTTCAGCCTCCAGCAGCGCTTGAGCGGTGATGCGTCCGCCCGCAAAGTAACGCGCGCCAAAGGTGCCGCTGCCGATGGCGATGCTTTCCGTCAACAGCGGCTGAGCGCCCTGCCCCAGAATCAGTTCGGTCGAGCCACCGCCGATGTCCACCACCAGTCGCGTCCGCTCGACACCGGGCACCGCATGGGCGACACCGGCATACACCAGCCGGGCCTCTTCATGTCCGGACAGCACGTCGATCCGAAACCCCAGGTGCCGCTCGGCACTGGCCAGGAACAATTGGGCATTCGCCGCTTCACGCACGGCACTGGTCGCCACCGCCCGTACCCGTCCGGCTTCAAAGCCACGCAGTTTTTTGCCAAATCGGGCCAAGGCTTGCCAGCCTCGATCCAGCGCCAGTTCATCCAGGGCCCCGGCTTGCAGGCCTTCGGCCAATCGGACCGGCTCGCGCAGGGTTTTCACTTCCTGGATCACCCGTTGTCGATTGCGCTTGACCGACTGGCCAATCATCAGGCGAAAGGCGTTGGAGCCCAGGTCAATGGCCGCGAACAGGGGGGCGTCGCCTTTCATAGCGGTGTTCCTTGATTCATCAGCCAGCAGGCACAAGCGCTGCGGGCATCCCACGATGGTTTGCGAAGATCCTGCCATGGGTTCGATGACACCTGGATGACACCCATTGAACCCCAGTAACTGTTTTAGCCATGGGCAGCACATGAAGCACAGATGACCGTCACTACTATGTAACAAATTGCAATTAGCGTGGATGGCGCCTCCACGACCGAGTTTTCCATCATGCTTTCCACCCAGGACACCTTGGTACAACGCATTCACCGGGAATTGCTCGATCACAGCGACGAAGAACTGGAGCTGGAACTCTCCGAAGACGGGCATGACCTGAACGCCTTGTTCGATGAACATGCCCCGGATAGCAGCGAGAAAGAAATCCGACGCCTGTATTTCAGCGAGCTGTTCCGCCTTCAGGGTGAATTGGTGAAGCTGCAAAGTTGGGTAGTCAAGACCGGGCACAAGGTCGTGATCCTGTTCGAAGGGCGTGACGCCGCCGGCAAGGGTGGCGTGATCAAGCGCATTACCCAGCGGCTCAATCCCCGGGTGTGTCGCGTCG
Organism: Pseudomonas sp. NFACC37-1; assembly: GCF_900101575.1. Lineage (NCBI taxonomy): Bacteria > Pseudomonadati > Pseudomonadota > Gammaproteobacteria > Pseudomonadales > Pseudomonadaceae > Pseudomonas > Pseudomonas sp. NFACC37-1. Next base: position 23,345 of record NZ_FMUZ01000002.1, on the reverse strand, counting down.
CCGCCCTGCCCGCTCCCAACGACCGTGAACGGACTCAATGGTACTTCCAGCGCTACGTTTCGCACCTGCCGGCGGCGGGTGAAATCGTGCTGTTCGACCGCAGTTGGTACAACCGCGCCGGCGTCGAGCAAGTCATGGGGTTCTGCACCGACGAACAGTACGAAGAGTTCTTCCGCACCGTGCCGGAATTCGAGCGGATGCTCGCCCGCTCCGGCATCCAGTTGATCAAGTACTGGTTCTCCATTTCCGACCAGGAACAGCACCTGCGCTTCCTCAGCCGTATCCATGACCCGCTCAAGCAATGGAAGCTCAGCCCCATGGACCTGGAGTCCCGCCGGCGCTGGGAGGCCTATACCAAGGCCAAGGAAATCATGCTCGAACGCACCCACATCGCCGAGGCGCCCTGGTGGGTGGTGCAGGCCGACGACAAGAAAAAAGCCCGGCTCAACTGCATCCATCACCTGCTTGGGCAAATGCCCTATGAAGAGGTGGAACTGCCGACCATCGAACTGCCGCAACGGGTACGCCAGGAAGACTACTCCCGCAGTCCGACGCCACCGGAGCTCATCGTGCCCCAGGTCTACTGAGACCCGCCAGGCAAGCCCCCCACAAGCGGTTCTGACCTCGTGTTCGCCAGGGCCTTACGATCGAGGCCTCGGTTCTCCCGCCCGCCACAGCCCAGTGTGGGAGCGAGCTTGCTCGCGATAGCGCAGGATCAGTGACAAGGTTCGTGACTGACACGCCGCTATCGCGAGCAAGCTCGCTCCCACAGGGGATTGGGTGAGTTCACCGCCAGAAACGGTTAACATCCCTCTCCTTCGTCTACCCTCACAGAACGGCGTACCGCCATCCATGTGGGCGTGATGCTTCGACATTCCTTGCCTTTCTCTACCGGAGATCTTCCATGCTCAAGCCGTCCCTGGCATTGGCCGCTGGTGTTGCCCTGTCGTTTTGCAGTTGGCTGGCGCAGGCCGCCGACACCCTGAAAGTCAGCGCGATTCCCGATGAGGCCCCGACCGAACTGCTGCGCAAGTTCAAGCCGCTGGGGGCGTACCTGGAACAGCAAACCGGCATGAAGGTGGAGTTCATCCCCGTGAGCGACTACCCGGCCGTGGTCGAGGCACTGGCCACCGACCGGATCGACATGGCCTGGCTGGGGGGCTTCACCTTCGTCCAGGCACGCCTGAAAACCGGCAACGCCATCCCGCTGGTCCAGCGCGAACAGGACGCCCAGTTCACCAGCAAATTCATCACCGCCGACCCCGCCGTCAAATCCCTGGCCGACCTCAAGGGCAAGACCTTCGCCTTCGGTTCGGTATCGTCGACATCGGGCAGTCTCATGCCGCGCTATTTCATGCTCCAGGACGGCATCAAGCCAGAGAGCTACTTCAGCCGCGTCGGCTATTCGGGCGCCCACGACGCCACCGTCGCCTGGGTCCAGGCCGGTAAAGTGGATGCCGGGGTACTGAACGCCAGCGTCTGGGAAAAACTGGTGGCGGCCGGCAAGGTCGACACGAACAAGGTCAAGGTCTTCGCCACCACCCCCGCCTACTTCGACTACAACTGGACGGTGCGCGGAACCCTCGACCCTGCGTTGGCGGCCAAGATAAAGGCCGCCTTCCTCGCACTCGACCCGGCCAACCCCAAGGACAAGGAAATCCTCGACCTGCAAGCCGCCAGCCGCTTCATCGAAACCAAGCCTGAGAACTACAAGGGCATCGAGGAAGCCGCACGCGCCGCCGAACTGCTCAAATGACCCTGCGACTGACCCAGGTCAGCGTTACCCATGCCAACGGCGTCCAGGCGCTGCGTGGCATCGACCTGCACATCGGCGCCGGCGAACAGGTCGCCATCATCGGCCCGTCCGGCGCTGGCAAGTCGAGCCTGCTCAACCTGCTGGCCACCGCCCTGCGCCCGGGCAGCGGGGAGCTGCAGCTGCTCGGCGAACACGCCTGGCAGCTGTCGGCCCGCCAGCGTCAACGCCTGCGCGCGCGCATCGGCCTGATTCACCAATCGCCGCCCCTGCCGCCGCGCCAGCGTGTGGTAACGGCGATCCTTGCCGGAAAGCTCGGTCAATGGGGCATTGGCAAAAGCCTGTTGAACCTGTTGCACCCGCTGGATATTCCAGGCGCCAGGGCGGCATTGGCCCGGTTGGACCTGGGCGACAAACTGTTCGCCCAATGCCAGCAGCTGTCCGGCGGACAACTGCAACGCGTGGGCATTGCCCGGGTGTTGTACCAGGCGCCAGAGGTGTTGCTGGCCGACGAACCGGTTTCGGCCATGGACCCGGTATTGGCCGAGCACACGCTTTCGGTGCTTTGCCGCCACGCCCGGGAACACAACGTCACCCTGGTCGCCAGCCTGCATGCGGTGGAACTGGCCTTGGCGCACTTTTCCCGGGTCATTGGCCTGCGGGACGGGCAGATCCTGTTCGACTTGCCAACCGAGGCGGTCGACCGTCCGTTGCTCGACACGCTCTACGCCAACGAACAACTGCAGTCTTCACCAACAACGCCCCCCGCGTCCTTGAGCGTGCAGATTCCCCGATGCTGACCCGCGATACCCGAGACCCTGCCACCCGCCCTCGCCTGCTGCTCAGTCTGCTGGCGCTTGTGTTGTTGTGGCCAGGCATCCAATTCAGCGAATTGGACCTCGGCGTGCTACTCAAGAGCGACAGCCAGAGCGAAATGGGCCGGTTCGTAGCGGCGTTCTGGCCGCCCGCCCATGGCGACGAATTCGTGGAACTGCTGTGGCAGGCCACCTTGCAGACGCTGGCGATCGCCACGGCCGGCATGGCCTTGGCGTTGCTGTTGGCGGTGCCCGCGAGCCTGCTGGCCAGCCGCGCCCTATCGCTGTCAGCGGCCTCCCGCGCCGGCCATCCGGGCTATTGGGGCCAACTGCTGCGCTGGCCGGTACGCGGCTTGTTGATATTCTTGCGCAGCGTACCGGAAATCGTCTGGGCCTTGCTCTTCGTGCGCGCCGTCGGCCTCGGCCCAACGGCCGGAGTACTGGCGATTGCCATTACCTACAGCGGCATGCTGGGCAAGGTCTACGCGGAAATCTACGAATCGGTGGACCAGCGCCCGGCCCACGCGCTCTTGCAGTCCGGCAGCAGCCGGCTGGCGGCCTTCGGCTATGGGATCCTGCCCAATGTCGCGGCGGAACTGTTGTCGTACACGGTGTACCGTTGGGAATGCGCGATCCGCGCCTCGGTGGTGATGGGCTTCGTCGGTGCCGGAGGGCTGGGCCAGCAAATGGACCTGTCGCTGCGAATGTTCGCCGGCGGTGAAGTCGCCAGCCTGCTGCTGACGTTCCTGGCACTGGTGCTGCTCGCCGATCAACTCAGCCGCCTGCTGCGCTGGAGGCTGACATGAATCGCCTGATCAACACGGTCATGGTCCTTTGCATCGGCGCGGCGGTCATCACCTCGTTCGCCTACCTGGGCATCGACCTGGGCGAGCTCGGCGACAGTGGCAATCTGCAGCGGATGGGGGCTTATGCGCAACGCTTTCTCAGCCCGGACCTGAGCCCGGGCCACTTGAAGGCGATAGGTCACGGCGCCCTGGAAACCCTTGCCATGTCCGCCCTCGGCACCCTGCTCGCGGCGGTGTTCGGCCTGCTGTTGGCCTTGCCTGCGGCCGGACGCTTCGGCTGGCCTTTGCAGAGCGCGTCGCGCCTGGTGCTCAACGCCTTGCGCGCGGTTCCGGAGCTGGTGTGGGCCGCGCTGATGGTCCTGGCCGCCGGTCTCGGCCCCAATGCCGGCACCCTGGCACTCGCCCTGCACACCACCGGCGTGCTCGGTCGCTTGTTCGCCGAGGCGTTGGAAAATACCCCTTGCGAACCGGCCGACGCCATCCGCTTGCAAGGCGGCAACGCCGTATTGGCGTTCTGCTACGGGACACTGCCCAACCTGCTGCCGCAACTGCTGGCCTACGTCCTGTATCGCTGGGAAAACAACATCCGCATGGCCAGCGTGCTCGGCTTTGTCGGTGCCGGGGGGCTGGGGCAAATGCTCTATGTCAGCCTCAGCCTGTTCCAGGAAGCCCAGGGCAGCACGGTGATTCTGGCGATGCTGTTGCTGGTTCTGGCGGTCGATACGTTGAGCGGCTGGAGTCGCCAGCGTTGGGTAAAGGCTTGAAGGCTGTTGCACAGCAACGAGCAGGAAATTGGTCATAAAGACCAAGAACCAGGTCTTAATGACCATGCTTCATCCGAGTCAAAATAACCCAACAACCGCCAACCCATTGACGGACAAGGCATTATTAACTGGCACACTTTCTGATCAGGTCTTCTGCCCCTTTTGGCGAACTTGGGAAGAAAGCCACATGAGTAATGAATTCAAGCCTGGTCTTAGTGTAGTCACCGGTGCCAGTTCGGGTATTGGCCTAGCCGTCACCCAACGTTTGCTGGAGCGCGGCTCCAACGTGATCGCGATGTCGCGACAGATCGGTGGTCTCGGCGAACTGGTCGAGCGGTTTGGCGACAGGCTGTCCTGGCTGCCCGGCGACGTGACACAGGCGACCGACCAGGCCAAGCTGGCACAACTGGCCGCCTCCATCGGCCCGGTGGATTGCCTGGTACCCAATGCGGGAATCGCGCAACTGGCCGACGGCCTGGACCTGGCCGCTTTCGACAGGCAATGGGCCGTCAATGGCGCGGGCGCCCTCAATACCCTGAGCAGCCTGCGCGAGCACCTGGCAGCCGAGGCGTCCGTGGTGTTCATCGGCACGTTCCTCGAACAGGTCACCTTCCCGGGGTTGGCCGCGTACATTGCATCGAAAGCGGCCTTGCGCGCCCAGATGCGCACCCTGGCCGTTGAACTGGCGCCTCTTGGCGTTCGTCTCAACATGGTTTCGCCGGGGCCTACCTCCACACCGATCTGGGGCACCCTGGGCCTCGATGCAGAGGCTTTGGGTTCAGTGGCCAGCGCCGTCAACCAGCGCCTGCTGAACGGACAATTCCTCGAACCCGGAGCCGTGGCAGATGTCATCCTGTTCCAATTGGGCCAGGGTGCACGGGGCGTGTATGGTCAGGACTGGGTGGTGGACAGCGGCTACACCTTGCGTTGATTGCGGCGCGCCCTGGCTAGAAGAGACAGTATGTTTGGCTGCGCATGTAACCCTGTGGGAGCGAGCTTGCTCGCGATAGGGTCGGGCCAGTTAACATCAATGTCGGGCGGGTCGCCGTCTTCGCGAACAAGCTCGCTCCCACTGGTCGTTCTTTCGTGCCGAGCTGTGGCGAGGGAGCTTGCCCCCTCGCCACAAGGGCGGTCGGTCCTCCCCAAGGGGTTCAGCAACCTTACGCCCTCTCCATCAACGCCCGTTGCCCATCCGCCTCTCCCTGCAACAACTCAACCACCCAATCGATAAACACCCGAACCCTGGGCGACAGCTGTCGATGGGGCGGGTATACCGCTGAGATCGGCCATGTCGGCACGCCGTACTCGCTCAACACTTCAACCAGCCTGCCCTCGGCCAATTGCCGCTGCACGTGGTAACGCGGCACCTGGATCAAGCCGAATCCCGCTTCACAGGCCGTTACATAAGCGTCGGCATTATTGACGGTCAACTCACTCGGCAATTGCATTTCGCGCACCCGCCCTGTCACCTCGAATTCGAACGGGAAGAACCGTCCATTGCCAGAGGCAAAGCCGATGGCCTGGTGCGCCGGCAAATCCTCCAACCGCCGAGGCGTGCCGACGCGAGCGAGGTAGCCAGGGCTGGCGCAGGTCAGCTGGTGCAGCCGCACGATGGGCCGCGCGACCAACCCTTGATCAAAGATAGTGCCGGCGCGGATTGCACAATCCACGCCCTCGCGCTGCAGATGAACCTGGCGATCATGGAAACCGATGTCCAGTTGCAGCGCCGGGTAGCGCCGGTAGAAATCCGGCAGGCGCGGCAGGATCCAGGTGCAACCGAAGGCGATCGGCATGTCCACCTTCAACGTACCGCATGGCTGGCTCCTTTGCACCGACAGCGAACTTTCCAGGTCATCGAGGTCATCCAGCAACTGGCCGCAGCGTTGGTAATACGCTTCGCCGTCCAGTGTCGCGCGCACCTGGCGGGTGGTGCGCTGTAGCAACTGCACACCGAGGTGAGCTTCCAACTGCTGGATCAACAGGCTGACGGTGGCACGGGGTAACCCAAGGTCATCGGCCGCCTTGCCAAAACCACCCAGCTCGACGATACGCCGGAACACTTGCATGGCCTGTAATCGGTCCACTATCGTGCCTCATTATTTAGATATCCCGAATAGTTAAACCAATAATCGAGGATTTATCCAGAAAACCACTTGCTGGAGACTGCACAGGTCGTTCACTTCAGGAGCTATCAGCATGAAAACCCGCCAACTCGGCCAATACGGCCCTAACGTTTCGCCCATCGGCCTGGGCTGCATGGGCATGTCGGACTTCTACACCACGGGCGTGGACGAGGCAGAAGCGATTGCCACGCTCCACCGCGCCCTGGAATTGGGCGTGACGCTGTTCGACACCGCCGACATGTACGGGCCGTATACCAATGAGGAGCTGCTCGGACGCGCCTTGCGAGGCAAGCGTGAAAGCCTGTACCTGGCGAGCAAGTTCGGCCTGGTGCGCAGCAGCGATCCCCATGCCCGCGGCGTCAACGGCCGCCCCGAATACGTCCGGCAATCGGTCGACGGCAGCCTCAAGCGCCTCGCCACCGACTACCTCGACCTTTACTACCAGCATCGCATCGACCCTGAAGTGCCCGTCGAGGAAACCATCGGCGCCATGGCCGAGCTGGTCCAGGCCGGCAAGGTCCGCCATATCGGCATCTCGGAGGCCAGCGCCGAGACCATCCAACGGGCCCACGCTGTGCATCCGCTGGCGGCGGTGCAAAGCGAATACTCGTTGTGGTCCCGCGAGCCTGAACACAATGGCGTGCTCGATACCTGCAAGCGCCTGGGCATTGCGTTCGTTGCCTACAGCCCCTTGGGCCGAGGCTTCCTGACCGGCGAACTGAAATCGCCGGAGGATTTTGCCGCCGATGACTATCGCCGCTTCAACCCGCGCTTCCAGGCCGACAACTTCAAGCGCAACCTGGCGCTGGTCGAACGGGTCAAGGCCTTGGCCGCGGACAAGGGCATCAGCGCCTCGCAACTGGCCCTGGGTTGGGTATTGGCCCAGGGTGACCACGTCATTCCGATCCCGGGCACCAAGCAGCGCAAGTACCTGGAGAGCAACGTGGCGGCGGCTTCAGTGGTGTTGAGCGCTGACGAACTGGCCCGGCTGGATGGGATTTTCGCAGGCGAAGGTGTGGTAGCGGGCGACCGATACCAGGCGCAGACCATGACGTTGTTGAACGGTTGATCCGTCGGCTGGGCTGTCGGTTTCGACAGGCCGGACTCAAGCAGGCGCCAGCCCAGCCGATAACCCTATCAATAATAGCCCCAGGCTTCGCCGGGCTCTGCCAGTTGCATAGGGTAACGATCAATGAGTTTGCCGCTGAATCGCCTGCTGACGTGGGGCGTCCTGATGTTCCTCGCTGCAAGCGCTTGCGCGGCAGAGACACCCCTGCGCATCGTGACGGAGGAGCTGCCGCCCTACAACATGACGCAGAACGGACGCGTGACCGGCATGAGCACCGAAGTGGTCCAGGCCGTGCTCAAGGAGGTCGGCATGGACGCGCCTATCCAGCCCATGCCCTGGGCCCGGGCCTACGAACTGGCGCTCAACGAAAGCAATGTGTTGATCTATTCGATCGTCCGCACGCCTGCTCGCGAATCGCTTTTCCAGTGGGTGGGCACCATTGGCCCGACGCAGTGGTACATCTACTCGCTGGCGGACCGACCGGTAAAACTCGACTCGCTGGCCGACGCCCATGGTCACCAGATCGCCACGGTCAATCAGGACGTGGGCGAGCAATACCTGGTCTCGAAGGGCTTTCGCATCGGCGAGGAACTGCAGTCGAGCACCAAGTACGAACACAACTACCGCAAGCTCAAGGTCGATCACGTGGAGCTGTGGATTTCCAACGAGCTCAACGCGCTGTACCTGACTCGCCAGAATGGCGAAGACCCGGACAAGGTGCTGATCCGCTCGCTGGCGCTTCCCGAACTGAGCAGCCCGGACGGCCTGAGCATGGCGTTCAGCCGCAAGACGCCGGCCGAGACGGTGGAGAAGTTCCGCGCCGGCCTTGAGACCATCCGTCGCAATGGGGTCTACGACGCCATCCTGCGCAAATGGTTATGACATGGGGGACTCTTTCCGCACGGCAGCGTCCCAGCCACCACCGACCAAGGCGTTCAGTTCCCTGGGCCGGCGCCTGGTGCTGGCAACGCTGTTGTTCTGCCTGTTCTTTACCCTGGCGATGGTCACCTGGCGCACCTGGCTGGCCTGGGAAAACAACCTGGCGGAAATGAATTCGGAGCTGGCCCTGATCGATCAGGTGTTCCAGAACACCTTGGCCTACGCCATTTGGGAACTGGACCGCGAATCCCTCGACCAGCAAATCACCAGCGTCGCCGCGGCGGCCCCCGTGGGGCGCGTGGTGTTGAACATCCTGCGTCCCGGGCAAGCGCCGGAAGTCATCGAACTCAATCGATACGCCGTCGGTCAATCGGGCGTGGTGCCGGTGCTGCATCGCCAGCTCATCGCCGAGCCCTACGCCGGGGCCCATGAGAAAGTCGGTGAACTGACCATCGAAGGCGACAACAACCTGCTGTGGGAGCGTCTCTGGAGCGAAGCACGCAGCATCGTCATCACCCAGCTCATCCAGTCCCTGCTGCTGGCCGGATTGGTCATGACCATGTTCAACCGCCTGGTGACCGTGCATGTGGTGCATATCGCCCGTCACCTGGGCGAACTCGCGCCACATACCCTCAAACATCACCTCAAGCTGCAACGGGCGGTGAATCGCCAGGACGAACTGAGCCTGCTGGAATTCCAGGTCAATGAACTCCAGGACAATCTGTACGCCCACCTCGAACGCCAGCATTCGGACGAACTGGCCCTGGCCGCCAGCCGCGATCAAATGGCCGAACTGGTGGAGGCACGCACCGCGGAACTGAAGGCGGCCAACCAGTCGCTCGAAGCGCTGTCCCGTCACGATGCCTTGACGGGCCTGGCCAATCGTCGCTACTTCGACGAATTGAAGGAAATCGAGTTTCGTCGGGCCATCCGCCACAACACCCCGCTGGCCGTGCTCATGTGTGACGTCGATTTCTTCAAGATCTACAACGACACCTACGGCCACATGCAGGGCGATCTGTGCCTGAAAGAGATCGCAGAAACCCTGCGCAGCGTGTTCGGCCGCTCAGGCGAACTGACCGCCCGCGTAGGCGGCGAAGAATTCGTCGTGGTCCTGCCCAATGTCGACGCCGCACAGGCCTGCCAAGCGGCTCAACGCTTTCGCACCAGCCTGGCGGAACGCGAGCTGCCCCACAGCGGTTCCAAGGTCTCGCCTTTCGTCACCGTGAGCATCGGCGTTGCCGAGCTGGACCCGGAGACCATGGACCATTTCGATCAATTGCTGCAACGCGCCGACCAGGCGCTGTACCGGGCCAAACACCAGGGACGCGACCGCGTTGCCCTGTAAAGACCACCGCGCGCCAAGAGGTCTGCATATGCACATTCGCCTGACACTCTGCTCATGCCTGCTACTCGCCTCGATCAGCCTGGCAAGCCACGCCGACACAATCGAAGTCGTTACCGAAGACTCCTTGTACGCCTATCAGCGTGACGACAAGGTCGTCGGGCCGGGCATTCGCATTGCCGAGGAGACACTCAGAAGCGCGCAGCTCACCGACTACAGCCTGTCGCTGTACCCGTGGGCCCGGGCCTACGAAAAAGCGCTGCACGAGCCCAACGTACTGATCTTCCCGCTGGACCGCACCCCGGCCCGCGAGACATTGTTCAAATGGGTGGGTGAAATACACCGGGTGGCGAGCCGGCTCTATAAACTGCGTGATAACCGCGACATCACCGTCAGCAGCCTCGAGCAGGCCAAGCAGTACAGCATCGGCGTGGTGCGAAACGACGCCAAGCAGATCTATCTGCAGCAACGTGGGTTCACCCGGCTGGTCATCTCGGCCAACAACCACGACAACTTTCAGAAACTGCTCAATCGCCAGATCCAATTGCTGCCGATGCCGGAGAACACCGCACGCCTGATGAGCCAGGATGCCCAAGTGGATTTCGCTTCTCTGGAAGAGGTCTATATCCTCGACGAACAACCCCACAGGGTCCACTTGGCCTTCAGCCTGAGCACGCCGGACGAGGTCGTCGCCAAGGCCCAGCGCGCGTTCGAAAAACTCAAGGCTTCCGGTGAAGTCGCACGAATCATGAACGAACAGCGGTAGACTCTGGGGGATCACACCGCAAGCAACGATGAGGTATGTCCCGATGAGTAAAGCGTCCTACGTTCCGCCCAAGGTCTGGAAAAACGACGCCCCGTCTGGCGGCCATTTCGCCAGCATCAACCGCCCTGTCGCCGGGCCGACCCATGACAAAACCTTGCCGGTTGGCAAGCACCCGCTGCAGCTCTATTCCCTGGCCACGCCCAACGGCGTGAAGGTGACCATCCTGCTGGAGGAACTGCTGGCGCTGGGTCATACGGGCGCGGAGTACGATGCCTGGCTGATCCGCATCAACGAGGGCGACCAGTTCTCCAGCGGTTTTGTCGAGATCAACCCCAACTCCAAGATCCCGGCCCTGCTGGACCGCAGCGTGGAACCCGCCATTCGGGTCTTCGAATCCGGCTCGATTCTGCTTTACCTGGCGGAAAAATTCGGCGCCTTGCTGCCCACCGATCCGGCGGGCCGCACCGAAACACTGAACTGGCTGTTCTGGCAGATGGGCTCTGCCCCGTATCTGGGCGGTGGCTTCGGGCACTTCTACGCGTATGCGCCGGAGAAACTCGAATACCCGATCAATCGCTTCACCATGGAAGCCAAGCGTCAACTCGACGTCCTGGACCGCCGCCTCGGTGAAAACCAATACCTGGCAGGCAACGACTACACCATCGCCGACATCGCGGTCTGGCCCTGGTATGGCCAACTGGTGCGCAACAACGTGTACGGCGCCGCCGAATTCCTCAGTGCCCACGAATACACCCATGTGCAGCGCTGGGCGGAAGACATTGCCAAGCGCCCCGCCGTCCTGCGCGGACAGCGGGTCAACCGCACGTGGGGGGATGAGGCGAGCCAGGTGCCGGAGCGGCATGGGGCTGGGGATTTGAGCTGAGGCCAGGTCGCACGCCGGCTCGGTGATGAACCTGGATTCCTCAACTGACACAGCCCCCTTGTGGGAGCGAGCTTGCTCGCGATGGCGGTGGATCAGCTGGCCTCGATGCTGGATGTGCCGACGTCTTCGCGAGCAAGCTCGCTCCCACCGCTTCCTGCGGTCCGCGATAAACCTTCTCAGTTTCCTGCAGGCATCCAGCACCGTAGCCTTGTAGGCAATACTGTATGTCTTGGCCCCCGAGCCATGGGGAACCGGGGACAGGGAACCGGGGACAGACCACGATTTGAGTTCCTGTAATCGGTCCGCCCCATAATCGTGGTCTACCCCGTTTTTCCCCGTTCCGGCGAATCTAATGCTTGCTGTCTCGATGTGTCCGTTAGCTATTGGAGTGTCTTGATTCCTCAGGCCTAACCGTCATGACTTTCACTACATCATCAATCACTGCTTTGCTCATCTCCATTAAATAATGAGCGGCCCAAGCATGGCGGTCCGTTTTCCTTTCGAAAGTGGCGTCCTCTGCAAGCCGGTAGGCGAGATGCAGGAGATCTGACGCTTGTTGCAACGCTTCATTTAACGGAACGCCGCCGTTAACGCGAGGGAACCGGGGACAAGGGAACCGGGGACAGACCACGATTTGAGTTCCTGTAATCGGTCCGCCCCATAATCGTGGTCTACCCCGCTTTTCCCCGTTCCGGCGAATCTAATGCTTGCTGTCTCGATGTGTCCGTTAGCTATTGGAGTGTTTTGACCCCTCAGGTCTAACCGTCATGACTTTCACTACATCATCAATCACTGCTTTGCTCATTTCCATTAGATAATGAGCGGCCCAGGCATGGCAGTCCGTTTTCCTTTCGAAAGTGGCGTCCTCTGCAAGGCGGTAGGCGAGATGCAAAAGATCTGACGCTTGTTGCAACGCTTCATTTAACGGGACACCGCCGTTAACGCGGAACAGCGGACGGTCGGAGCAATAATGGAATGGGGTGTAGCCGATAGTTTTTGCTTCTGCCTGTTCGGTCATTTGCTATCTCCACTGACTGAGATGCAGCGGGGCCGCGATACAGAGCTACAGAGCAGAAGAGGCCGTTTTCTTGATCTATCGATATGCATTGTTCAACTCCCTTGATTCGAAGAGCTGCCGCATCCGTTACCAAGCGAATGAGTGGGACAACGGGGACAGACCCTGAGGGATCCCCACAAATCTATTCCAATGCCTGCGCCTCTTGATGTACCTCTGCTCGCAACGCGTGCTCAAGTCTCTCCAAAGTTTTTCGAGAGTTTGAGCCGCGTCCGCTACGCCAGTATTCTAGGCCCAGCCGCCATAGCGATAACACTCGTCGGCGTTTAAGGCTATTGCTTTGAAAACGGCGCTCATGCCCCGCCTCGCGGGCCTGCAACCCTGTTAAACAAATGATGTAATTAGCCAGAGCCGAGATCAGCAAAAGTACTTCGATTCGGCGTGGGCAGTGACTCCGATGGCGAGTGACGCCTACGCCAAAATACTCACTTTTTACATCTCTGAAGCCTTCTTCTATCTGCATGCGCTGTTTGTAAATGGCCACGATTTTCGATGGATTCCATTGATCTTCCGGCAGGTTGCTAGCCAATAGCCAGGGCTCTCGTTCACGATTGGCCGATTGCCTGCTGAGTTTGTTTTTGGCGATTGATCCGGTGACACGCTGGTGTTTGCGACCTTTTGCCGATCGTGTCCCAGGAAGTGGTGTAACTCATCATGGTTCTAGCCATTGAGCTTGCCGTTTAGTTGATCACGGCCGACAGCTTGGCCTGTGGATTATCGCTGACCGCCTCGAAGGCTTCCAACTGCATGTAGCGTCGTTGCAGGCACCACTCGTCGTTCTGCTCCAGCAGCATTGCCCCCACCAGCCGCGTTATGACTGGATCGTTGGCCCCCCCCACGACATCGGTGCGGCGTTTGATCTCGGCGTTGAGCCTCTCAAGCGGGTTGGTACTGTGCAACTGCTGCCGGTGCGCCTTGGGAAACGCCATGTGCGCCAGCACTTCATCCTCGCAGCCGTCCATGAGGGCCGCGATCTTGGGGTATTTCTCGCGCAGCTGATCAGCGACCAAACGCCATTGCTGATGGCACTCGGCACGGCTGTCCTGAGCGAAGACCGTGCGCGGCAGCGCTGCCAGGTCGCATGGAAGACCTTGGAAACAGCTGCCTTCAGGCCTTCGTGGGCATCGGAGATGACCAGTTTCACGCCGCGCAACCCGCGCCTCATGAGACTGCGCAGAAAGTCCGTCCAGAACGGTTCAGCTTCGGAAGGGCCAACGCGCATGCCCAAGACTTCACGACCACCATTTGTGTTCACGGCCACGGCGATTATTACGGCAACCGAGACGATGCGCCCGGCCTCCCGCACCTTGACGTAGGTAGCATCGATCCAGAGATAGGGCCAGCCTTCAAGCGGACGATCAAGGAAAGCGTGAACGCGCTCATCGATCTCACCTGCCAGCCGTGATACCTGGCTCTTGGAAATCCCGGTCATGCCCATGGCCTTGACCAGCTCGTCCACCGAGCGCGTTGAAACGCCCTGGATGTAGGCCTCCTGAATGACCGCCGCCATTGCCTTCTCTGCGGTGCGTCGAGGCTCAAGGAAACCGGGAAAATAGCTGCCCTGGCGCAGCTTGGGGATCTTCAAATCAACGTCACCGGCACGGGTTTGCCAGAGGCGATCACGGTAGCCGTTGCGGCTTTTTGTCCGGTCTGGGCTTTTGACATCGAAGCCCGCGCCGCACAGGCCTTCGACATCGAACTCCATCATGCGCTGGGCAACGAACTGGATCATTTGCTTGAGCAGATCAGCGTCTGCCCCTTTCTCAACCAACTCGGTCAATGCGATAGTGGGCTTGGTCATCGTGGTTTCTCTGGTGAGTGTTTGGTCTTCGCAAACTCAACGTTAGCCAAGAACCACGATGACCATCCTCTTTCGCCCACTGGGCGCCTTCGGTTGGTTCAGCTACACCACTTCCTGGGACACGATCAGCCTGCACTAATTTGCTCTTGAGGGCTAACCAACAAATGAACATGGTTACTCATCAAGCACCACGCGTGAACTTCACACCCACTTTTGCTGGCTTGCTCTGCGAGCAACTCCATATAAAAAAAATAATCATCATCCGAGAAAAAGCAAACCGATCGATTATTCCCTCGCTGAATTAGATGCAAGGGTATACCCGGCATTAAGACGCGTGCTCTGCGTGGCATATATGGAGAGTCCTTTTTTACAAGTCGAGCCAAAGCTTAGCCAATTCAAGAAAAGACATCACCTCTTTCTATTTCCTACTATTTCAGCCAATCAAAATACATCACAGAAAACGTGGTCTGTCCCTGAGGGATCCCGGAGAACCCAATGATCGCAGTCTCTCAGGGACAGACACGTTTTGCGGACGCAGCTCAAATTCTCGAAGCCCCTTGAGCGCGCGTTGTGAGCAGAGGTAGTCAAGAGGCGCAGGCATTGGAGTAGATTTGTGGGGGGCCCTCAGGGTCTGTTCCTGTTTTTCCCGCGGACGCGGCTCAAAATCTCGAAAAACTTTGGAGAGACTTGAGCACGCGTTGCGAGCAGAGGTACATCAAGAGGCCCGGGCATTGGAGTAGATTTGTGGGGATCCCTCAGGGTCTGCCTCTGTTTTCCTCCTCTTGAAACAGCAAATCATAAGGAGATCTTCCTCCTTAAATAAATTCGCGCCTCAACAAGGTGATTTTGCACTTGACTCGAATCAAAAAGAAAATCTCCTCCTTCAGGTCGATAGCACGCCAAAATCTCCACAATTTCCTGCAGAAAATCATCGTCCGGAAAGGCATCATCAATCAATACCTCTAAACGATTTGCAGCTTCCATACTTGTATTACCTCCATCAATAAAGGCATCTAGCAATTTCATAACCTCTAACATTTCCATCTTATCTCTTTCTCTTTGGGTTAATCACAGTAATGATACGAGTACCTGTCGCCTCGTCAACGACTACCTTAGGCCTGCCCGGCATATTAGCATTTTCGATAGTTAGAGTATCTCCCTGCGGATGATAGCTACGCTTTACTATCTTTGTCGCCCCATCGAGGACCTGATCTACCTCAGTAGCAGACATGAGGGGACAACGGGGACAGACAACGGGGACAGACCACGTTTTCCAACTAAGACAGTGATCGTTTTCCCGGACGTCCCGGGTGGCCTCGTTGAGCTCGGCGTCCGATCATCGCTTCAATTTCTGCAGCAAATCGCGAGCCACCGAGCACATAGTTACCATTGGTGGCGGCCCGAATTTGGTCAACCATCCCTACTCCCAACTCGTCTCTAAAAAGGTCCCTGTAAGCCTCTGCACTCGATGTATTTGGCCCTCCAAGCGACAGATACTGAGAGTGCGGGGTAATAAAATATGAAAATTCTGATTGTGCGTTAACACGATAACTCGACCAACGATATTCCGCCGGATGCACTACCATTTTTGCCCGAACAGGATTCATTTCTATATAACGATAGCAGGCCAAAACATAACTTTCACTTTGGACAAGGCATGAGCGAAAGCGCCCCTCCCATAGAGTTCCACTGCGCCCATATGTACGATTCACGTACTGAACATATCTCTGTCCTATCCCCTTCATAAGCGAGCCTGCACTACTTTGCTCTTGAGGGCTAATCAATAAATGAACATGGTTACTCATCAAGCACCACGCGTGAACTTCACACCCACTTTTGCTGGCTTGCTCTGCGAGCAACTCCATATAAAAAACATAATCATCATCCGAGAAAAAGCAAACCGATCGATTATTCCCTCGCTGAATTAGATGCAAGGGTACACCCGGCATTAAGACGCGTGCTCTGCGTGGCATATATGGAGAGTCCTTTTATACAAGTCGAGCCAAAAGCTTAGCCAACTCAAGAAAGGACATCACCTCTTTCTATTTCCTACTATTTCAGCCAATCAGAACACGCTACAGCAAACGTATAGAAAACGTGGTCTGTCCCCGTTTTCGCCTCGTTTTCGCCGTATCTGGGCGGTGGCTTCGGGCACTTCTACGCGTATGCGCCGGAGAAACTCGAATACCCGATCAATCGCTTCACCATGGAAGCCAAGCGTCAACTCGACGTCCTGGACCGCCGCCTCGGTGAAAACCAATACCTGGCAGGCAACGACTACACCATCGCCGACATCGCGGTCTGGCCCTGGTATGGCCAACTGGTGCGCAACAACGTATACGGCGCCGCCGAATTCCTGAGTGCCCACGAATACACCCATGTGCAGCGCTGGGCAGAAGACATTGCCAAGCGCCCCGCCGTCCTGCGCGGACAGCGGGTCAACCGCACGTGGGGGGATGAGGCAAGCCAAGTGCCAGAGCGGCATGGGGCTGGGGATTTGGGCTGAGGCCAGGTTGCACGCCGGCTCGGTGATGAACCTGGATTCCTCAACTGACACAGCCCCCTGTGGGAGCGAGCTTGCTCGCGATAGCGGTGGATCAGCTGGCCTCGATGCTGGATGTGCCGACGTCTTCGCGAGCAAGCTCGCTCCCACATTGGATCGGGGGTGAACCTCACTTTCTCGACTGGCACAGCCCCCTGTGAGCGAGCTTGCTCGCGATGGCGGTGGATCAGCTGGCCTCGATGTTGAATGTGCCGACGTCATCGCGAGCAAGCTCGCTCCCACGGTTTTTTCCCACAGTTTTTCGTCAAATGTTCAGCGGTTGGCTTCCAGCTTGTACCTGTCACCCGCCGACGCCGGAGTCGTTTCATTGGCCAGGGCAAAAACACACTCATCCAGATAAGGCCTGACATCCGCCCATTTCTTGCGATCGGCGATAAACCCTCGCAGCTTCTTACCGGCATCCACAACATCCGGCTCATGGGCCATCAACATGAGCCTGGCGACTGAACTGGCGTCATCGTCCTTGTGCTTGGCATGATCCTGCCGAGCGTAGGAATGAAACTCCTCGATCCGCCCCAGCACAGCCTCGGCACCGCCCATGCACTTGTCACCCAGGATCTCTTCGCGCCGCTGCGCATGTCCACCGGCAAAGCTGTCCTGGACAAGATGAAGCAAACTGCCAAACGCCACCTGATTCACATTCGCCCGCAACCATGGACGCCCCACCGCAAAAAGATCCTGCACGGTTTGTCCGTTATTGAAATGCTGTTCCCAGCCTTCGATCTGGATGTCTTTCAAATAGGTATTGAGGGGGTAGGTACCATCGGCAACCCCCCAGGCGAACTCGGCCCACATCATGATTTCGCGCTTGGTCTTCTCTGGCGCGTCGCCCTCTTGGGACGCCATTGCATGCAAGAATTGCAGGTCGCCAAAATGCGAACGGGAGATGTAGTTCCCCGCCCCCATGAACGCCATCGGATCGGAAGCGCTTATGTCCTCGGCTTTCTCGAAGAGATTGACCCAGCACCGCGTCTGCGAGATGAAACCAACCGAGTAACGTCCATCGCAGCCCTTGGTCTTGGCATCTTCCGCGCCCGGCATGAACACCGGATCATCGTTCCAGCGAACCCCGGCAATGACATAAGCACCGGCGTTCTCCAAGTTGGGGTTACTGCAATCCTGCCAATCCCCGTCACACCCATAGATCTTCTGCGTCAACGCCTCGTGGGCAGGATCGGAAAAGTTATGCAGCGCGAAACTGGCGAAAGGCACCGTCGCCTTATAGGAAACCCCGTATTTCTTGGCCATCTCCCGTTCAGCCAACGTGCCATCCGGCGAGAGTTGAAAAGCGTTGGCGTGTCCGATGCAACCCAACAGAACACCCCAGGCAACTCCTGACACGGCTTTGTGTTTGTTCATGAATCGTCTCTGCAAAGGGCGGTGACGAGCAGGTTCTCGTCTCGCGCCGGGGATGGGTTGTGGTGGGCATGGCAAATGGCAAGAGGCCATCGTCGATAGCATAGCGGGTGGGGCTTTGTCGTCCAGCGAGCAAACGCTGATTTTTTCCGCAGGTTTCCCGGGACCAATACGAAAGTCGCCATCCAACAGACGGAGTAAACCCCAACCAAAAGCCCCTATGGACCGCCCCCGCAAATAGCACAAGCTCACGCCCATACAAGTCCCCAGCCGTGATCGCTACAGGGAAAGGACTCCGCACGCATACCTCGTACGCGTCACGTCGCGCTCAACCGAGTCCTGCCATGAACCTATCGAATCTCTTCAACAAAGCCCGAGCCCGCACACAAGGGGCGGTCAGCGTGGCCTGCACGTTGAGCGAACTGGACCGGGCGCTGGCCAACGTACGCATCACACCGGTATTGATCGCCGGGTTCGTCTCCCCTCACCTGGACATCGACCGGGTCGCCGCCAAGGTCAAGCAGCGTTTTCCCCAAAGCGCCATCAGCTTGTGCACGACGTCGGGTGAGCTGTGCAACGGTGCGAACACGCTGTACTGCCAGACCGGCGAGACCTGGGACCGGGTGGTGCTGCAGCTGTTCGACACCAGTGTGATTGCGTCAGCCGAGGTGGTGATGGTGCCGCTGGAGTGCGAGGACATTCGCGGTGGCGGCAAGCGCCTGGCCATGCGTGAGCGAATCGCTCGGTTGGTGAATAACATCAAACAGGCGCAGGTGAGCACGCCCATTGACCATCGCGATACCTTGGCCTACGTGGTGTTCGATGGTCTTTCGGCTTCCGAGTCGTTCTTTATGGAGGCGCTCTATGAATCAGGCCGTTTCCCCTGCCTGTTCGTCGGCGGCTCGGCCGGTGGCAAGGCGGATTTCAAGAAGACCCTGATCAGTGATGGGCAGCGCAGTTACCAGAACCATGCGCAGATTGTCTTTTTGAAAACCGCGGTGGATGTGCGCTTCGGGGTGTTCAAGAGCCAGAACTTCCAACCTGCCGGGCTGACATTCAGCGTGCTCACCGCGTCGGTCGAAGACCGCACCATCGACCAGGTCATCGACAGCCGTGGAAACATCAAGAGCATGGTCCAGGCGCTGTGCGAGGCCTTCGAGTGCAGTGCCCAGGCGCTGGAAAAGAAGCTGGCCGATTATTCATTCGCCATCCGCGTGGGTGATGAGCTGTTCGTCCGTTCCATTGCCCGCATCGACCATCAGCAGCAGATCATCCAGTTGTTCTGCGACGTGGCGCCCGGCGAAGAGCTGGTGATGGTCAAGCGCACGCCCCTGCGCGAGGCGACCCGGCTCGACTACGAGAAATTCCTCAAGGGTAAAGGTGGCCAGCCGGTGGCCGCCATTCTCAACGATTGCATCCTGCGCCGTCTCAACAACAGCAGCGACCTGGGCAGCATGGCCGGTATTTTCGGGGATGTGCCTCTGGCCGGCTTCTCGACGTTTGGTGAAATCCTCGGTTTGAACCTGAACCAGACACTCACGGCGATTTTCTTCTTCAGGGTCACCAAGGGCGCCGGGTTTGTCGACGAGTACGTCGATCACTTCATCACTCACTATGGCGAGTTCAAGGCATTTTTCCTGCGCCGCCAGATCAAGAAGCTGGCGGGCCTGAACCATGTCGTGGTCAAGCAGATCATGGCGTTCAAGATGAATGACTTCAGCAGCGCCTTGGACACTCGCGGCCTGGACCAGACGATCCTGCCGGTGTTCGACGGCCTGACGGACCTGGGCCAGGTATTGGCGCAGGCCAGCCAGCAACAAGCGCTGATGGCGACGCAAATCAAGCATTACTCCGGCGAACTGCACCTGTCGATGGATGACCTGACGGGCACCATCGACCGGCAAAACAGCGTGGCCGAGCAGGCCGGCACCACCGTCGAGCAGCTTGCCACCCAAGCGGGCGAAGCGGTGGTCGGTGCCCGTGCGCTCGCCAGCTCGAGCTTGCGTATCCAGTCGATCGTACAGGTCATCCAGCAAATCGCGGGGCAGACCAACCTGTTGGCCCTCAACGCCGCCATCGAAGCAGCGCGGGCCGGTGAGATGGGCAGAGGCTTTGCGGTGGTGGCCGATGAGGTCCGCAAGCTTGCGGAAATCACCCGCCAGAATGCCGCGGAAATCGGCGTGGACATCGACCTGCTCTCGACGGAGATCCAAGGCGTCGCCCAACAGATCGAAGACCAGTCCGTCGCCGTGAGCGCCCTGCGGGAGATGCTCGATGCCCTGGAAGACTCCAGCCGTACCACCGAAGGCACGGCACAACGCACGAAGGCCATCGCCGACACCTTGACCGGGCTGACCCACGCCAATGCGTGAGGCCGAGTCGCCCCGGCGATGGATCAAGATTGAGCGATCAGCACACTTCCCTTTGTGGGAGCGAGCTTGCTCGCGATGACGTCGGCACAGTCAATCACCGCAAACTGATCTACCGCTATCGCGAGCAAGCTCGCTCCCACAGGGAATTTGTGGTTGCTCACAGGCGTCACCGTCAGGGAATCAACATCTGCACCTGCCCCGGCACGACGATCTTGATCACCCCGGCCCAGGTGCACATCAAGGTGCTGTTGGCGTCGATGGCCGGCATGTTGCCCAGCAGCAAGGTCGGTGCGCCGCCGGGGATCCATGGCGCCGCAGTGGCCGGGATGCAGGGCATGGGGGTCAGCACGCCCAGGGCCGCCGCGGTGGCGGCGGCCACGGTGGGGTTCGCCAGGCTCATGCACATGCCGAAGGTGGTGATGTTCACCAGCGGGATGTGATCCATGATGTTCGCCGCCGGCATCCCGCCGGTCAGCAGGCGATTGACCGGCAGCACATTGAGCACCGCCGGGGCTGCGCCGAAGCTGCATTGCAGGGTCGCGGTGCTACAGACTTGCGGGCATCCCATCGCGGTGGCTCCTTTGACAGCGACTCCCCCAAACCATAGCTCGCCCGCTTCCGACGCGCACGCCGCCATGCATCAAGCCCGCTGATTATCCGGCAACACGCTAACCTATAAGACCCTGGCGTGCTTGTGACGCCTCCCACGCGCCATTAGATTAGCCAATGATCGATGGCCTCCAAAATAAGCAGAAGGGATAAGCATGGCGTTTACTGATCAGTCCACCCGCGTGCGCGACGGTGAAGAACTCGATGCCAACCTGATCGACCCGTACCTCAAGGCCCACATTCCCGGCCTGACCGGCCTGCCACGGATCAGCCAGTTTCCCGGTGGCGCGTCGAACCTGACCTACCTGCTGGAATACCCCGAACAGGAATTCGTCCTGCGTCGGCCGCCGTTCGGCCACAAGGCCAAGTCCGCCCACGACATGGGCCGTGAGTTCCGCATCCTCAACCAATTGCGCGAAGCGTTCCCGTACTGCCCCAAAGCCTACGTACACTGCACCGACGAGTCGGTGATGGGCGCCGAGTTCTACGTGATGGAACGGGTCAAGGGCATCATCCTGCGCTCCGACCTGCCGCCGGAGCTGGGTTTCGACGCCGCCCGCACCGAAGCGCTGTGCAAGAGCTTCATCGACCGGCTCGTCGAATTGCACCGCGTCGACTATAACGCTTGCGGCCTGGCCGACCTGGGCAAACCCGAAGGCTACGTGGCCCGGCAGATCCGTGGCTGGAGCGACCGCTACGAAAAAGCCCTGACCCCCGATGCGCCGAAATGGGAAACGGTCAAGGCCTGGCTCAACGACAAGATGCCCGCCGACCACCCCACTTCGAGCATCGTCCACAACGACTACCGCTTCGACAACGTGATCCTCGACCCGGAGAACCCGATGCAGATCATCGGTGTGCTGGACTGGGAACTGACCACCCTGGGCGACCCGTTGATGGACCTGGGCAACAGCCTCGCCTACTGGATCGAGGCGGACGACCCGGCGCCGGTGCAACTGATGCGCCGCCAGCCGAGCCACGCCCCCGGCATGCTGACCCGCCGCGAGTTCGTCGATTACTACGCCGAGCGCGCCGGGATCCGCATCGACAACTTCGACTTCTACTACACCTACGGCCTGTTCCGCCTGGCAGGGATCGTCCAGCAGATCTACTACCGCTTCTTCCACGGCCAGACCCAGGACAAACGCTTCGCGCAGTTCGTTCAGATGAACAAACTGCTGGAGCAGATGAGCCTGCAGGTCATCGGTAAATCCACGCTCTGAGCGCCACATCACAAGGAAACAGCATGTCCAAGACCCAGTTGTTCGACCTCGACGGTAAAATCGCCTTCGTTTCCGGCGCCAGCCGCGGCATCGGCGAAGCCATCGCCAAACTGCTGGCCCAACAAGGCGCCCATGTGATCGTGTCCAGCCGCAAGCTCGACGGTTGCCAGCACGTGGCCGATGCGATCATCGCCGCCGGCGGCAAGGCCACCGCCATCGCCTGCCACATCGGGGAAATGGAGCAGATCAGCCAGGTGTTCGCCGGTATCCGCGAACAGTTCGGGCGCCTGGACATCCTGGTGAACAACGCCGCCACCAACCCGCAGTTCTGCAACGTCCTGGACACCGACCTGGGTGCGTTCCAGAAAACCGTGGACGTGAACATCCGCGGCTATTTCTTCATGTCGGTGGAAGCCGGCAAGCTGATGCGCGAAAACGGCGGCGGCAGCATCATCAACGTGGCGTCGATCAACGGCATCTCGCCGGGGATCTTCCAGGGCATCTATTCGGTGACCAAGGCCGCGGTGATCAACATGACCAAGGTCTTCGCCAAGGAATGCGCGCAGTTCGGCATCCGTTGCAACGCCCTGCTGCCGGGCCTGACCGACACCAAGTTCGCCTCGGCGCTGGTCAAGAACGACGCCATCCTGAAAACCGCCCTGGCGCAGATCCCCCTCAAGCGCGTGGCCGACCCGAGCGAAATGGCCGGTGCGGTGCTGTACCTGGCCAGCGATGCGTCGAGCTACACCACGGGTGTGGCGTTGAATGTGGATGGCGGGTTCCTGTCCTGATAGCGAACTCCATGGCAGACCTGTGAGAAACCCTGTGGGAGCAAGCTCGCTTGTATGGTAGGACTTGAAGGGAGGAGGAGGGACAAAGCTCGATTCTGACTGTTAGCCGCAGTACAGACCGTGGGAGATTTCACCCCTCCTCCTTTCACCCAAGCGCCGATAAAGAATGCATCTGGCCTAGACCGACGATAGGAACAAGCCTGCGCCTCTGGGTGAACCCTTCAAGTGTTCAAACCTTAGCCCGGAGGATTTTCAATGGCAATGCCGGTTTCTGTCGCAAAGCCGATCGTGGGTGTTGATGTCGCCAAAGATGAGTTGGTGATTTATCACGCAGAAACAGATCGACTGGAAG